>JAZPXM010000062.1:0-28590 GCA_045543675.1 Acutalibacteraceae bacterium
CCATATTCTTCTGCGCACCCGCATACAACATACCGAACTTAGAAACGTCGATAGGCTCGGACAGGATGCAGGAAGAAATATCCGCAACCAGCGGCACGTTACCCGTTTCAGGCAGTTCATGGTACACTGTACCGTAAATGGTGTTGTTCATACAGATATGGAAATAATCTGCGTCGGGGGTAAAGGTCGCGGGGTCCAGCTTCGGGATATAAGAGAAGGTCTTATCTTTGGAACTGGCAACCACGTTCGCTTCGCCGTAACGCGCTGCTTCTTTCTGCGCTTTGGTCGCCCACTGACCGGTCAGTACAAAGTCGGCTTTGCCGCTACCCGTCATCAGGTTCATCGGTACCATCGCGAACTGAGAAGAAGCACCGCCCTGTAAGAACAGGACTTTATAGTTATCCGGAATGTTCATCACTTCACGGAGAAGCGCTTCACATTCTTTAATGATAGCATCATAGGTTTTAGAGCGGTGGGACATTTCCATAACGGACTGACCCGAACCTTTGTAATCCAACATTTCATCAGCCGCCGTGCGCAAAACGCTCTCGGGCAGCATAGAAGGACCGGCGGAAAAATTGTATACTCTTGCCATTTGTAACCATTCCTTTCATATGCAGAATATTACTGCACATATATAGTTGTTCCTATTTTACTCTCATTAAAAACCGTTGTCAATCACCTTTTTACACTTTATGGCAAAAAAGTTAAAAAAATAACAAAGTCTTTTAAAAACCGCGACCGCAACAAAAGCAAAAAGCCCGTGGTGATACCACGGACTTTTAAACACAAATTACAACTATTTTCCTTTTGCTTACGGGGTGGGCGGTAACAAGGAGGAAAGGTTAGTTTCCAAATCGCCCCAAGGTTCTTCACTGGTAGCCACTTCCTCAGTAAATACATACTGCAGGGAACGATATTCAGGCGCTATATATTCTTTCTTCATTTGTCTTTCCCTCTTTCAAGTCTCAGTACAGAAAATTTAAACAATATAACATATCACAGTACATACTATAGCATAGTGTTTTTAAAATTGCAAGTAGTTTTCGAAAGTTTATTCACCTTTTTTTCGGATTTTTCGAAAAAACGCTTTTAATTGCGTTGCACACTGCTCTGCACAGATGCCGCTGACATACTGCGGCTTATGATTATAAGGTAATATAAAAAGATTGGTAAGCGAGCCGCACGAACCTGCTTTCGGATCTGTCGTACCCACGTAAACGGTGTCGATACGCGCGTTAATGATAGCACCCGCACACATAGGACATGGCTCTAACGTCACGTATATATCGCAACCCGACAGCCGCCAACCACCCAGCGTCTCACAAGCATTGTGTATCGCTTCTATTTCGGCATGCGCCAAAGCATTTTTGGCGATTTCGCGGCGATTGCGACCTGTTCCTACTACTTTGCCGTCTTTTACTACGACCGCACCGATGGGCACTTCCCCCTCAGCCGCCGCTTCCGCCGCCAAAGCCAGCGCCAACTGCATATATTCTTCCTGCATTTCACTTGTCCTCATAATACATTGGCATACACTACTCTCAAAGCCAACAAAATAAACGCGATCACCATAAGCGGTGCACTCCATATAATGCCGCCCATACCGCGCAAAACAAGCGACGGTTGTACTTTGGCGAACAACGCATTTCTGCGTACACCCGACATGATCAACGCCACGATACCGCAAAGACCGGTCACACCAACCACCATCGTGTACGCTAAACCCTGCGCGGTTTGTTCCATATCCAACGTCAAATATTCCGTTAACACAGACAGCGCATTGTTGAAAAAGTGTACCGCAATTGCCGTACGGATATTACCCGTTTTCACGGTGATAAATCCGAGTACCAAACCCACTATACATGCAAATACACTCTGTGCAATACCGCCGTGTATCACACCAAATAACAAGGCGGATGCCACTACTGCCATACCGTTTCCGTATTTTTGTAAAGTACCGAGTATACATTTACGAAATGCAAATTCTTCCAGCAGAGCAGGTAACAACGCCATTACCACCAGATTCAGTGCGAGACTTTGCGGTGTGCTTTCCAAAAAGGTGGGATTTTCGGGCGGCGCAATGCCGAAACTGTCCAAAATCGCCGCCACGTATGATGCCACAAGATTTGCGGCGGCACAACCACCCAAACCTATAAAAAACGCACACATACGCGTGCCTGCATCCACCCATACGCCGGGTGGTGCTATCCGCGGTAAGCTACGGCGGAACAGCAAGCATACCAGCAGCGGCGGGACACCCATAAACACAATATACGTGCACATATACAGCACCATATATCCTGTTTTTCCCAGTCCCAGATCTTCCTGTGTCATCTGTTCGGGAGTGAATTTTCCCGTTAACACCAACACCACGGAAAGTACGGTAAAACCTAACGACAGCAACGCCGTAACCAGTAAGACAATACCGCCGATAAAGTTGCCGTCTTCACGCGCATCTTCACGCAGACGGCGGGTTTCTTCGGGCATATAGTACATTACATAACCTCCGGTGCCGCAATTTTGAGAAGCGCCAGCGCGTTGTGCAAGGTGATGCGGGTAGCATCGCACAACGCTAACCGCGCCGCAGTAAGACCCGCATCGTCGCCCATAACACGGCAAGCGTTATAGAATTTGTGGAACAAGGTTGCCAATTCCTGCGCATAGCGGGTAATACGCGCTGGCTCATACTCCTGCGCTGCTTCGATAATTTCATTGCTGTATCCCGAAATATGGCGGATCAATTCGCGCTCTTCAGGGGTGGACAACGCATCGAGAGATGCAGTCGCCAAATCGTAGGTGACCCCTTCTTCCTGCATTTTGCGGAAGATAGAGCAAATACGCGCGTGTGCATACTGCACGTAATAGACAGGGTTAGACGAAGACTGCTCGATTGCCAAGTCCAGATCAAAGTCCATACGCGTACCCGCTTCACGCAAAATGAAGAAGAACCGCGCCGCATCGGCAGGCACTTCGTCCAACAAGTCGGCGAGTTGAATGGCTTTTCCCGAACGCTTCGACATACGCACTACTTCGCCGTCACGCATCAAACGCACCAGCTGGATAAGCACCACCTGCAACTTGTCCCCGTCAAGACCAATCGCATCCATAGCACCTTTCATACGCGCCACATGACCGTGGTGATCAGCGCCCCACACGTCAATGCAGGTATCGAAACCACGCAAGAATTTGTTGCGGTGATACGCAATATCCGCCGCAAAATAGGTGGGGTTGCCGTTAGCGCGGATCAGCACGTCGTCTTTCAGTTCCAATTTTTCAATTTCCGCATCGGTTTTACCTGCCGCGCGCAGTTTTTCGGTCAGAATTTCAGCGTTCTTATACCACAAAGCGCCTTCTTTTTCGTAGGTAAGACCGTTTTTCGTCAAAATATCAATGACTTCTTTGACTTCACCGCTGTTATGCAAACGGGATTCCATAAACCATTCGTCATATTTTATGCGGTACAAATCCATATCGTGATGCATTTTTTCAATGTTACGGGGCAACGCATATTCCACCAGCGCTTTGCGTCTTACTTCGCTGTCCGCTTCTACAAACGCATCTCCGTGCACAGCCGCAAACCCTGCCGCGTGTTCTTTGATATCATCGCCGTGATACGCGTCTTCAGGCAGAACGACCGCTTCTTCCCCTTTGAAAATCTGCAGATACCGCACTTCCAAAGATGTGGCAAATTTTTCGATCTGGTTACCCGCATCGTTAACGTAAAATTCACGCCATACGTCATAACCCGCAGCATCCAAAACAGCCGCAAGCGAGTCACCCAACGCACCGCCGCGCGCATTACCCATATGCATCGGACCGGTAGGGTTAGCAGACACGAATTCCACCATCACTTTTTTGCCTGCGCCAAAATCCGAACGGCCGTACGCGTCTTTTAACGCACATACGTCACGTACGATAGCAGAATAATACGCAGGTGCCAAGAAAAAGTTCATAAAGCCGGGACCTGCCACTTCTGCTTTTTCAAAATACGTGCCATCAAGGTCAATATGCGCCAAAATAGCATCCGCAATCTGTCGCGGCGCTTTGCGGAACGCGCGGGCAGACACCATCGCCACGTTCACGGCAAGGTCACCGTGCGCGCGGTCAGCGGGAATTTCTACCGCAAAATCGGGCAGGGGCGCTTCGGGCAATTCACCTGCCGCAACCGCCGCCGCAACCGCCGCCGCAATGCGCTCTCTTAAAGTGTTTTCGGTTATGTTTACGATCTTAGACATATCATTTTTCCTTTCTATCTACCCGAACGGTCAGTTTTTGACGGGACATCATATTGCCGCCGACATCCAGCGTGTAGGAGACGTTCACCGTGCCGCCCGTCCGTGTCAACTGCGTGTCCACCGCTTCGGTATACACGCCGAGCATCACGTTACCTATCGGCGTGGCGTAACTGCACAGATGCCGCTTTTTATGTTCCAGTACCAGTAACCCTGCGTGCGCACCTGTACGCTCCATTGTCACTATCTGCGGCTGTATCCGCAAAGTAGTGACGGTATCATTGAAACCCGTCGCGGCGCTTTCCGCATACTGCAGGACATAACCGCCTACGTCTTCGGACAGCGTTCCCACAGTGGTCATTTCGGTCTTATCGGTCTGCCCATCCATCTCTTGCACACCGATAACCGTTATCTTTACATCCACACGCCCGTCTCCTTTTACACATATATAAGCAAATATAGCATAATTCTTTTAAAAGTGCAATCCCCAAATTAGAGAAAAAGCGGCAAGGTTCAAAAGAACCCTGCCGCTTTTTTGCGTTGCATCTTCGCACCTTATGTGGATGCATCTGCATACTGTTGCATTTCCAGCACTTTGCGTGTTGCGGAAAATACCGCCAAAGGCGGCAACACCACATTTCTCTCTCCCTGCAGCAACGCGTAAAAATCAGTCAGATAGGAAGCGGTGACAGACGGTTCCGAAAGCACCTGCGGTGCCGTCTCTCCGGCCACGTAATAATGGGATACGTCTTCATTTAAAGAAAAACAAATACTCCCCTTTGTACCAAACGCTTTGAATTGCCAATAATAGGGCAACGCAAACTCCACACCGTCGGGAATGGCATACGAAACGTCCGCCAGAATACCCGCGCCGTTTTGTGCCTTCAGCATTATTTGTGCGCTGTCTTTAAACTGCGGTTCATCAACGGCAAACGCATTCCAGCACCGCGCTGACAATATTTCCTCAACTGTTAAGCCAAAAGCATACGACAAAACATCGATGCCGTGTATGGCAATATCATTGATAACACCGCCGTGCTTGCCTTCTTCGAAATACCACATCGGGCGTCTGCCGTATTGCAAAGGATGCTGACCGCCGAAACTAACCGTTTGAATATCTCCCAAAGCGCCGCTTTCCACCAGTGCTTTCACCGCACGTATCTTCTTTTCAAATCGCATGGTAAACATGCAACTGACCGTCAGATGCTTTTCGCTTGCCAGTGCCTCAATACGGTCTAATTCCGCAAGAGACGTGCAAAGCGGCTTATCCGCTATCACGTGTTTGCCCATTTGAAGCGCTCTTATCGCCATTTGACCGCGATCGCCAAAACAGCCGCCAAGCGCTACTATATCCACCGTGTCATCTGTCAGCAACGCTTCGTAGCTTTCATAGTTGCAAATAACACCGTGTGTTTTGGCGGTTTCCCGTGCGTGCGGCTCGCTTTCAAAAGCACCGACGACGGTATACTGCGGATGCGCTAAAGCCATATCATACAGCGCAAAAATATGACTGTGTCTTAATCCTGCAAATGCTATATTCATACAGTCTCCTTAGCCCTGTGCACACGTTCTTCATTGCCGCTTTCCAGCGAACGGTACATGGCATTCATCACAAACACGGGGGCTATGAATGCATCATACGTCTGCTTTTGTGCGCCGCCTTGCAACAGATTATAAAACTCGTCGAATTCCGTTTCAAAGCATCCCCGCAATGTGCAAGCTTCTCCCACCACCGCTTTTTCACAACTGACAGCGGCATAATACACCTGATTGTCGTCTTTGTATTCCGCTGTCACAATGTATTGCGGATACCGGATAACAGCGGTATACGACGTGTCATTTTGGTACATTTTGACGCTGTCCGGATAATAGCCGAACACTTCCGACACCATTTGTACCAAATGCTGTGCGTAGAAGAAAAAGCCGCCGTAAGCGTTATGTACGCTGAGAGGTGCGCGGAAATAACCGCCCAAAATCTCTCCGTGCGGTTTTTGCGCGGCGATTTCTTTTAAACGCTGTATCACCGTATCGTGCATACAGCAGGAACCGCCCGTTACACGGACGTTGTTCGCCGCCAGTTCATTCATAAAGGTGACCGCTTCATTTTCGGAAACGGTTATCGGCTTATCGATAAACATCGGAATACCGCTTGCAATATACGGTTTGGCATATTTGTAATGATTATCCCCGTGTCTCGCCGTAATGATAAGTCCGTCGATCTTACCTACAAACTCGTCATACCGCTTTGCAACGTACAGACCGAAATTGTCACGCATCCGTGCGCAGGCCTCCGGTTCGTCGCTGTACACCCCGACTACCTCCACGTCGGAGAACTTGCCGCTGCGGTTCATATAATTCAAAAAAGAATCTGCGTGGGAATTTTCACATCCCAAAATAGCTACCCGAAACATATGTATCTCCTTTTTAACCGTTTTGTTTGTAAATAGATTCTATCAACGCCACCGCGCGACAGCCCTCTTTCGCATCGATCAGGAGTTCTTCCCCCGTTAGCACCGCATTAACCAGATTGCGTATCTGCAAGGTATGTCCGAGACTATCCATTGCGGCAGGGTCGGATGCCGTGCCCGCTACATTCTCTCTCGCATTATCAACCAGGGTTTTCCCCTGCACGATCAGCTTTTCCAACGTGTTTTCTCTGAAAACGGCACAGCCATCCGTTCCCAAAATTTCAATTTTTCTCTCAAAGCCGTTATACGTGCAGGTGGATGCTTCAATCACACCGTCGGCACCGTTGTCAAACGCCAACATCGCTAACGCCACGTCTTCGACTTCGATATCGTGAAACGCGGTTTTGGTGGTGGCGGCGCGCACCGCGGCGTCCCCCACCAAGTACAACAGCAGATCCACGCCGTGTATCCCCTGGTTCATCAGCGCACCGCCGCCATCCATTTTCTTAGTCCCTTTCCAGCCGCCGTTCGCATAATACGCAGGATCGCGCCAATATTTCATATACAGATCGCAAAGCACAAGTTTGCCAAAGGCGTTTTCTTCCACCAGTTTTTTGACGTGCTGTATATCTTGACTAAACCGTAATTGCGATATCACGGTGACAAGCCGTCCGCTGGTGTCTGCCGCCTTTTTGATACGCTCGGCATCCGACACACAAAGTGCCATCGGCTTTTCCAACACCACGTGTTTGCCTGCTTGCAGTGCTGTGATCGCGTTTTCGGCGTGCAAACCGCTCGGCGTACAAATGCATACAACGTCAATATCGCTCGCCAACATATCGTCAAACGTATCATACGGCTTGACACCGTATGTTTCTGCAAACGCCGCGGCAGATACAGTATTTGCATCCGCCACACCGCAAAGGCAGGCGTTTTCCGTATGCAAAATCGCATCGGCGTGAAAATGCGCTATCATCCCACAGCCGAGAATGCCAAACCGTAGACACTTATTACTCATTACCGTTCCTCTCACAAATCCAAAAGTTTTACCGCATTATCCCGTACGATCTTTTTGTAGGTTTCGGGGCTGAGACGTCCAGCATTCACCAATTCTAACAGAAAATTGCCCAGCAGATACGGCACGTCGCTCCCCGGCGTACACATATCAATACCAAAGAGAATGCGATCGGAAAACTCTTCTAAAAATGCAACCGCATAGTCCGCATCCCGCATCAGTGCGTTGGCGCCGCTTCCTGCGGACAGGTCGCAATAAAAATTCTCATAACGGCGCATCAGTTCTGCTATTCTGCCGTCCGTCACCTTACCCTTAGGGTAACCGCCACGGGTCGCTTCGGTGTTGTCAGCGGATATTTCGCTCCAAAACGCCTGCGAATGTCCAACAAGTTTTAATTTTGGGTGATTTTTCAGTATGCTTTCAATGCGCGGCAACCCCAGCTCATCCACAATACCGTAGGACGTGTTGAAATCCTGCGCAATATGGAAAATAGCAGGCATTTCACAACTTTCACACGCCGCAAACAAATTATCCAGCCGCGGATCGTCTGCGGCAATTCTCGCGGTGATCTCTCCGACACCTTTAGCGCCGAGTTCCTTGTAAAATGCAATGATACCTGCGAGGTCGGCACGCGGATTGTTCGCGGTAGCGCGCGGATCCACGTTGCAAAACCATAAAAATCTGTCAGGGTACATATCACTTAAGTATTTACACGCCTCGCTGGTCATAGGTGTCGGTTGACCCTCGGGGGAAGAGATAGGCAGCAACACCCCTTTTTCCACACCGATTTCATCATACACCGCAATCAGTTCTTCGGGTGCAATAAACCGTTTCCCACCGGCAAACGGCGGAAAGAACTGCGGAAACAGGGTCGCATGCGCGTGAATATCTATTTTTTTGATTGCTTTGACATCCTGCATAGTATTTACTCCTTTATAGACCCAGCAAACGCGAAACCGCATCTGCCAGCACCGCGTTACCCTGCTTATTTAAGTGAATATTGTCATATCGCCAAGCAGACACATCTGCATCGTCAAACAGCGACGAGATGCGAAACACCGTATGTCCCCACCTGCCGCACACCGCTTCTAACGCGCTATCATACTTCTCCGCAGTTTCAAGTGCCGTATACGGCGACACATCCTTTTGCGGATTATCAGGATCGTGAGAATGTGGCGGTGCTAACATCAACACCCGACAGCACGGAAAACGCTGTTGTATCATTCCAAACAGCGCATCTACGTTCTCACACATTTTCTCGGCAGACACGTGCAAACGGTCGTTCGCAGAAACGGAAAACAGCAACAAATCGGGGGTATATTTTGCTATCCGTTCTTCAAAATTTTCCAAAAAGAAATCGGCGCAGGTACACCCTCTGCCGCTCAACGTAACCTGACGGTATACAGCACCGGCACCCGCCACGGTAATACACGGTGCTTCACCGCGTATACGGGCAAAGGTGACCGCGTGTGCGGATAGTGCGCCGTCACACGGCAACCGCAAAACAAGCGGTGCATATCCCGCAAACCAAGCGGTATCCCCGATGGTATGCACATCCGCTTGTACCGTAACACCGTCCACTGCCACGTCAAAGACGGTATCGGTATCCGCGCGGTGCTGCAGATACAGCACCAGTTCGTCCGTTTGTATCGGCAGGCGGAAGGTCACTGTCTCGGATGGAAACAAGGTTTTGATACGACCGTCAAACAATGCCGTATGCGGCAGATCCGTTGCGGTTGCCAAACCACTTACGGTTTTGCAAGAAAAAGTCATATCCGCACCGTATATAAACTGTGCATCCGTTGTATACAATTTATCTCTGATCAAAAAAGACCAACTGCCCAATCCCGCGCCGTAATCATACGCATTCATACCGCGATATTCGTCAAAATCATACCGATTAAAGGACAAACTGTCCCCCGTTATAACGACGTGCGTATGATGCCTTGTCACAAGTTCCTTGAACATTCACACAACACCCCTGACGCGTCTACGGTACGCAACGGGCGTACAAGCAACGCGTTTTTTGTATAAGCGACAAAAATAGTTAACGCTTTCAAAACCGCAAGTCTCCGCAATTTCGGTGATGCTTTTATCGGTATTGCGCAAAAGCGCCTTGGCAATACCTATACGGTAGTCTTGCAGATATTCCATCGCGGTCCTGCCGACAGTGCTCTTAAACACCCGACAAAAATAGTGTTTACTTACCCCGCAAAGCGCGGCAAGTGTATCTACTGTCATTGATGCGGCATAACTGTCCCGCATATAACGGAGTGCGGGCTCAATCAGCGTGTAACTGCGCAATGCATCCCGTGATGAAACGCCTGCGGGTGTTTGGTCAATGCCTTGTCTCAGCAGCAAAGCAAAAAATTCTGTCATCAGTCCTTGTATAGCAAGATGCCACGCCGCGCTCTGCCCGTCATATTCCTTTGCCGCACGCATCAAAATGCGGCGCATACGGGTGTTGCCCGAAAACTTAGTTAAAAAACGCTTTTGATTTGCCAGCAGTATGGTACGCAAATCCAGCTCCCCGATCCCCTGGTTAAGGAAGAAATCGAGCGGCACCATAAAACGGTGATACCGACTACCCGTATCACCGCAGTCTATGGTAGTGTGCATTTCATACGGGTTGATAACAACAATATCCCCTGCTTTTACCGTGACGGTCTTTGTACCGATAAACAGTACTGCCGTTCCTTCGTAAAAACATTTGATCTCAATATCCTCGTGCAACGCCTTGCGTTCGGACTCGATATTCCCCGTATAGGACCAGAGTCCGGTATCGATTTTTATATCCCCTGCAATTAAATGCATCGTATCACCGCCGTTATCTTTTGTTACGTATCAGTATACCATACACGTCGGTCAAGTGAAAGAAGTTTATTTCGTATGCTTAAAGAAATGCCAGCCACCCAGTCGCGGCGGATTTCCTTGGTCGCCGTCCAACAATTCCTTGTAGTTTTCCGCGACCTTTTTGAATGCGTTTGCATATTGCTCAATTTCTTCGGGAATATACTTTTTCAGCCACGGCACCCAAAAGATCTTACTGCCAATCTCCTCGGAAGGTCCCAGATTCTCGTCAAA
This sequence comes from Acutalibacteraceae bacterium, assembly GCA_045543675.1. Taxonomy (GTDB): domain Bacteria; phylum Bacillota; class Clostridia; order Oscillospirales; family Acutalibacteraceae; genus URNF01. The sequence goes on from JAZPXM010000062.1 coordinate 10,743, forward strand.
CCGCCGTATATCTTCTGCGGCGTTGGCAATACGGGTAGGTTTTCCGTCGCCGTATACGTCTGCCGTCTGGAACAGCGCGTGGGTGTGCAACGCCTCATTACAACCGGGTACACAACCGCCAAAGCCCTCGGCGCGTACCGCTTCACAGAAACGTGTCACCGACAGACCGCCCAGTTCTTCCGACACGAAAATGCCGTGCGGCGCATAGAAGCCCGCCATATTTGAACCGTCGCTTTCATCTACGCGATGGGGCCGTATGCCGGGCACGCCTTCCAGCAGGTCCCAGAAATAGTTCATCGCTTTGCGGATCTCCGCACAGCGCTCATCGTAGTATTTGAGCTGTATTCTGCCTACCGCCGCACTCATCTGGTGCATACGGAATTTATAACCGCCCAGCGGCATACCTGTCAGCGGTTTCAGATCCTCACAGGTAATTTCATTATCGGTGAACCGCTCATAGCTACCCAGAGAAACGGCGTGCTCCCATATCTCCCGATCATTGGTAATGAGCATACCGCCTTCGCCTATCGCAAAAGATTTGCCCGACATCATGGAAATGCCCGCCACGTCACCGATAGTGCCCAGTTTTCTGCCTTTGTATAAGCCGCCCTGCGCGTGGGACAGATCTTCTATGACTTTCAAATTATGTTTTTTGGCTATCGCCATAATTCTGTCCATATCGCATGGGTGCGCCAGATAATGTACCACGATAATGGCTTTGGTACGCGGGGTTATCTTTCTTTCGATATCGTCAGGATCAATGCACAACGTATCTTCACAAATATTGGCAAACACCACCGTCGCGCCCAATGACATTGCCTGTGTACACGATGCCCAATAGGTAACCGCAGGGCAAATGACTTCATCGCCTTTGCGCAGTCCCACGCCGTACATCGCCGCCATCAGCGAAGAGGTGCCGTTGTTAAAGCCCAACGCGTATTTGACACCCATATATGCGGCAAATTCCTGCTCAAATTTTTTGGTGATATCGGTGCCGCTCATATTCGCTGTGCGTAAAACGTTAAGCACCGCCTCTTCTTCCTCAGTAGTATAGATCGGCCATTTGGTCATAGCAGGCGTTTTGGTCTGTATCGCCTTTTCTCCGCCGAACAGTGCCAGTTGTGACATGGTTTTTCATCCTTTCGTAAAACTGTATATGCCGGATATCCTACGCTTTTATTCTCTACGGAAACCCGTCTTTTTTCAATGGCTCACAGTGTCCGAAAATAGCACAATATTGACCTGATACGTGTGTTTTATATTGTCTTCGGTGTAATTCCGTATACAAAAAGTAAAAAGCGTCAACGCCTGAATGGACGTTGACGCTTTTTATGCCGTTGCCTTCGTGTCTTACACTATTATCTCTTATTTCTGACGGAAAGACATACAGTCGGTGCACTGATTCATAGACGGATTAGCTTCATGGGTGCCTACGGTGATGCGGTCCAGCGCACAGTATTCACCACAAGTGCTATGATTCGCACATTGGGTCACATGACATTCAATACACTTATTTTCTTTAGAACATTCCACGGCGACGGCCTCCTTTCATAAAACTGGAGAGAGGGTTTTTGCCCTCTGCCGTTAGTATGACCGTCAAATAGCCGTTAATGCATCAAAGGTGTATCCCATTTCTTTCCATTTTGTCAAAAGTTCATCCAGAATTTCACAGTTAGTGCGGGACGTGCTGTGCAACAATACCACCGCACCGTTATGGGTACGGGGCAACAGTTTGGCAAACGCCGCATCCTTTGTCGGCTGGTCATCCACGTACCAATCCACGTACGCTAAACTCCAAAACACCGTCTTATACCCTGCCGCGGACGCTTGTTTTAAGTTCTCTTCGCTGTATTTCCCCTGCGGCGGGCGGTAAAGTTTTAGCATATCCGTCCCCGTAATCTCCTTGAATTTTGTTTCCAACATAGTGAGTTCTTGCATAAAATCTGCATTTTGCGCGATCTTAGACATATCGGGATGATGGTAGGTATGGTTTCCCACAAGATGCCCCTCCGCCACCATACGTTTGACAAGGTCAGGTTGTGTCTCCAAGAAATTACCGACAAGGAAAAAGGTGGCAGGAACATTATGCTTTTTCAGCGTATCTAAGATCCCCGCTGTGTACCCGTTATCATATCCCGCATCAAAAGTAAGATACAACACCTTTTTCGTGGTGTCACCCGTATACAAGGCATTATACTGCTTTAAAAATGCAGCCGATGCGTTGCCGACAGGCGTTTCCCCGTTTTTGTTGAAATGCAGGCCCCAGTTGGTGTTAGCGGCATTGGTCGCAACCGAAACCGCCGTTTGCATACGGTGTACCGACAGCATCCCCAGTCCCAACGCCGCCACACACAGTAACACCGTCAAAAAATGACGGCGACGAAAGATCAGATACATAGTTTCTCCTCCTTTTTTAGCAGTATATGCATATTTTTTTGTTGACATTCCGTAAAAGCGATAGTATACTCTATGTGGTCCAAAAAATTTAATACAAAAAACAAGGGGCGCTGACTGTTACCGTCGGCTGAGAGCGGATACGGATATCCGAAACCCTGTACCTGATCCGGATAATGCCGGCGGAGGAATTGTTTTGATGCACCTTTTGTGCGATCTGCCTTTCGCTATATCCGGCGAAAGGTTTTTTTGTCAAAAGGAGTGTAAGACAATGAAAAACAAAACCATTCGCCTGACCGAAACCGCTGTGATGCTGAGCTTTGCGACCGTGCTGAGCATCCTGCCTTTACTGGAACTGCCGTACGGCGGCAGTATCACCGTTTGCAGCGCCTTACCGTTGCTGATCATCAGTTACCGATACGGCTGTAAGTGGGGCGTTTTTGCAGGTGTCGTATACGGCATTTTGCAAATGTTGCTCGGTATGAAAAACGTGATGTATTTCACCACGCCGCTGTCTATTTTAGCGGTCATTTTTCTCGACTACATTTTCGCCTTTGCCGTGCTGGGACTGGGTGGTATTTTCCGCAAAACCCTTAAAAATCAAGTACCCGCGATGGTATGCGGCGGTATTTTAGCGCTTGTTTTACGGTATGTTTTACATACGATAGCAGGCGCTACCGTATGGGCGGGATTATCCATTCCCTCACAAGCGGCACTCGCCTATTCGCTGGCGTATAATGCTACCTATATGCTGCCCGAAACGCTGGTAACCGCACTCGGCGCGGCATTGGTCGGCAGAGTGCTGGATTTCCGCGGTGATACGGTAGGCAGAGCCGCCGTTAAAAACGGCAAATTCGATTGGTGGCTTCTGGGCGCTATCACCTCTGCCGTTGCCGCGTTAATATACGATATTCGCACCGTATTTGCACAACTGCAAAACCCTGAGACCGGCGACTTTATGATAAACGGGCTGGCAAATGTAAACTGGAGTGCGGTTGGCATTGTATCTGCCGTTGGTGCTGTCCTCGCAGGTATCTTTTGGTTATTACATAAGAAAAAGTAAAAAAGGCTTGCAAAAACACAATAGGTCGTGTACAATAGTTATATTAACTAAGAGAAAGAGGGCGCGCAATGAAAACCGTATATGAAACGCCGACGCTTTCGGTAAGCGAATGTCGTGTTAAAGATGATTTTTTAGTGTCCGCCAACGTACCCACGACCTCTACCACTTTTCAATACGACTCCACCGAAGGCTGGTCTCCCATCAAACCACCGAAAACCTAAAAAGATTAAAAGCCGTGTAATGCATAGCATTACACGGCTTTTTTTCTTTGCACCCATACGTTTCTTAATACATACAATAAAACAGAGAAGTTATCACCACAGATTTCGCAAATTCACAAAAAAGGAGCGGTTTTATGGAAGTGTTACGTGTTGAAAATATCGAGCAGACCTACCAAGCGCAAAACGGGGAAGTTGCCGCTCTTCAAAACATTAGTTTTTCTATGCAGCGGGGAGACTTCTTTAGTTTGGTCGGTCCGAGCGGATGCGGAAAATCCACCCTGTTGTCTATCGTAGCGGGATTGCTCACACCGTCCGGCGGACGGGTATTTGTAAACGGTGAAGAAGTAAAAGGGCCTTCTTCCCGCATCGGCTATATGTTACAAAAGGACAATCTGCTGGAGTGGCGCACCATTCGTCAAAACGTATTATTCGGACTGGAAATACAACACAATCTGACCCCTGAAACGACAGCGCACGCTGACCGTCTGCTTACCGCATACGGACTTGCGGAGTTTAAAGATAAATATCCATCGCAGATCTCAGGCGGTATGCGTCAACGCGCGGCACTGATTCGCACATTGGCAATTTGCCCCGATATTTTGTTGCTGGACGAAGCGTTCTCTGCACTCGATTATCAGACACGGTTAGAGGTCACCGAAGACGTATACAAAATACTTAAGCAAGAAAACGTCACCACCTTGATGGTCACTCACGACATTCCCGAATGCATCAGTATGAGCGATACCGTGGTGATTTTAGGACCGCGTCCCGCTACCGTGAAAGAGTTGTTGCCTATCCACTTTGATATGGAACACCGCACCCCGCTCTCCTGTCGTAACACCCCTATGTTTTCACAGTATTTTGACCATATATGGAGAGAGCTGGAATGTTATGGCGCATAAAAAAGAGAACGTATCCCTTGCAAGACGTCGATATCTTAAAACCGTACAAAACTATCGCCGTCGCGTACTTTTCTGTCAAATAAGCGTACTTGTCGCCTTTGTTTTTGCGTGGGAATTTGCCGCACGGTGGGGACTTATCGACAGCTTTGTGTTCAGTATGCCGTCCCGTATTATCGCTACCTACGCCAATATGGCGGAAAACCGGCTGCTCACCCACATCGGCGTTACCGTTTTCGAAACGCTGACAGGGTTTTTGCTCGGCGCGGTTATCGGTACTGTTTCCGCCGTCATTTTATGGTGGAACCCGTTTATCGCAAAGGTAAGCGAACCGTATCTGGTAGTGCTCAACAGTTTACCCAAAATCGCGCTCGGTCCCGTCATTATTATCATAGCGGGTGCGGGCACAAAAGCCATTGTTGTTATGGCACTCGCCATTTCTCTGGTGGTCACTGTTTTGGAAATGTTGAACGGGTTTTTGCGTACCGATCCCGAATATATCCGTATGGCGGAAACCTTTGGCGCTAAACGGCGGCAGATCTTTTTTAAAATCGTTCTGCCGTATAATATTCCCACCTTGTTTAACTCGTTAAAAATCAATATCGGGTTGTCGCTTGTCGGTGTGATCGCGGGCGAATTTCTCGTTTCCAAAGCAGGACTTGGCTATCTTATCGTGTACGGCGGTCAGGTGTTCAAATTAGACCTTGTTATGGCAAGCGTTATCATTCTGTCGGTAGTTGCGGCATTGATGTATGAAGCAGTCAATCTACTGCAAAAATTGGTCGCACGCCGCATATCACATGAAGGGTAAAGCGATACATCCGCTCATAGATATATCGCTCTGCCTGTATTAGGAGGATTTTTATGCACAAAACAATATGCCGCATTGTAGCGGTTATGGCGGTAGCGGTACTGCTGGTTTCCTGCACCGCCTGTGGCAATAAGACTGACGGTTTACAAAAAGTGCGGGTTTGTGAAGTGACCCATTCCATTTTCTACGCACCGCAGTACGCCGCTATTGCACTCGGGTACTTTGAAGAAGAAGGCATCCAAATCGAATTGTCCAACGGTCAGGGCGCTGATGCGGTAATGTCGGCGGTGTTATCGGGAAATATGGACATCGGTTTTGCAGGCCCCGAAGCCGCTGTGTACGTATACAACGAAGGCAAAGAAGATTACACGGAAGTATTCGCGCAAGTCACCAAACGTGACGGGTCATTCCTTGTCGGCAGAACACCCGACGAAGCGTTTACGTGGGATAAACTGAAAGGCAAAATCGTGCTTCCCGGCAGAAAAGGCGGCGTGCCGTATATGACCTTAGAGCACGTTATCCGCAAAAACGGCCTTGACCCCACCACCGACTTGACACTTGACAGCAGCGTACAATATGCGTTGATGACCGCAGCGTTTACCGCAGGTACAGGTGACTATTTTACCTGCTTTGAACCCACTGCGTCTATGCTGGAAGCGGAAGGCAAAGGGTACATCGTTGCCGCTGTCGGCGACGGTGCAGGCGACATTCCCTACACCGCGTATTTTGCTAAAAAAAGTTACATTTCCGAAAACAAAGACCTGATTACCGCTTTCACCCGCGCCATCTACAAAGGCCAACAATGGGTCAAAACCCACACCGCCAAAGAAATTGCCCAAACAGTAGCTTCTTTCTTCCCGGATACCGATATTGAACTGTTAACGGCATCCGCACAGTCGTATATGGATATCGGCGCCTGGTGCGATACCCCCGTTATGAGCGAAGAATCATTTATGCGTCTGCAACAGGTAATGCAGGAAGCAGGAGAACTTGACAGCACCGCATCGTTTGAGAAAGTGGTAAACAACACCTACGCCAACAGCGTTATACAATAACAACCTAGGAGAGCACCCGAACAGGGTGCTCTCCCGCTCTCTTTTTAAAGACAAAAAATTGATACTTTTACACAAAAAAGTCATACAATTTTCTACACCCAATGTTATAATAAGGGTGGCATTACGAAGAATTGTATGCTATAATATGTACTGTATAATTTTTCGCGTAAAAGGAGAGATATTATGAAACTCGGCGTTTTAACTGTCCCGTTGCAAGCACTGTCTGCAGAAGATGCGTTTAAGTATCTGCATGAACTGGGTGTGCAAACGGTGGAAATCGGCACAGGCGGCTACACCAATCACAACCACCTGAAGCCCGACGTATACCTAAACGACGACAACAAAATCGAAGAATTTAAGGCGTTGCTCAAAAAGTACGATTTAGAAGTGAGCGTTTTGTCCTGCCACGGCAACCCCGTACACCCCGACAAAGCGGTTGCGGAACAGTTTCACAACGTGTTTGTAGACACCTGCAAACTGGCACAGAAACTCGGCATTGACACGGTTGTGACCTTCTCGGGTTGTCCCGGTGACTGTGCAGAGTCCAAACGCCCCAACTGGGTCACCTGCGCGTGGCCGACCGAATACGGCGAGATTCTGGATTGGCAGTGGAATGAAGTGCTTATCCCCTATTGGAAAAAAGCCACCGAAATTGCAAAATCCTACGGTGTTACCAAAATCGCATTTGAAATGCATCCGGGTTTTTGCGTATACAATCCCGAAACTTTACTGCGTCTGCGCGAAGCGGTCGGTGACAGCATCGGCGCGAACTTCGACCCCAGCCACCTTATCTGGCAGGGTATGGACCCCGTTGCTGCGTTGCGCGAACTGAAAGGCGCTGTGTATCATTTCCACGCAAAAGACACCAAAGTTGATAAATACAACGCCGCGAAAAACGGCGTGTTGGACACCAAATCGTTCACCGATATGGCGGGCAGAAGTTGGGTGTTCCGCACCATCGGTTACGGTTCGGACGTAAGTATGTGGAAAGACTTGATGTCCACTTTAAGCACCATCGGTTACGACGGTTCGGTCAGCATTGAACACGAAGACGGTTTGATGAGTGTCAAAGAAGGTCTTGAAAAAGCGATTGCCTTCTTGAAAGACATTATCATTACCGAAAAACCCGCTGATATGTGGTGGGCATAAGGTTTCGTTTCGAAAAGAACAAAGAGGGCTTTAGTATGAAAAAACTTAATTTGGCGGTCGTCGGTTACGGCGGTATGGGCGGCGGTTTTCATTGTCGCCACGCTCAAAGCAGCGACGTTGTTAATCTGCTCGGCATTTACGATATTCTTCCCGAGCGCCGCAAAGCTGCCGAGGACAACGGCATTTACGCCTATCCCACCTATGAAGCTATGCTCGCGGATGAACGTATAGATCTCATCACCGTTGCCATCCCCAACGACGTACATAAAGATGTGGTGGTAAAAGCACTTAATGCAGGCAAAAATGTCATCTGTGAAAAACCGGTCGCACTTAGTGTTGATGAACTGGACGAGATGATTGCCGCAGCCAATCGCAACGGCAAACTGTTTACAGTGCACCAAAATCGCCGTTGGGATGTGGACTATTTGGCGATGCAACAGATTGCCGACAGCGGCGAAATCGGTGAAATTGTCAATATTGAATCCCGCATCCACGGTTCGCGCGGTATCCCGAGCGACTGGCGTGGTATCGCAAAATTCGGCGGCGGTATGCTATATGACTGGGGCATCCATTTAATTGACCAAGTGATGTTGGTTATCCCTGAAAAGATCACCGATATCTATTGTACCTTTGATCACATCACCAACAATGAGGTGGATGACGGTTTTAAACTCACCATTACCTTTGAAAGCGGCAAAACCGCATACGTAGAAGTTGGCACCTATAATTTTATTGCTATGCCGCGTTTTTATCTGCGTTGCAAAAACGGCTCCGCGCTCATCACCGATTGGCGCGAGAACTGTAAGGTGGTCAAATGCAAATATTGGCACGAAAACGATGTATTGCCGGTACAGACCGCCGCAGGACTGACCAAAACAATGGCACCGCGCGATGAGATCACCACCGACAGTTACGAATTAGCACAGCCAAAAGCGGATGTGCACGATTTCTACCGCAACGTGTGTAAAGCCATTCGCGGCGAAGAAACCCAGCTTGTTACCCACGCGCAATTGCGCCGTGTCCTGCAGGTTATTGAAGCGGCGTTCCGCTCGGTAGAACAGGAAAGCAAAATTTCTTGCGATATCTAAGGAGAGAGTTATGAATATTTGCTCGTTAAACGGACAGGTCGTCTTTACCGTTGACTGCGAAAACGGCAAGCCGTTTTATGCGGTTACCTACAAAGGGAAAACCGTCTATGACAAAGCACCGTTGGGCTTAAAAATCAACGGTGTGGATTATAGCGAAAATGTCACGATAGACGCGGTGGAGACGGTAAACGTGACCCGTTCGCTGACCTTGCTCGGCAGAGTACGGGACATTGATGACCGTTACGTACAGGCGACCGTGGCTATGACCGCCGCGGGTGTTCCTTGCACCTTGGACGTGCGCGTTTATGACAGCGGTGTCGCGTTTCGTTATATCTACGACAAAGACGCCGGCAAAACGGTCAACGCGGAGTACACCGCATTCAAAGTACCTGCCGACAGCTATGTGTACGCATCCTTCGGTTGCCGCGGCGCCGGTTGTCAGCGGTTCCATCGGTTTGCCAACTACCACGGCATCTGTTACGAAGCATCCTACGGTCGTTTTGCCGTAAAAGATATCTTCTCCCCCACCGATAAGCAGGTCAAATTCCACGATTTGTATGGCGGTGCCAAAGATGCGGAAAACTTTATCTTGACCCCGATGGCGGTGGAGTTTGCCGACGGTTTATTCGGCGCTATCTTAGAAGGCAACCTTACGAACTACGTCGGTATTAACCTGCGTCAAAAAGGAAACGGTCTTTTTGAATTGAACACCACCTATCAGCCCGAAAGACAGTTTGTGGATTTCGACGTTACGGGCGATAACGTGGTCACCCCCTACCGCATTCTGACCATTGCGGAAAACTTGAACGACCTTTACAACAACACCATCGTTTACAGCGTCAACGAAGCGCCGGAAGGCAATTTTGACTGGGTAAAACCCGGCAGAAGCGCTTGGTCGTGGCGTTCTAACGGCAGTTTTGTCGGCACCATCGAAACAATGTACGCCTACAACGAAGCCGCCGCCAAACTTGGTCTTGAATACAACATTTTAGACGGCAGATGGTCGCTGTTTGCACACGATGTACCGTCGCTGTTTGCTATGGTTAAAGACCTTTGCGACAATATGGCACCGTATGCGGTTGAGCAGGTGGTGTGGAATGGGTATACCACCCACGAAGCGCGCTTCCCGTTAGGCAGTAAAGCGGAAGAATTGACCGATGGCGTGCGCGTGTTTACCCCCGACTGGGACGCTATTGAAACCTTTATGAAAAACGTAGCGGCGCTGGGTGTCACGGGATTAAAAATCGACTTTTTCCCGCCCGAAGACCAGGTGGAAGGCGGCGTCAACCTGTACGAAAAGACCGCAAAATTGGCGGCGAAATACAACTTAGTGGTCAATTTCCACGGTGCGGCAAAGCCCACCGGCTTGAATATCACCTATCCGAACATTTTGAACTACGAGGGTATTTTCGGTCACGAAATGGCACCCGTGCGCGAACCCGTCAACGAGACACAGTTATTCACCACCCAGTATCTGACCCGCGGTCTTGCAGGTCACGCAGACTTTACACCGCAGGTGCAAAATGCTTACGGCTTGGCGGAACTGGTGTTTGTAGACGCACCGTTTAACGCTATTGATGCCACCCCTGCAGAACTTATCGACTCTCCTGCCGTGGAATTTATCAAAGCGTGTCCTACTGTGTGGGATAACACAAAAGTGTTGTCCGTGTCCGTATATGAACAATTTGCGGCAATAGCGCGCGTTAAAGACGGCAACTGGTTCTTAGGTGTCATCAATAACCGCGAAGCGGGCGTTACCGAAATCAAACTGGATGAATTCTTGGGCGACGGCACCTACATCTGTGATTTGTACACCGATGAAGGCAATTCCCGCAAACTGGTTACCAAGGCAGATGTATTGGCGGTCCATATTCCCGAAAACAGCGGTTACGCCGCGCGCTTCTCCAAAGTGGCGCTGTCTGCCTACGGCGGTGAGATCAAAGACGCGGTTTCCATCGATCTCGTAGACGAAGGGCTTACCGCTTACTACACGTTAGACGGTACTGACCCCATCGTTTCCGAAACGGCTGTTGAATACAAAACACCTGTCACCTTAACCGATTCTTGTCGGATGCGGGTGGCGGTCAAAGACGGCGACGGCAATGAAATAGCGACCCTTTCCTATCGCTTCAACAACATTACCGCTTCCATTCCGTCTATGTGTCCTAAAGAACACGCCAATCCGCAAAATGCAGACTGGCTGTAAATCTTATACTATAACAAAAGACAGTGTGTCAACGACACACTGTCTTTTGTTGTTGTACGTACTGCAACGGGGGGACACCCACTGCTTTTTTGAACACTTTCATAAAATTGGAAAGGGAGCAAAACCCGCTGGCAAAACAGATTTCCGTCACCGTCAAGTCGCTGCAAAGCAACAGCTTTTTGGCGTACGAAATTTTTTGTTCGGTAATATATGCGGTAAAACTTTCACCTGTTTCTTCGCGGAATTTCTGACTGAAATAATTGGGATGCAAATTGACCGTTTTTGCCACTTCGGACAAAGCGGGGCTTTCCTTGAAATGCCGCTGTATATACAAGACGGCGCGTTTAATATCCCCTGTTTCCGCGGTTTCAGTTTGCTCCGTTGGAGGCAACTTGCGCAAAACCAGCGCCACCAAACATTCCAAAAGATTTTTCAAGATGTCTTCCCGATACTGTTCCCGTTTTCCGTATTCCGTTTCCAGTAGACGGCACAGCGATACAATTTCTTCAAATTCTTGCGGTGGGAACTGCAACAGGCGGTCTTTTCCCGTATACACCGCACGCAGCAGCTCTTCGGGCAACAAGCTTTCGTGAAACATCAAATTATACAATTCTATCTCGCCGTCCGTCACACCGCTGTGAAAATCCAGCGGAGACAGCATATATACCGTACCGCGCGAGACGGTATATTCGCGTCCGTTGAGTATTTGTGTTCCCGTGCCGCTTGTCACCACTTCAATCTCACAAAAATCGTGCCAATGCAGGTCAAAGTTATATATGCACTTCCTGCATTCGCAGGAAAACGACTCGGTTGCCCCAATAAATTCTTCCGCTACAAGCAGTTTTGCTTCTTCTCGTTTCATACCATCACCACCCGCATCATATTCTATTTTTTACACAAAGTCAATACAAATCTTAAAATATGATATACATATATATAAATTGTGTTAGTGTGTGCAGAAAATCTTCTGCTATACTGAAAATATAAGGAGTGATAGAAATGCCGAAAGTACATTTAATTGGCAATGCACATATTGACCCTGTATGGTTGTGGCGGTGGCAGGACGGATTTTCCGAAACCCTTGCCACCTTTCGCAGTGCCATTGACAGGTTACGGGAATTCCCCGATACCTTTTTTACGTCTGCCTGCGCTGTGTACTATCAATGGATAGAAGAAACCGACCCCGCGATGTTTGAAGAAATACGCACACTTGTCAAAGAAGGACGCTGGAGTATTGTCGGCGGGTGGCCGTTACAGCCTGATTGCAACATTCCCGACGGAGAAAGCTTTATGCGACACGCACTTTTCGGCGGGCAATATTTCAAGGAAAAGTTCGGCGTCACCGTCAAAACAGGCTACAATGTCGACTCTTTCGGCCATACGGCGGGATTGCCGAAAATTCTGCGTGCGGCGGGTATGGAAAACTACGTGTTTATGCGTCCGAGCACCGCGGAACAAGGTAATGATACCCATCTTTTCTGGTGGGAAAGTGACGATAACAGCAAAGTGCTGGCTTTCCGCATTCCGTTTGCGTACGGACACGACTGCACCAATATTGAAGACAAGGTACGCGCTGTCAAGGATATGGCAAATGCCGCGGGACATCCGTTTATGGCGTTTTACGGCATCGGCAACCACGGCGGCGGTCCGTCTATTGCGCTTATTAAGAAAATCAATGCGTTGGACATCGAAGATGTCGGCTATTCTACCCCCGACACCTACTTTGCGGCGGTGGACAAAACTAACCTGCCCACCATTAAAGGCGAATTACAGCACCACGCACGCGGTTGTTATGCAGCGGAAAGCACCATCAAAGCCGCCACCCGCCGCTGTGAACAAAATTTGTTGGCAGCAGAAGCATTTTCGGTTATGGCAAAACACCTTGTTGGTCTGTCCTATCCTGCCGCAACACTCAAAAAGGCGTGGGATAACCTGCTGTTTAACCAGTTCCATGATATTGCGGGCGGTTGTTGTATCAAAGACGCGTTTACCGACGCATCCTATCTGTTCGGAGAAACTATGGCAATTACCGAGCGTATTATCAACACCGCGTTACAGCAAATGGCGTGGCATATTGATACCTTGCAAGGACAACAACTACCGGGATATAAAACCCACGGGCATAATAAGGGGCATTGGGTCGTCTGGGAACACGAAGTGTTAGGGACCCCCATCATCGTATTCAACCCGCATCCGTTTGCGGTACGTGAAACGGTGGATGTGTTTGCGTACGCGTCTAAAATGACCGATACACACGGCAATGAAATACCGTTTCAGCTGATACGCGGGCCGCATACCAACGGTGAAGACAAGTATCATACTGCTTTCACTGCTAACGTGCCGCCCTTGGGGTTTGCGGTATACCGTTTGTTCGTAGAGCAGAAAAGCGAAAAAACATTTGCACCCACCTTGCAAGTAAGCAACACCGTACTGGAAAACAATAAAATCCGTGTAGAACTGGACAGCGAGACGGGCGATATAGGCTTTTTTTATGATAAAGTACATAACAAAGCCATCATTTCTACACCGTGCCGCGCGGTACTGTTAAACGAAACCGCGTGTGACACGTGGGCGCACGGCAAACGGACGCTCGGGGATGTGTGCGCACAGTTTACCGCTACAGATTTCAGCGTCCTGGAAAACGGCAACGTCAAGGGCGCGGTCCGCGTCACATCCCGTTGCGGCGACAACCTTTTGGAACGGGTATACTCTATCATCCCCGATAGCGATGAAATCCGTGTAGATACCACTGTGAAGTTACGCGAAAAACACAGAACATTGAAATTCGCCTTCCCCTTTGACGGCAAAACGGTGATAGCAAAAACAGCCTTCGGTACCGTTTCCCGTACGGGATATAACGGCGAAGACCCGTGCGGCAGTTGGTTTGCAAATAGTAATCTGGCGGTTGCCAATGTGGGCAAATACGGGTATGACACCGAAAACGGCGAAATACGTTTGTCGGTATTGCGCAGCGCTTTATACGCCGACCACTTCGGCGTAAGAGACGACCGTTTAGAGCAAATGGAACAAAACGTACACACGTTTACCTATAGCGTATTTCCCTTTACAGACAAAGCCAATGCACAGCGTACCGCGGCATTGCTCAACAACGGGGTACGCCGCATTATGGGCAGTTTCCACAGCGGTGACCTGCCCGAAACCACGTCTCTCTTTGCCTGTGATAACGATGCGGTTATCATAAGTGCCGTAAAGCAACACGAAACAGCAGACACGGACGTTATCCGCTTTTACGATTTAGCGGGCAAAGAGACCGATGTTACTGTTACGGTGTGCGGTAAAACGTTGACAACGCACCTTGACCCGTACGCCGTAAAAACAGTAGATACCGACGGTAATACGCTGAATGCGATGGAATGGTTGGTGACATGATGGTTGGTTTTGATATCGGCGGTACCAAGTGCGCGGTATCGGTGGGTTTTGAAGAAAACGGTACGTTACATATTACGGACAAGCGCGTAATGGCTACCGACCACACGATATCTGCCTATGAAATGTTGGAGAAAATGTGCAAAGCGGCAGAAGAAATGACCGACGATTTTGCAATTATCGGCGTGTCCTGCGGCGGTCCGTTAGATGCCACAAACGGCGTAATATTATCCCCGCCCAACCTGCCCGGTTGGGATGAAATAGCGGTAGTGGACTATCTGCATAACCGTTACGGCGGTAAAGCAGCGTTGCAAAACGATGCCAACGCCTGTGCACTGGCAGAATGGCAATACGGTGCGGGAAAAGGTACCCGCAATATGATTTTTCTCACCTTCGGCAGTGGACTGGGTGCCGGTCTTATTTTAAACGGCAAGTTGTACAGTGGTACAAATGATATGGCAGGCGAAGTCGGGCATATCCGTATTGCCGAAAACGGTCCTGTCGGCTACGGCAAAGCAGGATCGCTAGAAGGATTTTGCAGCGGCAATGGTATTGCCCAGACCGCGCGCGCCATTGTTAAAAATCGGCTGTCCCGCGGCGAAACGGTAGCATTTTGCACTTCACTTGACAATATTGACACCATCACCGCAAAGTTGGTAGGTGACTATGCTGAAAACGGCGATCCTTTGGCTATTGAGATTTACCGCCGATGTGCCGAAAAATTGGGGCTCGGTCTTTCTTTCCTGATCGATATATTAAACCCCGAAAAAATCGTTATCGGCAGTATTTATGCACGGTCCACCGCATTATTGGCACCTACCGTACAAAAAATCATTGAAACAGAAGCGTTGCCCATCGCGGCTGCCGTGTGCGAAGTGGTACCCGCGGCGCTCGGTGAGCACATCGGAGATTACGCGGCACTCAGTATAGCCGCAGGACTTTTATGAGGTGAATGCTATGTTACAAGATCTGCTAAAACGGTATCCCGTACTTGCCGCTTGTGAAAAAGAAATCATTGCGGCAAAAGATATGCTTGTTGCGTGCTACGAAAACGGCGGCAAAGTATTGCTTTGCGGTAACGGCGGTTCTGCCGCAGATGCCGACCATATCGTGGGCGAATTAATGAAAGGTTTTCTTAAAAAGCGTTCGTTATCCCCCGAAAAACAGCAAGAAATGCGCAAAAATTGCCCTGCATTGACGACAGAGGTGTTACATAAACTGCAAGGCGGTCTCCCCGCAGTTTCTCTGCCGTCTTTATCGGTACTCAACGCCGCCGTGTGCAATGACACCGACCCCGCATTAATTTACGCGCAAGCGGTAATGGCACTCGGTAACCCTCATGATCTGCTTATCGGTATGAGCACTTCGGGCAACGCCGAAAATGTATGCAATGCCGTAATGGTTGCCAAAGGCTTAGGACTTGTAACCATTGCGCTGACGGGTGAGGGCGGCGGCAAGGTGGCGCACCTTGCAGATATCACCATACGTGTTCCCGAAATCGAAACCTACAAAATACAGGAATTACATCTGCCCGTGTACCATTATCTATGTGCAGCGGTGGAAGCACATTTTTTTGAGCAGTAACAATACCGCGCCCACCGCAGAAAACCATACGGCAGGTGTGCATAGGGATAAAAAAGCAGAGAAGATACAAGAATATGTATCTTCTCTGCTTTTTATATAGTAGAATGCAAAAGCTGTTAATTTAGTACGAGGCACGTGCCTCTTTTTTACGTGTATACTCAGCCCACGATGTCTCTTGCTACGTGCACACCACTCGCGGAAGCGTGAGAAAGAGAATGGGTGATACCACTACCGTCACCGATGATATACAAACCGGGGTGACAACTTTCCAAGTGCGTATTCACTTCTACTTCCATATTGTAGAATTTCACTTCTACGCCATACAATAACGTATCGTCATTAGCCGTGCCGGGTGCCACTTTGTCCAGCGCGTAGATCATTTCAATGATACCGTCCAAAATACGTTTGGGAAGTACCAGGCTCAAATCACCGGGGGTCGCTTGCAACGTTGGGGTAATAAACGCTTCTTCTATACGGCTGGGTGTGGAACGGCGACCGCGGATCAAGTCACCGAACCGCTGCACGATCACGCCGCCGCCTAACATATTGCTCAAACGGGCGATAGATTCACCGTAGCCGTTGGAATCTTTAAAGGGGACCGAGAAATGCTTAGATACCAACAAAGCAAAGTTGGTGTTTTCGGTCTGCAAAGCAGGATCTGCGTAGCTGTGACCGTTAACGGTTATAATACCGTTGGTGTTTTCATTTACCACGGCACCGCGGGGGTTCATACAAAACGTACGCACTTTGTCACCGTAGGTTTCGGTACGATATACGATCTTGCTTTCATACAGTTCGTCGGTCAAGTGTGCAAAAACAGCCGCTGATAATTCCACACGCACACCGATATCCACACGGTTGGAACTGGTAGGGATGTCCAATTCTTTGCACACCTTTTCCATCCACTTACTGCCGCTGCGGCCAACCGAAACAATGCATTTTTGACAAGAATACGCCGTATCACCCGCTTCTATCTCGTAGCCCTCAGGCAACACCTTGACGTTTTCCACCGGCGTATCAAAGAAAAATTCCACTTTGTCTTTCAGATACGTGTACAGATTTTCCAACACCACGTAATTGATATCCGTGCCCAAATGACGGACGGAAGCATCCAGCAAATGCAGGTCATTTTGGATGCACAAAGTCTTGAAACTGCTTCCGGCGGTGGTATACAGTTTACAACCATCCCCGCCAAAACGCATATTGATCTCGTCCACGTAGTGCATCAGATCCATTGCCTGCTTCTTGCCGATGTACTCGTATAACGTGCCACCAAAGTCGTTGGTAATATTGTATTTACCGTCCGAAAAAGCACCTGCTCCGCCGAAGCCGCTCATAATAGAACAGCACTTACAACCAATGCAGGACTTGATCTTGTCCCCGTCAATGGGACATTTGCGCTTATCCAGTGCGTGACCCGCTTCAAAAACCGCCACTTTCATATGCGGTTTATGTTGCATCAACTCATAAGCAGCAAAAATACCGCCGGGACCGGCGCCGATAATAATAACATCATATTTCATTTGGAGTTCCCCCTAAAATATATTGGGTTTTCTCAATTAGCTTCACATACATAGTAAGTATAACACAATAAAGTGATAAAGTAAATATAAAAGTCATAAGATTTCGTTTGTGATAAAGCAAGAACACAGCGAACCGTCCCCTGTGTTTCTTCTTGAATAATGAAAAATGAAGAATACAAAATCAAAAATCCGCCCACTTTCGTGAACGGATTTTCGTTTGTATATGGGCTACAAAAAAGATATTTTGTCTACGCAAGCCGTATAGGTTTGAACCTATACAAAAGACTATATTTTCTTACTAAATGGTAACGATTTAATATAATCTTCCATAAATTGATAATCAGGATTTCCGTCCTTATCTATGGGAAGATAAACCTTAGTCTGTTTGATTAAATCTTTAGTAAATGCACGACCAAATACCGGATATCTGTACTTTTCCTGATTTAAAATTGTAATTATAAAATTGGC
>JAZPXM010000063.1:0-2429 GCA_045543675.1 Acutalibacteraceae bacterium
GGTCGGTTCTGCAGTGTGTCGGCGTTGTTCATCAGTGCAGCTTGTATGTTCGTGGCTAACCACGTTATACAATCGCTAACGGGTGTGTAGAACACCTCAACGTCAAACAAACTTTGCAGCGGTTTTATGCTTATCTCTTGCGTTGTCTTACCCGGCTGTACGTCGGCAATATAACCGCTTGCAACGTGCACGTTATCCCTCGTAATACGGACAAAATAACCCTTTTTAGCGTCCATCATTTTAGTTGTGACCGTGTACGCATTGTAGGCCAAATAGTCCATGTCGAGCGGTTGGCGTTCGTCTATAAAGTCAAAGTCTACGTATTCAAATTGATCGGTAAAAACTTCTAAATTATACACGCCTGAACACCTCTAAAACTACGTTGGGTTGTCCGCTGCTTTCTGCCGTAACCATCATGGCACTCACACCGCCGGGGATCTGGAAAAACCTTTCAGTGGTAAAGTCACTGTTACCGTATCTGTCTATATACAACGTGCCGTCCGCGTTGTAGTCGTTGATCTCTGCGTGTCCCGGTCTTGTGTCAATAACTAGTCTGTGTCCGGCAAGTACGTTGCACACGATACGCCCGCGATGTACGGGCGTTTGGTTAACGTACAGCGTATACACGGGGTTAGTTACCGGACCAATAAAGGTCAAACGGAAATACGACGGCAACACACCGTTATTGATCGCGATACCACCGGCGTTGCTGTCCTCGTAGTCGTAGGGGTACGCGTACCCGTGATATTCGTTGTCTAGATATATCAACGCGTTATCGTCTATCTCGCCTTGCGGTGTCAATGCTTGCATTATCTCGTACCAATGCGACGTAGCATTAAACGTGACGGGACAGAGTAACCTCTGGTTGGTGTGGTCTATCTCGGATTTATCTATCTGCAGTACACAATCAAGCCACCGCCAATTATCCGTAGATAACGGACGGTAACCAAGAGACAACCCGCCGACTTGCACGAACTCCAAAAAGTCCGTGTATTCGGCGTACCCCTTAAATACCATCGTGCCGGACGGGTTCGGGCGTTTTTCCTGTTCGTCGGTAACAACAAAGGTGTTGCCCACGGTCATTACCTCAACGTCAACGCCCCACCCGAGACCCTGGGGTTGCCATAGCAGATACCCCGGGCGTGTTAGGTCGCGTTCTGCGCCGGTTGCGTTCTTTATTTTGAAATTCCTTACACCCGCTATCATACGCGACCCCCTAGTAGTCTATCTATCTTGTTTACCAGGTCGTTTGTATCCTCGCCCGGTTGTTCGTATACGTTTATCACGGTTGCACCTACTGCACCGCCGGCAAGCTCAACAGAGCCGTTATAACTGCCGATACCGCCCGTAAGCGTTCCCCATGCGTTGTTTACTGCGCCTTGCATATCGCTTATACCGTTTGCGAGTCCCTGGCCTAACATTTCGCCGAGCCACTGTGTTTCCTTGGACGGTGAGTGTATACCGAACGCGGATTTAAACGAATTGATAACGTTGTTGGCAAATCCTTTTATCTGTTCCCATAACCACTGCCCCGCGCCTAAAATGCCGTTCCAAAGACCACGTATTAAGTTACCGCCGATCTCGCGGAACGACCCCGTTTTGCCGCGCAGAGGTTCAATTAGGTTGGTTCGGATAAATCCCGTGAACGCTTGCCAGAGTTTGCCCGCCATTCCGAGTATTGCGCCTATGAGTGCGCCTATTAGCTGAATACCCGCGCTTATAATCTGCGGTAGGTTCTGAACCAATACACGAACTATAGTTACAATGATTTCAGGGACTTTGGCCGCCAACTGTGGCAGTGCTTTTATAAGTCCGTTTATGAGTGCAATGATTATCTGTATTGCCGCCTCGATTATCTGCGGTAGGTTGTCCAACAACGCGTTAACAATAGTTATTATCATGTTTATTGTTGGGTCGATCAGATCGGGCGTTAGTTCTATCAGCATTTCAAGGCACGCCGTGAACAGCTGCGTTACCGTGTCCAACAGTGTTGGTGCTAGTTCCATCAGAGCGGGCAAGAGTGTTGCCGCCACTTGCGGAATGACCGCGACAATGTTTTGTATGATAGGCACTACGTTATCGATTACCGCCATTAACGACGTAACCATGTTGTTTGTTAGCGTCGCTATATCCGCGTTGCTCTGCCCTAGTCCGGCAACGAATGATTGCACGGACGCGGTGAGCATTCCTATAGAACCGCTTATGGTGTGTTCGGCCTCGTTGGCAAAGTTACCCGCGTACTGTTGGGTATTCTCGAAAAAGTACTGCATGGCAAGTTCGGCCTTTTCCGCATTGGTCATGCTAGAAAATGCCGTAGTCATGCCTTTTTCAAGTCTGTACGCCTCAAGGGTCGTGGCGTTCATTGCAACGCCTATGTTGTCCATCATGGTATAGTTGCCCTTGGCCGCACCTGTTACGGCTTGTAACGC
>JAZPXM010000064.1:0-10277 GCA_045543675.1 Acutalibacteraceae bacterium
TACTCGTGAATACATACAGTATTCACTGTGTTTTTGCCTCGATCGAGCAAAAATCCGCTCTTTTTAAAATCTGCGACCTGAAAGCAAGCAGATTTTGTGTGATTTTTGTTCAACAGGGGCGATGACGGGCTACCGCCCGTCGAGACCGTGTTGGGTAAAAAGCGCCGAAATATGCCGCTTTCAGGCAGGTTCGGATATGTCGCTCTACCCTATCATACAAAGTTTTGCACCGCGGTGTATGACCGAATTGTAAATTATTTAAGCACTTTTTTCAAGTATTGTCCCGTATACGAAGCAGAACACGCCGCCACTTCTTCAGGCGTACCTGTCGCCACCACGGTGCCGCCACGGTTACCGCCTTCAGGACCAAGGTCTATCACGTAGTCAGCACTCTTAATAACGTCTAAATTGTGTTCAATTACGATCACCGTATTACCGCCGTCCACCAGTTTCTGTAAAATACCGAGCAATTGGTGCACATCCGCAGTATGCAGACCTGTTGTAGGTTCGTCCAAAATATACACCGTTTTCCCCGTGGAACGTTTAGACAGTTCCGTAGCGAGTTTTACGCGTTGTGCCTCGCCGCCGGACAAGGTGGTGGCAGGTTGTCCAACCGTAATATATCCCAAGCCCACATCTTTCAACGTTTGTAATTTGCGGGAAATGCGGGGTAGATTTTCAAAGAACTCTACCGCTTCTTCCACCGTCATATCCAGTACATTGCTGATATTCTTGCCCTTATACTGCACTTCCAGCGTTTCACGGTTATACCGTTTTCCTTTACACACTTCACATGGCACATAGACATCGGGCAAAAAGTGCATTTCAATCTTCAAAATGCCATCACCCTGACACGCTTCACAGCGTCCGCCTTTTACGTTAAAAGAAAATCTACCGGGAGCATATCCTCGCATTTTCGCGTCATTTGTAGTGGCAAACAAATCACGGATATCGTTAAACACACCCGTGTAGGTTGCAGGATTGGAACGCGGTGTACGGCCAATCGGCGCCTGGTCAATGTTAATCACTTTATCCAGCGTTTCAAGACCGTCTATGCCATCATGTTTTCCCGCAAACACCATTGCGCGGTTTAAATCCGCCGCCAGACGCTTGTACAAAATTTCATTCACCAGCGATGATTTACCCGAACCGGACACACCCGTCACCACATTAAATGCGCCTTGCTTAAACGATACGGTAATATCTTTTAAGTTGTTTTCTTTTGCGCCGCGCACGGTAAGCAGATGTCCATTGCCCGCACGTCGTTTTTTTGGAACCGGAATGTGTTTTTTACCGCTGAGATATTGACCTGTCACCGATGCTTCACAGTCGCACACACCCAACGCCGGGCCGTTATATACCACCTGTCCGCCATGCACGCCTGCGCCCGGGCCGATATCCACAATCCAGTCTGCGGCACGCATCGTGTCTTCATCGTGTTCCACCACGACCAAGGTATTTCCAAGGTCTCTCAAATGTTGCAACGTTTCAAGCAATTTATCGTTATCCCGCTGATGCAGACCGATGCTCGGTTCATCCAAGATATACAAAACGCCCATCAAATACGAGCCGATCTGCGTTGCCAAACGAATACGCTGGCTTTCGCCGCCCGAAAGCGTACCTGCTTTGCGGGACAGCGTGAGATATTCCAAACCGACACGCTGTAAAAATCCAAGCCGTTCTTTGATTTCTTTGAGCACCCTGCCGGCTATTAACATTTCGCGTTTGGAAAGTTGCAGATTTTCAAAAAACTCTAACGATTCGGTGACTGACAAATCCGTAAGCTGTACAATGTTAAGACCGCCCACCGTCACCGCTAAACTTTCAGGCTTTAAGCGATGCCCGTGACAATCGGGACACGGCACTTCGCGCATATACTGCTCTAACTCGCGCTTTGCCCAATCGCTGGTCGTTTGTGCATAACGGCGTTCCATATTGACAACAACGCCCTCGAAATGCGCCATATATTCGCCGTGGCCGTATTCGCCGAAACGTACGACCTTAAAGCGTTCTTTGTTGTTACCGTACAGAATGATGTGTTGAACATCTTGCGGCAAATCTTCAAAAGGTGTATCCAAAGAAAAGCCGTAGTGTTCAGATAACCCTTTAAAATACATTTCCGAGATGGTACCGTCTTTTACCGACCAACCACCACCGCGGATAGCACCCGCATTCACCGATAAAGTGGGGTCAGGTATAACCAATGCAGGGTCAATACGGTATTGCATACCAAGCCCTGTGCACGTCGGGCACGCGCCAAACGGATTATTAAACGAAAACATACGGGGGGTCAGTTCTTCAATGCTGATACCGTGTTCGGGACAAGCATAGTTTTGCGAAAAATGCAGTTCTTCCCCGCCGATAACATCCACCGTCAACAAGCCGTTGGCCAGCCCCGTCGCCGTTTCTACTGAATCAGCAATACGACCGCGTTGATCCGCACGCACTACCACACGGTCCACCACGATCTCAATAGTGTGTTTTTTCTGCTTATCCAGCTTGATTTCGTCCGCTAAATCTACCGTTTCGCCGTCTACGCGCGCACGAACAAAACCCGATTTACGGGCATTTTCAAATTCTTTGACGTATTCGCCCTTACGTCCACGCACGATAGGCGCCAACAGTTGCAGTTTCGTGCCTTCGGGTAGTTCTAAAATGCGGTCTACGATTTCATCTAACGTCTGTTGTCGTATTTCCGCGCCGCAAACAGGACAATGCGGTACGCCGATGCGTGCATACAAAAGGCGCAGATAGTCGTATATCTCCGTAACCGTTCCTACCGTCGAGCGTGGATTCTTGGAAGTGGTTTTTTGGTCAATGGATATAGCAGGAGAAAGCCCATCGATAGCATCTACGTCGGGCTTTTCCATCATCCCCAAAAACTGACGGGCATACGAAGACAAACTCTCCATATATCGTCTTTGTCCTTCCGCATACAGCGTATCAAACGCCAAAGACGATTTACCCGACCCCGAAAGCCCCGTGAAAACAATCAGTTTATCGCGCGGCATAGTGAGATTGACATTTTTTAAATTGTGTTCTCTGGCACCTTTGATACGAATTTCCGATTCTGCCATGCTATCTACTTTCTCCTATAAAGTGCCTTCCAACTGTGCAATACGGTCACGCAGATAAGCGGCGTGTTCGAATTCCAGTAGTCTGGCGGCATTTTTCATTTCTTTTTTCAGTTGTTCTATCAATTGTATCCGTTCGCCACGGGTAAGGTTCTTGAAACCGTCCGGTGTTTGCTTATGTGTACGAATATCAATCAATTCACGCACGTCTTTTACAATGGTTTTAGGTGTAATGCCGTGTTGCTCATTGTACTGCATCTGTATTTCACGGCGGCGATTAGTTTCCACAATCGCCCGTTCCATCGACGGGGTCACACTGTCAGCATACATGATCGCTTGTCCGCCAACGTTACGCGCGGCACGACCAATCGTCTGTACAAGCGCGGATTCCGAGCGTAAAAACCCTTCCTTATCCGCGTCCAAGATGGCGACCAGCGACACTTCGGGAATATCCAACCCTTCTCGCAAAAGGTTAATACCAACCAAGACGTCAAATTCACCCAAGCGCAGATCGCGGATAATTTCCATACGTTCCATCGTGTCAATATCGTGGTGCATATACCGCACGCGTACGCCGTTTTCTTCCAAGAAATGGGTTAAGTCTTCCGCCATCTTTTTGGTAAGTGTGGTAACCAGCGTACGTTCACCGCGCGCCGTACGCACGCGGATTTCTTCCATCAAATCGTCAATCTGTCCTTCTACGGGTTTGACGATGACTTCGGGATCTACAAGACCCGTCGGGCGGATAATCTGTTCCACAATCTGTTGAGAGCGGCTTTTTTCGAATTCACCGGGGGTTGCGGACACAAAAATCGACTGGTTTAATTTGCCGTAAAATTCTTCAAAATGCAACGGACGGTTATCGTACGCACTCGGCAAACGAAAGCCGAAATCGATAAGGGACGTTTTTCGCGCGTGGTCGCCGCCGTACATACCGCGCACCTGCGGCAACGTAACGTGCGACTCGTCCACAATGAGTAAAAAGTCGTCGGGAAAATGGTCCAAAAGCGTGTACGGTGTAGAGCCGGGCTCACGCCCCGCCAGTACGCGAGAATAGTTCTCTATCCCCTTACACATCCCGATTTCCTGCAACATTTCAATGTCATAGCGGGTGCGCTGTAGTATGCGTTCCGCTTCCAACAGTTTACCTTCTTTTTTGAAGTATTCCACCCGTTCTTCCAGTTCCGCTTCCAACACCTTGATAGCCGCCGCCATTTTTTCGGGCGGTACGATATAGTGAGAAGCCGAATAGATCCACGCGTGGTGTAAATCTGCTTTTCTCTCCCCCGTCAAGGGATTGATTTCGCTGATACGTTCAATCTCATCACCGAAAAACTCCACGCGAATGGCGGTATCGTCTTCGCTCGCGGGGAAAATTTCCACCACGTCACCGCGCACGCGGAATTTGTTTCGCACAAAGTTGATATCGTTACGCTCATACTGCAATTCTACCAACTGCGCCAACATCTCATCGCGGTCTTTTTGCATACCGGGACGCAGAGATATGGTCATATTACGGTAATCCTCGGGTGCACCCAAACTGTAAATACAGGATACACTCGCCACAATAATAACGTCGCGGCGTTCCGCAAGCGCCAAAGTCGCTGAATGGCGCAATTTGTCGATATTCTCGTTGATGGCAGAGTCTTTTTCGATATAGGGGTCGGTGGTAGGAATATACGCTTCCGGTTGATAATAGTCGTAGTAGGAAACAAAATATTCCACCGCATTTTCGGGGAAAAACTCTTTAAATTCCTCACACAACTGCGCGGCAAGGGTTTTATTGTGAGCGAGAACAAGGGTCGGTTTGTTTACCCGTGCGATAACGTTCGCCATGGTAAAGGTTTTACCACTACCCGTAACGCCAAGCAGTGTTTGCTCGGTATCGCCGCGTAAAACACCTTCCACCAGCTTTTCAATCGCCTGTGGCTGGTCGCCTGTCGGCTGATATTCGCTGTGTAAAACAAACGTATCCATTCGCTCACCCCCCACTTGCAAAAATTTCTACAGATACAGTATACCACAAAACTTTTTATAAGTAAAGAAAGAGCCGATACTTTTTTGTATCGGCTCTTTGATTTTTGGTGTTGGTTATTCTGTTGTATGTACTTTCAGGGTGACGCCGCCGTTTAAGCGGGATTGCTCAGCTTTAATGCCGATCAAATGGCTTTCCAGCGATTCTTCAAGTGAAGTATAGTCGGTTTTTTGGCCCGTTAAAATATCGTACAAATCCTGCACAAGACCGCGGTCTCCGCCGCCGTGTCCCCAACCGTCATCATCGCCGATATCACTAACGTTTATCGTTTCAACCGCTGCGCCATAGCGCTTCACCTGGATAGTACCCAAAATCTCATCAAATACAATTTCACCGTGTGTACCAAACAGATTGATTCTGCGCCCCGGTTCACCTGCAAACAGCATTTTGAGACTGCCGATAACGCCATTAGCGAACTGCATCTGCACAATTTGGTGGTCCACAACATACGGATTGACATCTACCCCACACTTAAACACGCATCTGCCGAAGCAGGACGTTTTCAATCCCTCGTACAAATCCTCTTCTACGTTTGGATTTTTCAAAGACACTTTATTATACGGCCACACAAACGCAGGGCAACCCGCCTTATGCCATCCGTCAATATAAATCCGCTTTGCGCTATACACACACTCATCAATATGCGGACAATCCAAGCATCTGTCGGTTGCATCGGCAGGCGCGTTTTCTTCCAAAAAGAAACGCATACCGCCAACAGAGGATACCGTGTCACATTTTGCGCCTACGTAATGTTGAATATAGTCCAAATCGTGACAGCATTTAGCAAGAATGGTTGGGTGGCAAATATCATTTACCATACTCTGCATACGCACATACGCCTGCGCCTGATGCCAATAGGCCACACGTTCAAACGCATCAACCGCCATCAATCTGCCGACAACACCATCGTTTAACAGTTGAGACAGTTTTCTGTATGCGGGCGCATACCGCAGTACGTGACAAACCGCCACTTTTTTGCCTGTTTTCCGCTGTGTTTCCAACATCAGCTTAATTTCCTCTTCAGAATCGCTGACAGGCTTTTCGAGCAAAATATCGTAACCCAATTCCATTGCGCGTACACTTTCTGCCACGTGATATTTATCCCACGTCGCAATCACCAGCACGTCCGCACGCTTTTCTTTCAAAAATTCTTGTTCATCATAAAAGATCTTGTCATCGGGCAGATTAAAAAGCTTGTTGATTTTTTCGATTTGCGCCTTGTTAAAATCGCACAAGGCGACCAGTTCAAAATTATCTTTCAATTCTTTCAACAAACTGCCATAGACATAACCGCGTCCGCCAACACCCAAAATAGCAACCGTAAATTTTTGCATATTAAATAACCTCTCGTTTTTTCATAATTTTCTTGAATTCGTAATAATAAGCAGGCACTAACAAAGCCGTCAGCAAACACCATGTAAACGTGTCTGTCAGCGGGACTATACTAAACCCCAGCGTTTGGGACAATAATAACGGAAACATAAATCTGGCGCCGATTTCCATAAAGCCTGACAATGTCGAAAAGAACGGTTTGCCGATAGCAGGCAAAATACTTTTATATATCGCCGCAGGGGTTAATACAAGCATTGATACACATCGAATCAACAAGTACAAACAACCCGCTTTCACCGCAACAGCGTTACCGTCCAGCATAAAGTTTAACATTGGTTTCAGCAAAGCAAAAACCGCCGCCGCAATAGCGATATTCACGCCATACACCACAAACAAGATGCTGCGAATACCTTGTTTAATCCTGTCATAATTTTCCGCGCCGTAATTTTGGGACACAAACACAGCCAGCGCCGTCGCAAAACCGAAAATCGGTGTTGTTACGATATACCCGATTTTGGATGCACAAGAATATGCCGCCACATATTCCGTGCCGATAGTGTTGGTTACAAAACTCAACATCAACACACCGAGCATTACAACGAGGTTTGTCAAAGACATCGGCACGCCGATGCCAAGACATTCTTGCATAACACTTTTTTGCAACCGTATATCGCCCAAAGGCATCCGAAACGGCGCTACTTTTTTCCGGATGTATATCGCGCCGAACACAACGGTAACCGCATAAGAAAGCACCGACGCCAACGCCGTTCCTCGAACACCGAACTGCACAGTCAGCGGACACAGTAACAGCAGGTGTACAACCGAAGAAATAACCAACAAATACAGTGGCATTTTGCTGTCCCCTACCGCACGAAGCATTTCACTGATAAAATTATATAACATATTGAGAAAAAGTCCCAAAAGCATTATCGAAAAATATTGACCTGCTAATTCCATCAATTCTGCAGGCGTTCGCAACAGCAACAGCATCTGCCGCGAGAAAACCGTACCTAAAACCGTCACCGCACCACAAATTGCAATCGATAAAAACAACGCATTGTAAAACACGTCTGCCACTTCTCTTTTTTTACCGCCGCCAAATTTTTTGCTTGCTATAATGGCAAAACCGGCCGCCAAGCCCAACAGCATATCGTTAAACAATGCATACAACGAGCTCGCTATACCAACTGCTGAAAGACTTTCAAGATTCAGTATCTTTCCCACAATCAACGAATCCAGCAACGGATAAATATTTTGTATTACCCTTGCCAATATGCAAGGTATCGCAAATCGCGTAACACTCTTTACAATACTACCGTTTGTCATACTTCCACCTTGCGTTGAATAAATCAAACCGATTTTTAGTCGTTAACAATCATATATTAGTTCGCATACATTGAAATTTCAATAGATTTTTCGTACAATTATATTGCATTTTTCGAACCATTGCGGTAGGATGTGTTTGGGTGATGTTATGAACGAAATAACCATACTTTCTTTGCAGGCATTGCATACTGCCGACTTTGAATTGACCGACTTTTTTGCCCAACGCCAAGTGTGGATTAACGGATATCTTTTCAAACGCGAAAAACCGCGTCCTGCCAGTGGCTTACTGTATTTAAACGGTTGCACCGGTACCTACACGGATCTAGTAAGCGGAAAAAGTTTTTTCGCACCTTGTAAATCACTGGTATATTTGCCCTACGGCAGTCGGTACAGCGTACTGAACATGGACAGTAAAATACACAAACCTGACGCATATCTTGTAGAGTTTAACATACTGCACAATACCAATCGTGTAGCGCTCTCTCCTATGCCGTGTATTATCCCGATTAACAACACATACGCCATCGAGAAGGCGATGCGTGAAGCGGTAGATTGTTATGATTCGGTCCCTGTGTCCCCCGCACTGTTAAAGGCAAAAACCTTTGATATGCTCGCGCGCATTTCTCGCAGTGAAATCAGCGAAAAAGACAAGATATACAAAAAGATATCCCCCGCATTGACCTATATGGACGAAGCGCCTTTTGACTCTCTTTCCGTTGAAGACTACGCTGCTATGTGTGGGTTGAGCAGTGGTGGATTCAGACGACTATTCAAACAATACATCGGGAAAAGTCCGATTGCATATATTATCGACAACAAACTCGCATCCG
The DNA here is from genome assembly GCA_045543675.1 of Acutalibacteraceae bacterium. Lineage (GTDB taxonomy): Bacteria > Bacillota > Clostridia > Oscillospirales > Acutalibacteraceae > URNF01. The sequence continues at coordinate 8,598 of JAZPXM010000064.1, forward strand.
CCAAAATGTTATTGGAAGAAAGTGACATTTCTATCAAAGAAATATCGGAAATTCTGCATTTCGAAAGCAACGCCTATTTTCACAGAGTGTTTAAGCAACATACCCTGTTGACACCGTTAGAATACAGAAACAAGAAAAGGAACTAAAAAACCGCGCGAGTATAAAACTCGCGCGGTTTTGCTTTTATTGTTCTTCAATTTTCCATTCGTCGTGCCAGAAGATATACGGCACGTCGTCGATAAATTTAATCGGCAGCCACACGTAATCTGCCATCGCGGTATTTTTCACCGTGATTTCCTGCATAGGCGTATTGCGAATCTGTTCGCGTCTTTCGGGAGACATCGGATAATCTTCGTCAAACCGCGCAGCATAATACTCAACGCCTGTCGGTTTATCAGGGGTCAAGTCATTCAGCCATCTATCCGCCATCGCGATATACAAGTCGTCATAATCGGGGTGTTTGAAAACGCAAGAAATCTGGCTATCAAAGGACGTTTTCTTAGGATCGTCCACGTGCGGATCGCCCAAAACGGTCCATTCACCGTGAATATCGTTAAAGGTAGCGGTTTCGGAAGGGTTAGGCAGTTTTGCGGTAGTACCCGAAGTGATAACGTACCCCTTGCCTTTTCTGAAAAATACCGCGGGTGCTTCACGGACGTACGGCGGGTACGGGCGCTCATAACGCGTAGTATAATGCACGGTAGTATCCAGATAATCGTCGGTCAAATCCATAACAATCATATCGCTGTGTACGCGTTCAAACACGATAACTGCATGTCCGTCATCGAATTTAACCAAATCAAAGTCGCCCGATTCCATACCGCCCGGATGCAGTTTTCTGTTTACCAATTCAAACGGACCTTTGATAGAGTCACTGGTAGCAACCACCATATACTGCACTTCATCCAGTATCTTCATCCACATAACATATTTCTTGGTTTTTTCATTATACAGAATATGCGGGCGATCCATTTTGCTGTTGGGATGCATCGGATTTTTAGGATCGTCAGGGGTAGGCATCATAATAATGCCTTCGTCCTTCCAGTTATATAAATCTTTAGAAGAATAGAGTTTAACGCCCCAATGCCAAAGTTCCCATTCACAATGGCTCTTTTCTTTGTTTTCGCCGTACCAATAGAAAGTACCGTCTTCATATAACATACAACCGGCGTGTGCCTGAATGCGCTTGCCGTCTGTATCCAACCACTCTTTGCCGGGTCTAATCGAATCATACACTACTTTGCTCATTGTTTTCCCTCCAACTCATCATATAAATAGCATATCATATTCACCATAAAAAGTAAAGAAAACGTATAAAAACCCACTAAAAATGGACAAAATTACACGCAAGCAATAATTACGGTTCGAACCTCGGTTAGTTTCTACGAAAATAAAAACGGACACCTTTTGGTGTCCGTTCCCTGACGAAGAGGATCGTGGCGTTTGCCGCAACACTTTCTACAATGCGGCAGTTTCTGCAGGCAAACACCTGTATTATTGCGCAAGCGCAATAATTACGGTTCGAACCTCGGTTAGTTTCTACGAAAAAGAAAAGGGACACCTTTTGGTGTCCGTTCCCTGACGAAGAGGATCGTGGCGTTTGCCGCAACACTTTCTGCAATGCGGCAGTTTCTGCAGGCAAACACCTGTATTATTGCGCAAGCGCAATAATTACGGTTC
>JAZPXM010000065.1:0-12789 GCA_045543675.1 Acutalibacteraceae bacterium
CCCTTGGCCCTGTCGTCGAAATTAAAAAAAGAGCCGCCGCCGGTCGGGGCAACGCTCGAACGCGGGGACGGCTTGCAGGCTGTTTAGTATTGATAAACTTGAAGTTTAGTGATACAATACAAGGGGGTGATCATATATGATCGTTTACATATCAAAGGAATTTGTGAAATGGGCGAAAGTGGCGGCCGCGGCCGTCGAACAATGCTATTGTAATAGCGATTTTGGAAGTGATTTAACAGACGTGGCGATTTTGGAACAATACACAACTGAAACAGCGTGGGACAGGACGCACGCGGTCGAGACGAAAGCAAAGGCGGCGGCGGCGAAAAAAGCCGGTGTGCCGTTGTGGGGATGGGATTGCGTCAATCTTGTAAAGGGTATTTTATGGGGTTGGAAATGTGAAAAGGGAAAGCCGCGCGGCGGTGCTGTCTATAAGTCTAACAGCGTGCCGGACGCAACAATTGAAGATTTATATAACAATTATTGCACTGATCAAAGCACCGATTTTTCAAATATAGAAATTGGTGAATTTGTCGTTTATTCAAAAACATATGGCCATTGCGGAATATACATTGGCGGCGGCTATATGATCGAAGCAACGACGAAGTGGGACAGTAAAGTACAAATTACGCGCATATTGAACGTGCCGAAATGTTCGGGCGAATATCCCGAAGCGGACAGCAAGACGCGCACGTGGTGGGCGCACGGCAAATTGCCGTGGGTGAATTATGCAGAGGTTCCCGACGTAGTGCCGGCCGACACGATTAAATGCCCGTGTTGTGGTTGTGCGCTTAATGTTACATTGACACCGGCGAACGTGCGCACGTACGTAGTAAAGAGTGGCAACACGTTATGGGGAATTGCCCGTGATGAATTAGGCAATGGCAACAGGTGGCCGGAAATTGCGCGGCTGAATGGCATTGTTGACGGGCAGGGCATAAGCACGGGGCAAAAGTTATATATACCGAACAAATAACTATACAACGCACGTGTATTATGTTATAATTTAATTGCCGCAAGGTATTATGTGCTTTTCTTGGCATTGTAAATTCTCCTTAAAACCGGCACGACGTCACAATAGAAAATATTGTGGCGTTTTGCTTTTTTTCAGTGTAAAATAGCAAAAATTAATTATAGACAAACATTTGATATTTTGATACAATTGACAGTGTCAAGGGCGCGGAAAGTGCCGGCGACGAAAGGAAAAAGAACAATGTTTAAATACAGACGTAACAAAGAAAAGTATGAAACGATCGGCAAGGCCTATTTCAATGACACGTGTATAGCAATTTACGGAACATTTAATGAAATGTTAGATAATGAAATAATCTATGGTGAACGTCGTGACGGGTGGACAGTGATATTTGCAGATATAAAAAACTGTAAAGATTTATTATTGCCAGTGTTAGCAGATCGGGACGCGTGCAAAGCATATATTGAAATTTTTTATTATAATGTATGAAAAATAAAGGATATAAAAATCTAAACGATTTCCGAAATGCCGACGGGCCGTACACTTTCGTAATTGGCCCGCGGGCCGCTGGGCGTATAAGATATTTTATTGAACAGCAAATGAAAGGAGAACAAACAGTGACAAACGATTTTTACAAAGGAATGGAACACATTGTTAAAAGCGCAAGAGATTATGCCGAAGTTGTTAAAAAGAACTACGAAAAAGATATTGACAGGGTAGGACCTGTTGAAATTTGTTCATACTGCGCCGGCGGCGCGGCCGCAATGTGTAAAATGATCGAATATTTGAATGGGTTTGACAGTTTTTTAAAGGAGTACGACAATGACAACAAAGGAACTGAAAGAAATTGAAGAAGTATGCGAACGCAAGTACAAAGCGTTGATCAACGTTGAACGTATTACCGGAATGGGAAGTATGCAAAGCGTTGTTGCCCGGGCCGAATGGTGGGGCGCGCTCGATATTGTAAATTATATACGCGATCGGTTTTTTGATGATCAGAACGTGGCAAAGTCGCGTGAAGATAAAAAGCACTAAAAGAAAAGGAGAAAAAGATTATGAAAATCAAGTGCGAATTGGTAAAGGTTGAGCAAAAAGAAACATTGGACGGCAAAAAGAAGTTTTACGTCTACAAGACAGTAAACAGCAAGGGCAAACTTGTTGACGTACGCTTTACGCAGGCCGTGAAAGACATTCCGACGACACGCGGCACAATTTACGGCGATGGCAATCTCGACAAAGAACGTCAATATCCTTGCGTGTGGATAAAGGCAATTGACAAATTTGAGCCGTGGGCGGCTGAAGAGGTTGAAAACGAAAATCCCGTTGACGTTAGCGAACTGTTTTAACTGTTTCACGTGAACAATAGGGCGTACTAAAGGGTGGGGGCAACGGGTACGTTTTGTCGTGTGGGGTTGCGAATTGAAAGGAGAATATACAATGAAAAAATTAAAAGTTACAATAACGTTAGACATGAATTGTTCTGATGATCGTAGTTTTTTTTCGTTAAAAGAAATGTCACAAAACGTAATGACTGATATTGCAGGCAACACAGCGGTAGTTCCGTGGAATCAAGGCTATAAAGGCAAAATCAGTGTACGCGTTGAAGATGGAAAAGACCATTTCACAAGTTGGTGTATGTTGGAAGAAATAAAAGAATTTGCCGAAAAAATGGGATTTAGGAGAATAAGCAATGGTTGAAGTGACTATTAAATATCACGTTGCAGATAAAGCGGGGCGGACTTTCCGCCCCATTGGTGATATAGTGAAAGACGTTGAACGTGAACTTTATGAAAGTCCGCTGTTTTCCGAAGCGCAATATTATCAAATTTTAGTTAAAAATGAGACAGAACAAACACAGATTGAATATAAAGGAGAATAAACAATGTATTATTTACAATTGACACCAAATGGGGGGCAGGTGTAATAAATGACACGCGGACAGATACAGCAATACAGGGTGACGGGCAAAAGTGGTCAGCAGTTAATTGACGAAGCGCGGAAGATACAAAAATGGATAAATGGCCGTATTGACGCAGTGACCACTGAGGGCATACCGAAGAACGCGACAATTGGCCGGTTGCAGAAAAAGCGGCCGTCAACTATTAAAAACGTCAAGCAGGCGTACCGCGTCATTGCCCGCGGCAAGAAACTTGCACATAACACACTTACAGACATACGCAAGTGGCGTAAACTCGTGCGGGAAGCAGAAGCGGAATACGGCAAAGGCCGCAGGTTCAAAATTGTTGCAGATCCGAAAAATCCGCGCAAGCCGAAATTAATACCATACGGAGCAGACGCCAAAGGTACAAAAAAGTTTGACGATGCCCGCGATTTAATCGGCGAATTTTGGGAATGGTGGGACGCAATCGGCCAGATGTTTTTCGATAGCGAACAGGCATTGGCAATACTTGTTGATGCTCTTGAATACAACAAAGACCCGATTGACGCCGGCGAAGCGCACATAAAATATGATTTGGGACAATGGAACGAATACATTGAATTATATGAGATAGTTTATAATACCGATAGGGCAAGTGATTATCTATGACATTTGGCGAAAATTTTGAAAGAGCAAAAAACGGGCAATATTACACAAAAGATAATTTGCCCACTTTTTTGTCGGCCGTCGGCACGTTGGAATTGTGCGGCGGTAAAATTAAATATTACAACGTTCCCGCGTCATTCGACATTGAAACGACGTCTTTTCGGTTCGGCGAAATGCCGTGTGGCACAATGTATTGTTTTTCGTTTTGTCTAAACGGCGCAGTGTATTTTGGCCGTACATATGATGATCTATTGTTATTGACGGACACTTTGACCGATTATTTTGATTTAAGCGACACGCGCCGGTTGCGGGTGTATGTTAGGAATTTAGGTTTTGAATTTCAATTTATTCGGCATTGGTTCAATTTTATTGATGTATTTGCGCGACAGCCGCGCGAGCCTATGCGCGCACGCACAGACGGCGGCATTGAATTTTCGTGTTCGCAAGTGCTCACAAATCAAAGTTTGAAAGCAACGGCGAAAGACTTGGTTGAATACAAAATAGAGAAATTGTCCGGCGAATTAGATTATAGACAATTGCGACATAGTGAAACGACAATGACAGAGCGCGAAATACAATACAGTCTGAACGACGTCTTAATTGACGCGTCACTGATCAACGACCGCATAAAAAGCGACGGCAACATTGCCCGCATACCTTTGACGGCGACCGGCTACACGCGCAAATTATGCCGCAACGCCTGTTTGCCACACCGCGACAAAAGGCGATGGAACTATGCCCGAAACATTGCGCGATTGACGCTTACTGTTCCCGAATATTTATGCGCTTTGCAAGCATTTGCCGGCGGCTATTGTCACGCTTCGCCGCTGTCGGTGGGTACGCCCATTGAATATGTGGCAAGTGTTGATTGGACCTCGGCATATCCTGCCGCAATGGTATGTGAAAAAGAATATCCCGTTTCAAAGGGCATTGAGATTGACCCGCGCAAAATTGTTTCACGTGAAACATTGATAGAAAAAGCGCGTGATTTTGCGTTTATTGGTTCGTTCGAATTTTACGACATAGACAGCAAAACCGACGTTGATTATTACATTTCAAAGAGCAAGACGCACAACGCACGCGGCATTGAAGAATTTAACGGGCGCATTGCGTCGGCTGAATTTATACAAATTTGCTTAACACATTTAGATTTTTTAACTATTCTTGAGAACTACAAAATTGGCAAAATTCGTGTGTTGCGGTTATGGCAATATCGAAAAGGCTATTTGCCGAAAGAAATAATTGAAACTGTATTGTTGCAATACGGCAAAAAGACGAAACTGAAAGACGTTGTCGGTATGGAAGCCGAATATTTAAACGGAAAGCGTGACACAAATTGTATATACGGAATGTTAGTTACACAGTTGAACCGGCCGGAAGTAGAATATAACGCGGAAACGGGGCATTGGGACGTTGTGCCGGTAAAGACGGCCGACGTGATTGAAAAATACAACAATGATCAGAATCGTTTTATTTCGTACTTGTGGGGCATTATGGTGACGGCAATATGCCGGCGCAATTTGTGGCATATGATAAACGAATGCGGCACGGATTATAACTATAGTGACACGGACAGCGGAAAAATAACAAACTTCTGCAAACATAAAGAATATTTTCACAATTACAACAAAGAGATTGACAGAAAGATGAAAGAAGCGGCCGAAGCCGTCGGCTTTGATTTTGAATTGACGCGGCCGGAAACGATCAAAGGAAAGAAAAAACCGCTTGGACAATGGGATTTTGAGGGCGTTTATACCAAAGCGAAATTTTTGAACGCAAAACGTTATATCTATATAAAGGATAATAAATTACACGTTACAATTGCAGGCACGGGCAAGGAAAGCACGGCAAAATGGTTAATGGCAAAATACAAGACGTTTGACGCGGTTTTTGAAGCATTCGACGACGGGTTAGTCATTGATGGCGAACTGCGCGACGAAAACGATAAAATAGTTGGCGGCACGGATAAACTTACGCACGTCTATAATGATGAAGAATTCACAGCGGAATTGACGGACTACACAGGCCGCACGGCAGTTTGTCACGAAAAATCAAGCGTGTATCTTGAGCCGTGCAATTATGCAATTGGCTTTACAGGCGCGTTTCTTGATTTTTTACACAAACTGAATAATAAACTCGTGGCAACGGAATATATACCGATTTAGCGTGCGAAAACGCCCTCGTATATGCTATAATTATACGGGGGTGTATTAAATGCTACATTTAACACTTTATAACTACAGCGACGCAATAAAGCGCGTGAATAAAACTGCATATTTGGGGACAGGTACAGCAAAGACCGGCGATCAGTTGGAAAATGATCAATCGTTGCTTGACCTGTCTATAATTATTGATAATAGCACCGCTCCAACATATAACTATTGTCACATTCAAGAACTTAACCGATATTATTTTATTGAAAATGTAGTGTGGCTTGGCGGCAATGCGTGGCAGTTAGATTTGCACGTTGACGTGCTTTTCACTTACTATTCAAAATTCACCACAATGAACGCACTTGTCGCATATTCCACAAGCGGCAGTGCGCTTGAATATGACCCGCGTATGAACTACGTTGACCAATCCGTTGTGACGCGCACAGCCGGCAATCTATACCCGAATTTTTTACTTGATCAATCAGCAACAAACAGCTACACGGCTGACCCGTTCGTGATGATAAGATATTACGATTTACCGCCGCGCACTGCCGGCGGCGTCAATCATGACAACGAAACAACAATCGGGTGTGCGTTTATGTCGCTTGCGACATTCAACGCGTTCATAGATAGATATTTGGATAATAACATACTCGACGAGAACAAACGCGTTGACTTTGGCAGTAAAATAATTGATGTCACAAATGTTTATTTTTTAAGTCAATACAGATTATCACAAGCCACAATAGGCCAAAGCGATTTGACAATCCGCACGCCAAAATACCCCGCCGGCTTGACTGTTTCACTGTCCGGCGCGGGCGTCGGCAATATTTACGTTATAAACACGCCGGCCGCTGTAGGGGCGTTGGGTTACGCGCTCGTACAAGGCGGCACGATTGCCGCGGCTACGAATTGGGACGTTAACGGGCAATATATAACAAAAATCCCGTATATCGGGGAATGCAGTTTTATACCGGCAGAAGCGGGCATTAAGACCGCCGAAACAATTTATTATGCGATTGCGATTGACCCGTACAACGCGCAATATGTGATTACGCCGACAGACAAAAGCGACGGCACGGGCGTTTGGTATTTTGAAAATACACAGCATATTAACATAAAGACGTCAAACGCGTTTCCTGTCGATTTATCCGTCGATAACGCGTCATTAAAGAAAATACAATTGACGTTGGGCGGCATTGTCAGACTTCGCGACGTTGACAAAAGCGGCGCGGCCGGTTGGGGCGTGGCGGCACTCGGTGACTATATGGCCGGCAAGCAGATTGACGCAAGCGAAGCGGCACACTATAAATACACGGGCGAATTTGCAGGCGCGGCAGAATGGACACCGGCAGACACAAAACGCCTTGTTAACACTTCCGTTATTGTGCCGCCGGACACGAATTATAACGCATATTGGACGGCATACGGCAAACCCGATCATGAAATGCGCTATCTGTACGATTTGACAGGCTACGCGCAAATCGAACAAGTACATATGCGCTATATGGACACGGCGACAAAAACGGAAATTGACGAACTTGAAGCGCTTTTAAAACAGGGGGTCATATTTTAATGGCAACAAAGAAAATAAAAGAAACGCCCGAATACTATTCACTTGAACCGATTGAAAAAATAAACGCGGTTTATAATATCATTTTCGGCGTGCGGTCGTTCGGTAAAACTTACGCACTTATTGACAAATTTTTGCTTGAGTATTGGAACGGACGAAAAAATCACGAATTGAAACAGGCCGCATATATTCGCCGGTATGACGACGCGTTAAAAGGTAAGTACGCGGGTACGGTTATGGACACTGTTATTCGTAACGGACACGGGAAAAACCGCATTGCCGAAATTACAAACGGCGAATTTGACACGGCTATTTACAAAAACGGGGCGTGGACGCTTGCAAAATATGATCATGAAACGGGATTGACAAAAGCAGACAATAACCCGTTTATGCTCGGGTTTGCCCTTAATACGTGGGACAAAATGAAAGGCGGCGCGTACCCGTACGTAACGAATATTTGGTTTGAAGAATTTATTGAAGTTTCGACAAAACCGTATTTAAAGAACGAATTTGCAATTTTCCTTAACGTCGTTTCAACAATTGCCCGCCGCCGTGACGTGCGTATTTGGCTGACTGGCAACACGATCAATATTTATTGCCCGTATTTTAAAAATATGGGACTTAAAAATGTAAAGACGATGAAAGCCGGACAAATCGACGTTTACAGCATAGGCAAAACAGACCGCAAGATTGCTGTTGAAATGACGTACGACACGCCGCAGTATAAGGAAAGCCGGAAAAATAACGCATACTTGTTCGCGTTTGAAGAACCGCGTTTGCAGATGCTCACAAAATCGCAATGGGAATTGGGCGCGTACCCGCTTGTTGAAGATGAAATTAAGCAGGCCGATATTTGCGGGCGGTTTTTCATCAATTTCGACGACGAATTGTATTGCGGGGAGATAGTGAGCAATGACGACGCGTATATTTACATTCACACGCACAACGACCCGCTGCGGCCGCCGGAAGATTGCGAACTTTATTACACGCCGGAATACAGCACAAAAATGAATTATCGACGCAGAATTGACCGGCCGCAGACCGAAGCGGAAAAAATTATTTATGAATTGTTCCGGCTTGAAAAAATTGTTTACGACAGCAACGCGACGGGCAACGCGATTGAAAACTATCTTAAAGCAACAAAGGGGGTTGCATAACAATGTATGATCTAATTGACAATTTGGAATTTAAAACCGCAACAAGCGTTTTTGCCGGCTTTGATATTGATATAATGCGGCATATCGAAAAGAGGTACAAAGAACAGTTGCAGAATAAAATTGCGAAGTTTTCACAAATTTTTAAACTGACCGGCGGCACGTCCACAATCGAAAATTGGCGGCTGAAACAGTTTTTATTGCTCTGCGGTATCGGTGCGTTCGCGCCATATAAAGACGGCAAATTGTATTTTGTGCTTGGCAATTTGGGCGGCGAACTTGATCACAATTATTTGCCCACAGAATTTATATTTGCTAATCCACATATGCCGGACGGCGAATCGTGGTCGGAAAATTTGAAAGTGGGCGAACAGTGCGTGGTCGCAAAAAATGATAGCACATACACGGGTATACTGCCTATACTGCGCAAGCATACTTTTTCACAGGTGCAAACAGATCTGTCATTTTATTTGGCTATTATTTCGTCACGCATGGTGAATGCGGCTGTCGCAGGGCGGGACGCTGAAAAAATTGTCGTTGATTTAATGTTCGAAGATATAGAACGCGGTAATTTAAAGGCCGTGACCGACAGAAACGTGCTTCAACAGTTAAAGGCAATGCCGTACGGCGGCGACGCGGGCGTTATAAAGGAATATATTGAATATATGCAGTACGACAAAGCCGCGGAATGTAACGAATTAGGCCTTGCGGCAAACTGGAACGCGAAACGGGAAAGTATAACCGGCGCTGAAACACTTTTAAATGACGACGCAACACATCCGTTTGTTGACGATATGTTTGAAACGTGGCAAGAATGGATTAAAGAAGTAAATGAAAAATACGGCGCAATGCTCGACAACGGGCCGTATAAACTTGATTGGTCCTCGGCGTGGAAAGTAAATAAAGAACAGCAGGACGCGGCAGTTGACGCTATGGAAAACGGCGAAAAGCCGGCAGAAGAAAAGAACGAAGAAGAGAAAGGCGGGGATAAAAATGTTGAGACTGATTGATTATTTCGTATCATGGCGGGGCAACGGAATTTTTAAAAATTTAGGGAACTGGACGCCGTGGGCAAATGACCCGAACATATCTGTTTCCGCGCTTGACTGGGAATATTTCGGCAATAGAAGCGGTTATAAATGCCCGTCGCCGTTGCTTGTTAAGATATTGCCGCCGTACCGCGTGTTGTCGGTCGAACAGATAGAAGAAATTGCCGAAGTTATACGCACGCTATTTCAAGAAAAATGGACGAAACTATATAACGCGTTTAATCTCAATTATAAAATCGGCGACAATGTGGACTTGACCGAAACGGACAACAATACACAGCACAAGGCCGGAAAGAATGAAGAAAACGGCAACGCAGACAGTAAAGTGAATTCGACCGGCACAAACACAAACAGCGTTGCGCCCATAGGTGCGGCCGCTAATACGTTCGTTGATCTGTCGAAACAATCGGCCGCGGCAGAAACAAGCGGCACTTCAACATATAATAAGACGTACCGAAAAAGCGAAAACGACGATTGGCAGACCGACGACAGGACTAAAACATTAAAGGGTAAAACCGGCGGTGTGGACTACACAAAAGTCGTAGAAAGTGAAATTTCATTGCGGCAAAAAGCATATTTTGATATAATTATGGCAGACGTAGACAGCGTTTTAACTATTCCATATTGGGGGTGATTTAATGTTTTGTTTAGGGAACTTGTGGCGCGTGCGCGGCGGCATTGCGCCGGAACTGAAAGACGATGAAATGACACAGCCGGTAGGCGTAGGACAGGACGGGCGGTTGTGGACTAAACCCGCAACAGGCGGGGGCGATCAGCCGGTGACCGGCACGGGTACACTTCGCGACGAATACGCAAGCGCGGACGCCGGAACGTATGATTATACGATACAGGGCAAATTGCTAACTGTTACGCTTCACGTACCGACTGCGCCGCAGTCTGTAGGTCTTGCACTCACACTTGTTGACTTGCCCGACGTTGAATTTGACAATCAGAACTTCAGTGTTGTTTTTAATGAATTCAGCGTGGCAACAGTAACGGCAATGCGCGTGCAGTTTTACCAGTCCAGCGGTAAAACGTACGTTAACGCGCTTAATGCCGGCAACAGTTATGTTTCAAATTTTGTGAACGCAAACAATTATACGTTTACGTTAAGGATTAAATAAAAGAAAGGAATGAAATAAAATGAATCCACTATTAAACATTGGCGTTGAATCAAATAACACAACAACGTTTATTGGAAAAAATCCCGTAGGGATTGGCCCTAAACTTTTTTATTTAGTTGGTTTTGTTGATGGTTGGGACACTCTTAATGAATATCAAAAAGACTTTGCCGACATTTATGATTATTGTAAAAATCTTTATTTATCCCATAATGTGCGTGCGATAACTGAAGATATAACAAAATCAAACAATGTACGATATGACGTTCATTTAGTTACCCAGTTATGTGATAAATACGATTTTGAATTCGGCTTATTTTTTCTAACATTAGATAGGGCATCAATCGAACTTTTATTTGAAGTAGCCGACGAATTATCGGAATATTGGAATGTACCTACTGGTAAAATTCCACTTGTCATTACATTTACATCAGATACATAACGAAAGGAATGATTAAATTATGGAAGTAAAACAAGTCTACAATTTTGTTAACGTAGCAACTAGAGAAGCACTCGGCGAAACCGCCGTGGTGCAGGAAGATTTGAGCGATATTGTAGAAGTGGGGCGCGCGCTGTCACAGGTAAAAGACGGATACGACAATTACGTGCGCGCACTTACAAACCACATTGGCAAAGTGGTATTTGACAACAGAAAACTTGATACTGTCGTGCCGTCCGTTGTGCGTGACGCGTGGGAATATGGATCTATACTGGAGAAAATCCGCGTAGAACTTCCCGAAGCAGACGAAAACGAAACATGGTCGCTTGTGGACGGGCAGACATACAATCAAGACAAGTTTTATCAGCCGAAAGTACACGCAAAATTTTTCAATAAACGCGTTACGTTTGAAATTGATATGTCGCTTGCCGATAGACAGGTTAAAGAATCGTTCAGCAATGCGGCACAGCACGCGGCATTTGTCGCTATGATCTACAACGCAATTGATCAGTCTATGGTGATAAAACTTGACGAACTCATTTTGAGAACTATTGATAATATGATCGGCGAAACGATTTACGCAGACTTCGGCGCAAACGCGCTTGCGTCTATGTCCGGCACAAAAGCCGTTAATTTACTGTATCTGTATAATCAGACTGTCGCAACGCCTATCACAGCCGCAGACGCACTCATCAATGATGAATTTTTGAGATTTGCCGCGTTCACGATTAAGGCATATATACGCAGACTTCGCAGGCCGTCAAAAATATTCAACGTTGGCGGCACAAAGAAATTTACGCCTACGGATAGAATGAACGTTGTTATGTGGGGCGACTTTGCATCAGCCGCGGAAATCTATCTATACAACGGCAAGGGGCAGTTTTTGACTGAAAACATCAAAATGCCCGACGCGGACATTGTCGAATATTGGCAGGGAAGCGGCACTGACTACGCGTTCGCGTCTGCCTCGTCAATTGATATTGTCACGACCGGCGGCAATGCTGTCGCGGCGTCCGGCATACTTGCGTGCATTTTCGGCCGCGGCGCGCTCGGCGTCGCAAATCTTGATAGGCGCGTGAGAACACACACTAATGACAAGGCTGAATTCGTCAATAACTTCGTAAAGGCCGACGCCGGTTATTGGAACGACTTCGACGAAAACTTCGTGGTATTTTTCGCCGCTTGACGGGGGTGTAAAATGAAAAACGTTGTTGATTTTTTGAAATCGGCAATAATTGCGTGCGGCGCGGCTCTGGGTGTATTCCTTGGCCGCGCCGACGGCTTATTGATCACGCTTGTGATTTTAGCCGTTGCCGATTATATAACGGGCATTGTTTCCGCTTGTATAAATAAAAAACTATCTTCCCGCGTGGGGTTTGTTGGCATTGCTAAAAAACTGTTTATGTTCGCATTGGTGGGCGTCGCAAATCTTGTTGACGTCAACGTGCTTGGCGGTTCGTCCGTCCTGCGCGGCGCAATCATATGCTTTTACATTGCCAACGAAGCACTGTCAATCATTGAGAACGCCGGCGAACTTGGCCTGCCAATACCGACGAAATTAAAAAGACTTATGGAACAGTTACGCACAACGGCCGACAAGGAAGAAGAAATATCAAATGCCGATGAAAATAAAAAGGATAAAGAAAATACCCCGAAAGTTTAGCCACACTAAACCAAAAGTTTATCAATACTAAACAGCCTGCAAGCCGTCCCCGCGTTCGAGCGTTGCCCCGACCGGCGGCGGCTCTTTTTTTAATTTCGACGACAGGGCCAAGGGGGAAG
>JAZPXM010000066.1:0-8592 GCA_045543675.1 Acutalibacteraceae bacterium
ACTTTTTCGTATTTTCTTGACATAACAAAACCTCCTATGGTACTTCTTTCATTCTACCATAGGAGGTCTCTTTTTTCTATTGTCCGTTTTTACTGGACTTGTTCAAATGACTGCGGTTCTTTTTTGCTGTCGATAAGAAGATGGTGAGACACCGAAAAAACGGCGAAAAGCATTTGAAAAATAGAGGGGAGATGCAAATCCTACCGAGTTGGCAATTTCTCCGATTTGCAGGGCGGTGTCTGTTAACAGTTGTGCAGCACGTTCCATACGCACTTTAATAAGATGCTGTTGTGGCGGTAACCCGTAGAGTGCTTTAAATCGTTTGCACACATACTTCTCGCTTAAATGCACGTGCGCAGCGATATCTGCCATGGTAATGGGATGTGAATATTGCGTTTTAATATATTCCGCCACATCTTGTATGCGCATATCGGTATTCACAACGTTTTTAGTTGGTGTCGTCGATATGAGTGATAAAAGCGCAGTTAAAGCGCTGTTTGCGGCTGCAGTACCGTTTTCTTGCGCGGCGGCAATGAAGGCTTCTTTTAGGATGCTTTCTGCGAGCGCAGGGTGTGCCACTTGTAAAACGTGGTGTGTTTCAAACGGTATATGTTGCTGTGCCAGCATTTGCCGTGCTACATCTCCGTCAAACGCAAACCAATAATGTTCATACGGTGGCGTAACACGAAAGGTGTGCAGTTGGTCTTTTGCGACCAAGAATGCTGTTCCCGACGACACGACGTTTCCTTCGAAATGGCATACGCCTTGTACTACGTAGTGCAGTAAAAAAGTATTTCGTACCCATGGACCGACTTTTCGTTCTTTAGATGGTTGTGAGTAACCAAATTCAGTAATATGTAACAACGTGTCGGCTGCATCAAAAAAACGAATAACAGACATACTTTCACCCCCAACGCCAGTTTACCATATTTTAGCGTGAAAAACAATATATAAAGCGTGATTTTTATATATAAACACCCCAAATATTTGCTATATTGAAAGTGTAAAGCGAAAAAAGGAAGGGTGCTTGTATGAAATATAGCAGTTGTGAAACAGAAAGAAATTATAATCCGCCCATGCTCGGTAACGGGGACGTTGTGCTTGGTGTGGATAAAGAGGGGACACTTAACTATGAACGTGTAAACTTCGAACACCCGTCGGGATGTGTGTTTCGCGCGGGCAGACGGTTGATGTGGAAACACGACGTACGTCCACCTGCGAAACTGTTGTCTTTCGGCACGTTCTTTTTTTGCCGCGGTGCAGACGTGACCGTATGGGAACAGGAACTGATAGAAACCGACGGTGTTATACGTTCTAAATGTGTATATGCTGACGACGGCATCGTATACTCGACATCGGTGTTGCATCCCGAAAACAACGTGTATGCACTCCAAAAGCGGTTTGAAAATGCCGCGGGTCGCGTTGCATTTTCTTATACGCTGTCGGGGTATGACCAGCACACAACGGCGGCTATTGAATATCTGAACGTTGAACCGCTGTCAAACGGCGCGCGTGTGCAGTTCCGTATGCACGGGCAGGATATGTACACGGGCGAAGCGGTGATATGGTTAGACAAGGATTGTGAAGTAAAAATAGAAGGTGCTACCGTCACTTTGACTGCCAGTGTCGGATCGGAAGACACTCTTTGTTTTTATTATACGGTGGAAGATGATTTGTTTGAAAACGATCCGCAAGGCGTAAATACACGGAAACTGAAAATGGATTTTTCGCAGTTATATGCAGAAACAACGGCACATTGGCATAGGTATTTTGAAGAAGGATATGTGAAAACGGGGGATACGGAGATAGATACGACCTATCGTGTGGCATTGTATCATCTGAAATGTTTTGCT
Source organism: Acutalibacteraceae bacterium (assembly GCA_045543675.1). Lineage (GTDB taxonomy): Bacteria > Bacillota > Clostridia > Oscillospirales > Acutalibacteraceae > URNF01. The sequence continues at coordinate 1,854 of JAZPXM010000066.1, forward strand.
ACGCGTTGGTCTATTCCGGTTGGTATCAATAACTGCTCTTGGGACGGTAAGTTTTTTGCGTTTGATGAGTATTACGGTTTTCTCGGTCTTTTAGGCGCAAACCGTATGTCGCTTGCAAAACGCGTACCCACGTTCCGTTTGAATGTCTGTCTTGATAAAGCTGTAGAACGCGCCAGCAAACATACGGAAAATATCGAGCAAGCACGATTTTTCTGGGAAACAAGTGAATACGGTGAAGAACTGGCCATTCCCGGCTTTTGGTACGACCACGTGTTTCATATGGCGGTAGTAGCTGTCGGCGCTTTTGAGTATTATGAGCATTCTATGGACAAGGATTTCTTACGGGAGTGCTACCGCTTAATCCGTGCATGTGCACAGTTTTATACCCAGACAATGCTGTACACCGATAAAGACGGTGGTATGTTTGTGGGAAAATGTACCGATTTGGAACGGTTGGGCGCTTCGGTGGAAAATGCGTTTATGACGTCCTGCGGTATCATTAAAACGTTAGAATGTCTTGTTAAAGCGGCAGATATATTGGATGAAGATAAGACGTATCGTGATTATTGCGCTGATTGTGCAATGAAATTACGCCAAAGTTTGCCGCGCGACACGGAAAAATACTTGCCGTATCCCCAATGTGAACAGCGGAGTATCGGTGTGTTTGCCGGTAAGTTCCCGTTTGATGTATTAGATAAAGACGATCCGTATCTGTTGCCTGCTTGGGAAGATTTCTTGCAAAACGAGAGTGCTTTCGGCAATATGTACAGGGTCGGCAAACACGTGTCATCCTGGTATGCGTGCTGGAAAGCGGAAGCGTATGCCCGCATAGGTGATGCAACGGAAGCGTATACAGCATTAAAACAATCTCTTTTATCGGTTGGATCTTTCTGCGAAATGTATGAAATTAACGAAGAAAACGCCGTATTTCGCCCGTGGTTTTCGACGGCGGCAGGTGTTTATCTCTCTGCGCTTAACGAAATGTTGTTACAGAGTGATGGCGACAATCTCTACATTTGCCCTGCGTATCCCGTAATTGAAAAGGAAATAGAATTTTGTTTATCCGCCAAAGGTGGCGCGGTGGTAAAAGCAATCGTGAAAGGTGATACGTTGTCAGATTTGCAAATTTCAATGAAAGACGGCGTTCCCGCACGTACTTTTACTGTGTATTTCCGGGGAAATAAAATAGGGGACATACAGGCGGTATAACTATTACCCCCGCAGCAGTATGCTGTGGGGGTTTTCTGCGTAAAGTATTGAAAAATACAAAATATTGTGTTATACTATATGGGAATATACAGCAAAGGATGAAATATATGGATACTTTTGTAGAACAGATCGTCAAAAAGAAGAAAACGGTAATGGATTGGCTGATCATTGTGGCTATTATTCTTGCCGCTTTTTTGCTGTCCAGTGTTATTTTTTTGTATGTAAGATTTTTGGTGCCGATGATTGTGCTGGTGGTGTGGGGTGCCTGGTGGCTGTGCACCAACCGTAATATTGAATTTGAGTATAGCATCACCAATGGCGAAATGGATATTGATATGATTATCGCACAGCGCCGCCGTAAACGCCTTTGCTCCATTAAATGCGCAAAAGTGGAAGCGTACGGTCCTGTGGAAACGGCTGACCTTGGCAACCGTAAATTTGATCATACTGTAATGGCGGCGCCTTCTGTTGATGAGGAAGGCAACTATTATTTCGTATATCGCAGCAAAAAGTACGGTAGCACTTTGGTGTTGTTTCAACCGGAAGAACGGGTACAAAACGCGTTTTTTGCCGCATTACCGCGATTAATGCAAATTGAACTCGAAAAGAAACTGCGTGAACTGTAAAAAGGGGTGTGTATATGCTGATAGCGTCTGCCTCTAAGGTGCGTGAAATTGAAAAACGGGCGATGGCGGACGGCCTTTCAGCAGGACGCCTGATGGAAAATGCGGGTACAGCCGCAGCACGGTATATCCGTACCGTCACAGCGCAACCTTTGGATACGGTTGTTCTTTGCGGCACGGGGAATAACGGCGGCGACGGTTTTGTGATTGCCCGCAAACTGTATGAAAACGGCTATCGCGTAACGGTGGTTTTGGCTGGCGGTACGCCAAAAACCGATACCGCACATGAAGCATATTCCAAAATGCCGACCGATATCCCCCGTATTGATGCAACGGCGGAACCGTACCGTGCCGCGTCGGCTGTGACGGCGGCTGCGGTAGTGGTGGATGCCGTGTATGGAATTGGCTTCCGCGGCGCATTGCCAAAGGCGGTGGCACAGTTGTTCGCGGTGGTAACATCGCAACAGAAAACCTTTGCTGTGGATATACCCAGCGGTTTGCTGTGTGATAGCGGAGATGCTGATGCGGATACGTTTAAAGCGGCGTATACGCTTACTTTTATAGCGGCAAAACCCGCTTTACTAATGCCGCAAAATGCTGTGTATTGCGGCAAAGTAACGGTACTGCCTATCGGTATTGAAGAAGCCGATATTGCGGCGGTGTTGGATACTGATATTTTGAAAGACAACGATATAAAACCGTTGTTTACGCCGCGTAACCCCTATTCTCATAAAGGCACGTACGGCCATCTGTTGGCGGTATGCGGCAGTTTCGGTATGGCAGGTGCGGCGATTCTGTCTGCCCGCGCGGTATTACGGAGCGGGATCGGTCTGGTAACGGTGGCGTTACCCCGTTCTATTTACCCGATTGTTGCGACGGCGGTGCCTGAAGCGGTGTTTTTGCCGCTTCCCGAAACCGAAGACGGTGTGCTGGCGCGCAGTGCTTTGCGCCCGTTGTTGTCTGCTTTAAAAGACAAAGATGCACTGTTGATCGGCTGTGGATTGGGTAAAGGCGAATCGGTAGAAATGTTGGTTTGCGAACTGCTCTCCAATGCAAAATGCCCCGTTTTGCTGGATGCGGACGGTCTAAATGTTGTGGCAAAACATATAGATGTTTTGAAAACAGTCCTAACACCGCTTGTGTTGACACCGCATCCCGGTGAAATGGCACGGCTGTGTACAACCGCTGTTTCCGCTGTTGAAGCTGACCGTGTAACCATGGCGCTTACCTTTGCGGCGCGCCACAACGTAGTGGTGGCGCTGAAAGGACATCGTACCGTCATCACCGACGGTGTGACTTATAAAGTGAACGTTACGGGTAATCCGGGTATGGCAACAGGTGGTAGCGGCGATGTGCTGGCAGGTATGATCGCGTCGCTTATGGCGCAGGGGATGCAACCGTTTGACGCCGCAAAATGCGGTGTATTTCTGCACGGTAAGGCAGGGGACACGGCGGCAAAGCGATTGTCGCAACACGCGCTGTTGCCGTCGGATATGCTGGATGAATTGGGCGGACTGTTTTTAGAACTGGAATAAGAGGTTTGTATATGAAACGGTCTTTGGTATGTGTTGTATGTGTGGTTTTAATCTTCTTGACGGCTTGCCACTTGACAGGAAGAAAACCGCCCGTCACCGAGCATTTTTCCTGCAATTTTACCGCTACGTATGATGGAATGCAACTAAGCGGTGCGGTACAACGCGGTGTAAACGGTACGATATTGTTATCCCTTTCTGCACCTGCTTCACTTGCGGGGTTACAGTGTCAGCTGGATGGCGAAAATATAACACTGACCCTTGGCGATTTGGAATATAAGACCGAGGTAATTCCCGCGGCGGCTGTACCGCGGTTGTTGCGCGCGGTGCTGGATGCATTGCGCTACGCGACGGCGGACACCACCGATGCCGACGTAACAGTATATACGGGAACGGTGGGTACATATGCATTTACGGCGAACGTGGCGGCAGACAGCGGCGTGTTACAGACGGTTGCTGTACCTGACGCAAAACTGGAAATGCAATTTACACAAGTTGAAAAAATAAAAGAGTAAAAAAGAGGTGTCTGTATGCGTCTGAATTACAAACGCACGTTTTTCGTTGGCTTGGCTTTTATGTCCATCCAAGCATTTTGGCAGTTGTATAACTATGTCATTCCGCTGATTTTGGAGCATACGTTCCGTTTGTCGGAAGATATTATCGGTTATGTAATGGCGGCGGATAACGTCTTGGCATTGTTCTTGTTACCGTTGTTCGGCGCTTTGTCGGATAAAACGCATACGCGCCTTGGTCGCCGTACGCCGTATATTTTGATCGGTACGGTGCTGGCCGCCGCATTGATGGTTGTGGTGCCGGTCGCGGATTGGAACAAAAACTTTCCGCTGTTTGTGGTAGGACTCGGCGTTTTATTGCTGGTTATGTCTACCTACCGCTCACCCGCGGTGGCGTTAATGCCTGATGTTACACCTAAACCCTTGCGTTCTAAAGCAAATGCGGTGATCAATCTCATGGGTGCTATCGGCGGTATTTTTGCGCTGGGTGTCATCACTTTCTTATTGCCGAAAATTGATGTTACGACAGGAGAAAAACCGCAGAGTTATTTGTTGGTATTCGCTATTATTGCGGTATTTATGTTGGTGGCGGCACTTGTATTACCGCTTACTGTTAAAGAAAATAAATTGGTAGCAGAAATGCCGCCCGAACCCGTTGAAGATGCGGAAAAAGGCAGTTCGGGAAAACTGCCCCGCCCTGTTAAGAAAAGTCTTATCTTTATGTTGCTGTCCGTTGCGCTGTGGTATATGGCGTATAATGCCGTAGATAGTGCGTATTCTCGATATGTACTGGACGTGTGGGGCGTTGATGAAAGTCTCGGTTCTACTATGATGATTGTTGCGATGGCGGTTGCTACCATCAGTTACGTGCCTATCGGTATTATTTCTTCGTCTATCGGTCGTAAAAAAGTGATTTTGGGCGGCGTTATTATGATGGGTGTCGCGTTTGCAGCAGGTGTGCTGTTCACTTCCTATACGCCTTTGGCGTACGTGGTTATGGGCGTTATCGGTATCGGCTGGGCGGCAATTAACGTTAACTCGTATCCGATGGTGGTAGAAATGAGTCGCGGTAGTGACGTCGGCAAGTATACGGGTTATTATTACACGTTCTCTATGGCGGCACAGGTGGCGACACCCATTCTGTCGGGTTACCTGTTCAAACATTTCAGCTATAGCGTATTGTTCCCGTATGCGGTGGTGTTTACCGCATTGGCGTTTGTAACTATGTTGATGGTGAAACACGGCGATGTAAAAGCCGAGAAAAAGGCGTCTTTGCTGGAAAATTTTGATGTAGACGATTAATTAAAAAACCGCGCCTTTTGGCGCGGTTTTCCACTTGACAAAACAAAACCGTAGGGGTATACTAAAAGAACAAATGTTCGGATTTTAAAGAAGGGGGTACGCGCGTTGGATAGAACAATACTGCATTGTGACTGTAATTGCTTTTTTGCGTCTGTAGAAATGGTGCGGGACCCTTCTTTGCGTAATGTGCCGATGGCGGTGTGCGGTGACCCTGAAAATCGGCACGGTATTATTCTTGCTAAAAATGACTTGGCGAAAGCGGCAGGGGTGGTGACCGCCGAAACGATATGGAAAGCACGGAAAAAGTGCCCCGACCTGCATCTTGTGTTACCGCATTACGATTTGTATGCGGAGTATTCTCACCGTGTAAATGCCATATATGCGCGGTATACCGATATGATAGAGCCGTTTGGTATGGATGAGTCGTGGTTGGATGTGACCGGAAGCCGTTTGTTGTTTGGTTCGGGACGGGAGATTGCTGACCGCTTGCGTGCTGATGTTAAAAAGGAGTTGGGACTAACCATTTCGGTGGGTGTTTCTTTTAACAAGATTTTTGCAAAACTCGGTAGTGACTATAAGAAACCCGATGCCACGACCGAGATTACCCGTGAAAATATGCGGGAGATCGTGTATCCGTTGCCTGTTGGCGATTTGTTGTTTGTGGGCAATTCTGTGGAAAACGGACTTAAAAAGATGGCAATACGCACTATCGGTGATCTGGCGGCGGCGGATAGGACGGTACTGCGCAACACCTTTGGCAAAGCGGGCGAGATGTTGTCTATATATGCGCGCGGGGAAGATGCTGACCCTGTCAGAAGAATGGATGATGTCCGCGAAGTAAAATCGGTGGGGAACGGTATGACCTTTCGTCACGATTTGGTGTCCGAGCCGGAAATGCAAACAGCAGTGTGTATGTTGGCGGATACGGTGGCGGCGCGATTGCGGAAACATCGGCTTTTCTGTAAAACTGTACAGATTACGGTACGTACCGCGTCTTTTCAGAACTTTAATCGGCAACAAACTTTGGCGGCACCTACGGATCTCTCCCGCGAAATCGCGGCGGCGGCTATGGAGTTATTGCGAAAGCATCATTTGACCAATGCGCCCGTGCGTATGCTGACCGTTACTGCGGCGGGACTTACCGATGAAGAAACCGCACCGCAGACCACACTTTTTGATACACCCACCGATACAGCGGCGCATACGAAACTTAAAAAACTTGAAAATGCTATGGACGGTATACGCCACCGTTACGGAAAAGCGGCGATCGGTATAGGTTCTACTATAAATAATGACTTTTTGATGTCGGGCGACAGAAAAAATGAAAATGATACAGAAAAAATCGAAAAATGATATTGACAAATGCAATTTTATTCAGTATAATGGTCAACGTTGCGAACGGGAAATATCCTGTGAGCACATGGCCCGGTAGTTCAGCTGGTTAGAACGCTAGCCTGTCACGCTAGAGGTCGACGGTTCGAGCCCGTTCCGGGTCGCCATATGCTGCTATAGCTCAGTAGGTAGAGCGCATCCTTGGTAAGGATGAGGTCACCAGTTCAAC
>JAZPXM010000067.1:0-20466 GCA_045543675.1 Acutalibacteraceae bacterium
AATATGGAGTAATACCCCCCGCTAAGGGTGTTGCGGTTAGGGATTTGATGAAACTTGCGGATGCACTTGGCCCCCTTGCCTAAAGGGGGCTGGATTTCGCCGTAGGCGAAAGACTGGGGGATATATCCCTCCACCACCGCTAAGTATCCCTCAGTCAAAACCTACGGTTTTGCCAGCTCCCTTTAGGCAAGGGAGCCTTTGCGGCGGTCCCTTGCAGGGCGGCCACCTCTCTGGGCTTCGCCCATCTCCCCTGTCAGGGGAGTACCCTCCCTTTAGGCAAGGGAGGCGAGGGTGTGTACCCACCTCAAATGTTACCGTAGGGGCGGGGTTTCCCCGCCCGCAAATGATACGACGGGTGAGATGAAAAGGCATGTGTAACACCTCATCCGTTTCGCTTTGCTCGACAGCACACACCATAAACGATACCGTAGGGGCAGGCGTCTCGACTGCCCGCGAACGGCGGTAAAACGGGACGATGTGGGCATCGTCCCCTACGAACATAATTTGAATGACACAACGGACGGTCGGGGACGCCCGTCCCTACAAACACGCAACAAACGATACCGTAGGGCGGGGGCTTGCTCCCGCCGTAAGTGCACGATATAAAAAATCCCCCGCCAACCGCGACGGATGAGGAGGAAAGGAGATACGGCAATTTTACCCCTCATCACCCGCTGGCGCGGGAGCTTTCCTTGCAGGACGGCCACCCCTCTGCCCTTCGGGCATCTCCCCTTTGGGGGGAGTTACCCCGGGGAGAAGCCAAACAACCATAACGAATGACATCGTAGGGGCGATTCAGGAATCGCCCGCAAATGAACAGGAAACGGAACGATGTGGACATCGTCCCCTACGGACTTGGTTTCGTTGTGAAACACCTTGAGAACAATTGGGAAAAGTTACATTGATAGATCCATCAAAGAAGCAGCAAAAGCTAAGAAGTAATCATATGTAGGGGAAATATTCACAAAATGATATTTCCCCTGCATCAGTACGACGATAGCCTGTTTTTACAAACATACGATTTTTTTAAAAGCATTTGACATTTATTTTGTATTATGCAATAATCTATATAAGACAGGGAAACGGGAAATGCATAAAAACACAGCAAAAACCGAAAATCTCTCGGGTATAAGCGCATAATATGGTTGCGCGTTTCTACAAACCACCCTAAATGGTTGTCTACCGTTTTACAATCGGCAGACAACCTTTTTATTTTTACATCGCGTCGGCGCCGAGAAAGCGTATGGAGAGAAACGGGTGCATTTTGCATATGGTTTCCTTTACGCGCGTACAACCCCAAAAATGCGACAGAAGAACAGGAGAAAAATTATGAAAATTACAATGAACGGCCGCGTAACGGAAGTGCCCGCGGGCACCAGCATCATAGACTTGATCGACGGCGACAAATATCAGTATCAGGCGGCGCGGGTGAACAACCGTATCCGCGAACTGAATTATATTTTGCAGGGGGATTCCAAGGTCGAACTGTTAACGTTAAAAGACAGAGAGTCCCAGACGATGTATCAATCGACGTTGCGGTATTTAATCGTTATGGTGACCAAACGTCTGTACCCTTTTGCCGGCATTATTTTTAATTACAGCGTTTCCAGGGCACTGTCTGCCACGATAACCAATTTCAACCGCCCGTTTTTGCAACGGGATCTGGATAAAATTCAAGCCGCGTTGGATGCCGTCATTGCGCAGGATCTGCCGATCTCCAGATACAGTATAACGAAAGAACAAGCGGTGGCATACTATAACGACATCGGATTCAGCGATAAGGCGGGTATTTTGAAGTATCGCAAAGAAGAAACCGTCCATATGTACGAGTGTGACAACTACAAAAACTATATGTTTGGCTATATGCTGCCGTCCACCGGCTTTATCAAAGAATACAAACTGCGGTTGTATGCGCCGGGCTTTATTGTGCAGTATCCGAGAAGTGAATTGGGTGGCAAAATACCGCCGTTTCAGGACGAAAAAGTGTTTAGAGACGCGCTCAGAGATGCTACGCTGTGGGGCAATTTGACAAACGCCAGTTATATTCATCAGATGAACGCGTTGATTGAAGACGGCAAAGCGCTGGAGTTTATCAACCTGTGCGAAACCCGACATAATAACCAGTTTGTGGCGTTGGGCGAAGCTATTGCAAAGGAAATTGACCGCGTGCGGTTGATTGCTGTGGCAGGGCCTTCTTCCAGCGGCAAAACCACCTTTACAAACCGCTTGAAAATACAGTTGAGAAGCCATGGAATAGATCCCTTGATGATCAGTGCGGATAATTTCTATAAGATCAGCGGCGATTGTGTGCCGCTGGACGAATACGGCAAGCCGGATTTTGAACACATAGACTCTTTGGACCGCGCATTGCTTAACGAAGTGATGTATAAATTGATTGCAGGGGAAGAAGTGGCGTTGCCGCACTATAACTTTGCGGATCGCAGCAGGACGTTTGGCGAGCCGATAAAACTCAAACCCAATCAGCCTATTATGATAGAAGGCATCCACGCTTTAAACGATATGCTGATACCGTCTGTTGACAATGCGCTGAAGTTTAAGGTGTATATTGCGCCACAGATCCAGTTGCATATTGATGATCACAACCCCATTCCGATTTCCGACATCCGCTTGCTCAGACGCATGGCGAGAGACTACGCCACCCGCAACACTTCCTGTGAAAAAACGTTTGATATGTGGGCAAGCGTGCGCAGAGGGGAGTTCAAATGGATCTATCCGTACCAGGCGGAGGCGGATTTTGTGTTTAATTCCGAATTGTCTTACGAACTTTGCGTGATGAAAAAGCACGTACTGCCACTGTTAGAGGCAATCCCGACCGAAAGTCCGTACTTTATTCAGGCAAACCGCTTGATTAAGTTTTTGAAGTATTTCTGCGACATCTCGGATACGTGGGTGCCTTGCAACTCCATTTTGCGGGAATTTATCGGCGGTTCTATCTTTTACGCAACCGAATAACACACGATTGCAAAAGTGTTTGACATGTATTTTGCGGTATGCGATAATTCAGAATAGGGGGGATGTATATGCAGGACCGAGAAAAACTGGAAGCGTATATAAAAGCAAAGCGGTGGGAAGCCGCAGACGAATGGGTGCGCAACGAACTTTGTTTCGTGCAGGGACGGGTTATCAGCAGAAGTATCTGTTGTCACGTTTTTGCGCTTTTGCTGACGCTGGTGTTTTCGCTTTTTACGTGGGGTTTTCTTTTCCCGTCTGCTGAAAATATAGAAATCACGCGGTTTCCGTTTGCAACGGCATCCAAAGACGTGTTTGTGTGGCTATGCGGTTTACTGCCCGAAACGGTACCGGCGCCAAAAGCGTTTGTGGTGGCGGGATTGTTGTCCCTGCCTTTCTTCGTATTTTTGATACTGACATTTGCCACGCGCGGCGTGAGAGCAAAAAAATACATCAGAAAAGGGAGAATCAGCCCGTCTTTGGAAACAAGCATTGGACAACTGGACAAGGCGTATAGCCGTTATAACCACGGGCATTTTGACATCTTGGCTTGGTATCTTCTTATCAGCGTAATTGTCGGTGTCATTATGGCGGCGGTTGCCGCACCGAGCAGCGACAAGGTGATACGTTATCTGTTTGTCGGCGCGATGTGTGCCGCACTGTACGGCGTGTGTTTTTGGGGCGTCTGTTACGTGATAGATCGGTTTTATGATATCAAAAGTGCGCCCGTTTTCAACCCGTACGACTATTACGATTACATCCGTATGGCTAACGGCACATACGTATATGAAAGCAGAGAAGAAACCTATACGGGTCCGTCCATATACAGCGACGATTTTGAAACCGATGACGAGCGCATTGCACGCATTGTCCGAGACGTCGAAGACGATCTCTCCGGCGGCGGTTTCGGTAAGTATTAAAAAGAAAGATGTTGTTGCATTTCAGACGAAAATGTTGTATACTTTGGTTAGTTACATAAAGGGGAGATGGTTTTATGGAAAAACGGTTATATAAATCCAACACGGACAAAAAGATAGACGGTGTTTGCGCGGGCATTGCCGAATACTTTGACATTGACCCTACGCTTGTGCGCCTTGTGTGGGCGTTGGCGGTTTTGTTCGCGGGTACGGGCATATTGGCGTACCTTGTAGCGGCATTGGTCATTCCCCGCAATCCGGCATAATAACAGCACACCCTGCAACTGCGGTTGCAGGGTGTTTTTTTGTTAAAAAGGGGTATGCCCCTTGCAAGTTGATGATAGGTATGATACACTTATTCTATATACCTTATTTTACGGTTGCTTTTTATACAAAGCAAGGGAAAGGGGTCGCCAAAACCGCCGATGCATACGCCGTCTGTATCCAAAAACAGAACAATCGAGATGCGCGTATATACGTGGCTCGGGGTTGCGTCCTTTCAAAAACTGGTGCTCGCTTTAGAGAAAAAACGGCATCAAAAAGACGGGGGATACAACGTCAATTATCACGTGGAAAACTTTTCCTTGCGCGGTTTGCACGCATTTATGGGGTATCTTGTATACCACGCGGTTATTCACACGGTGGGTATTTTGATAGCGTTGCTTTGCTGTGGCTTGCCGTTGCTGTTTCCGCATACGGGTTGGGCGGCTGTGGTCGGCGCGTTGTGCTGTATCGGCAACGTGTACTGTCTGCTGTTGCAACGGTATACATATATAAAGCTCAAAGCGCATATACGAAAACGGGAAAGCAGACAAGCGGTGGTTACTGCACGTAAACAAGCGGATATACATACAGCACTCAAAACCAAAAACCGCGATGAAACGGTGGAAGAATACCGCGTGTTGTGTGATATACAGTGGTGCATTGCGGCGGGCAAACCCTACGTGTTGACCGCGCAAAATGCGGCGACGGTCCCGCGTATGGCAACCGTGTTGCAAGCAACACCGCATAAGCGTCGTGCTGTTGCAACGCAAGGGTCACTTGACGACCTTTTCGCCGCCTTGCCGAAAAGCAAAACGGTAGTGCCCGCGGCAAAACGGCACGCCGCGGCGTTGCAAAACCTGTGCGGCGTACCGAAAAAGCACAATTTGCTGTACGCCTTTTGTGTAGTCCCTGACAGCGAAGAAAGCGCTAAAGCGTTGCTGTCTTGTAACGCCACAGATGAAACGGCACTGTTCGGACTGCTGTTTGAGGCATATCAATCGTTTTTGGGGTGCGCGCATGGATAAATATCTGCTTTCAAACCTATTGTCAACAGCGCTGCAAGACACCACGATGCGCATAGACGCTTCGTTTGTGTGGGAAGCGCCCGCGCGGGTGATGCGGTTGACGGTTACAGACGAGAAAACCGTGCGTGTGCGGATAAATCTTAACGGCGGTGAAACCGCCTTTTTCGGCGGCGGTAAAAAAGGAATGCGTATGGGCACCTTTTTCCGCGCACAGTATATGGCACAGTATATCCGTTGCTTAGAAACGGCAAGACAAACGGTACCACAGACCTTATTTGACGGGTTGGTGACGGTGGATGCGTTGGCAGACGTGTGTTTTCACCGCGAAACAATAGCGGTATCCCCGCTTGCCAAAAGAGCAAAACGGGGGCTACACCCCATACATATGTATTGTGCGCAGGTGGCATTAGAACAGATGACGGCGACCTGCGGCGACGATTTTAAGGATGTAAAAGCCGCATTTGCCGCGTATATGGCGTTGCCCGAAACGGCATATGACAAAAAAGGGCACGCGGTGTTTGCGAGTGTCCGTGCGGCAGATATCATAAAACAGTTGAAAACAGAACATTGCGGGTTGTGCGCGCAGACCGATACGGTTTTTTGGTCGGATCTTTCGTTCAGAATATGGCTGTTTTGTGACGGCGGTACCGCGTGGCAGTACGGTGTGACGGATGGGTTTGCGGCAGGACACAAACGATTTTTAAAAGCAAGTGGGGAATATTTACAAACGGTGCACCACACGTTGACCGACAATCAACGTGCGGTTTTGGAAATGGTCGAAAAGGCAAAGCGGTTGCCTTGCTAACGTGCTTTTTAGGGGGATGAGAGTATGAGCAGTGAAGTAGAAGGTGCAGTTGCCGTTGTAGCGGTTGCGGTTGCAACACCTGCGGTTGCGGCGATCGCCATTGCGGGCGCGGTTGCCGGTGCGGGCTGGGTCGCGTGGAAGGCGGGACAAGGTTTAGTGGAATTGAACCACTTAGCAGACAGAAAGATTGCGGAAAAGAAACAGGAATTGCAAGCGCAGGCAAACCAGCGTAAACAGGTGGCGGTATCCGCACATAAACAGTTGCAAACCGTAGCGGCGCAGTTGCTGGCGCAGGTGGAAGAGGGCGAGAAAAACGGCAGTTTGCCCGCCCAAGAAGCCGCACAAATGCGCAAAGAATTGTTGGAGATATGCCACGCGACAGCGCCTGCGGATGCGACACAACTGGAAGCGCTGACCACCAAAAGTTACGTGGTCTTACACCGTATTGCACGGCAACATCAGCGGTTGTTGGAAATGGCAAAAGCCGTGCCTGCGGATAATCTGGAAAAGAGCGTAGCGGCGATACACATACTGGAAAAACTGCGGGTCGGCATTATGGCTATGGAAATCCGCGCCACGGCGGGACAGGACGTACAAGCGGCAGACCCTGCCGTTCTCGAACGTGCGCAACTGGACGAGAGATTGGTCGCCATTACCGATAAAATCGTTGCGGCGCTGGGATTTGTCAATGCGCTGGATACGCAGTACGGCCTTTCTCCCGCCGCACGCACATGGTTTACCAGTTGCTTTAACGGCGTGGACGAATTGGTAAAAATGCTGTGTGACCCGTCCACTACCAACGAACAGTTAAAACGCGGTATTCGTCGTTTGGAAGAGGCGTTTGAAGGATATATGCTTTCCGCGTCGGGTATCGAACAGGACGCCAAAGAAAAATGGGCGTTGTACGAAGTGTACGCGTTGGTTGCACAACAACTCGGCGAAAAGGTGCGGGATATTCACGATTTCCGCGATGCGGCGGAGATCGAAGAACAGTTGGTCTACCTGCAAAAACGCGAACAAAAAGCGGCGCAATGCGCGAAAATATACCAACAACTCGGACACAAAGCGTATTTGTGTATGGCGTTGGACCAGTCGTTGGCAAAAATGGGATATACGACCCATTCCCGCGACAGCGCAAAAGCGTTACTCGGTGACGAATTGCCTGCATACGGTGAAATGGAAAACGGACAAAAGATACCGTTTTACCAGTGGACCGACGAAGAATTGGCACAGTTATACGCTTTGGAAGAGGATGGCTCTTTGCACGTGACGGTGGATGAAAACGGCACGGCGTATATCCGTGTAATTGCCGATAAAGCGGATGAAAAGACCGCCAAAAAGCAGGAAAAACTGTGTTTCCGCTTAACGCAGGAATTGCGGGACATTTTGTTTGCGGATTGGTTTATTTCGTATGAAATGGAAGAAAAACAATCACCGCAGGTGGTGATCACGGCAGAAATGTGGTCTGCCAACGAACGCGGTGTGCGGGTGGAAGGTCGCACCGGCAGAAAAGGCAAAGCCGAACAAAAGCGACAGCAAGAAGAAGGGGATAGGAAATGAGTAAAGTACCTTGCAGGGAATGTCCGAAATGCGGTGTATATCACGACGTTTCGGTGACCGTTTGCGACGCGTGTCAGGCAAACATCAAACACGTCCCCGCGTATGCGGTGGAAGCGGACACCATTCCTGCGGATAAAAAAGGCACCATCAACGAAAAGGGCACCTTTTATGTACAGCATTGCCCCGCTTGCGGCACGTTGAATTTTATTGCGGACAAAGACCGGCCGGTGAAATACTGTTTTTCTTGTGAAAAGGTGGCCATAAAAAAGCGCGAACCTATCGTGTATGTGGACGAAACTGCACCGACCGTTGAAGAAAAAGAGCCTACCGTGTGGCAACAAGCGCAGGAAAACATTGAAAATGCGATGGGCAAAGAGCCCACAACGGAACAGGATGTGGAAGTGCCCACGTGGGGTGTTTTGCCGTCGGATACCGCCGACAAAACCCCGTCCCGTATTACCCTTACCGCCGTGCGCGGCAACTGCTCGTTTACGGTGGAAGAGACCGAAACGTATACCTTGGGTCGCGATGCGATGCAAGCCGCATTTTTGGCGTGGGACAGACGGGTCGGGCATAAACATTGCACGTTACTTTTTAAAGACGGCGCTTGGTGGGTAAAGGACGAAGACACCAAAAACGGCACCTTTGTGGATGCGACGTTGTTAGATGTAAACGGCGTAGAACGGTTGTATGACGGGTGCACGTTGATACTGGGTCATAACCCCGACTCGCCCGCTTTTCGTGTGACCGTACAATGATGTACATAGGGCGTATTTTATCCCCCGTACACGCGTTAGGACCGGGGGAGCGGGTATGTTTGTGGACGCAGGGGTGCAGTAAACAGTGTGACGGATGTATGTCTCCTGACCTGCTCCGCGCAGGCGGTGCCGCCGTGGATTGTGAAAAATTGGCGCAGGCACTTATCCAACTTGCTAAAAAGGGACATTGCACGGGATTGACCGTTTCAGGCGGCGACCCGTTTGAGCAGTCCACAGCGCTACTGCGGCTGTTGCAGTTTTTGCGTAATGCTTTTGACGACATTCTGGTGTATACGGGGTATACGCTGGATGAAATTACGGCAGGCAGCGCAGGAGATGCGGGAAAACAATGCCTTGCGTATATTGACGTGTTAATTGACGGCAGATACGAAAAAGCACAAAACACCCCCGATTGTGTTTTACGTGGGTCTGCCAATCAGAAAATACACTTTTTAAACGAAGATAAGCGGCAAACGTATGCCGCGTATATGGAGCAGGGGCGTATGGTAGAACCGTTTTTTCAGGACGGTCAAACCATTCTTACAGGAATTTTGAATGCGGAGGGATAAGGTATGAAAGAAAATATTGTACCGAAATGGCAACGGGAGTTGCGGTCTTTTGTCGGCATTAAAAGCGGCATTATTCTGGAGGGGAACGTATACGATGAGTTTCCCTACTTCTCGTATGACGGGGAACAACCCGTTTTTGAAGACGTAGACGATCTGGATACGACGCTGGTCAGCTTATTTGACCAAAACGTTACCGCGGTATTTTTCTTTGACCCCGTCGACGGTTTTTATTGCGAAGACGACGACGTTGAACAACAGAAAAAGCGGCTGGCGGTATTGCTGGAAGGGTATACGTCCAAAGAAACGATGCGCAAAAACGGTACGCGTGCGTGTGTGATGCCCACCGCCAAAGAAAAAGGCGGCAGACGGGGCAACGCTGAAGAAACCGAACAGTATATCTGGGTCAGCGAAATTATCCGTGATGCGATGGCAAACAAAGCGCGGCTTACCGACAAAGAAAGTCTTATTTTCGTTGTGAACTTTGCTTCCCGTCTGGATGCGTGTAATCTGCGCGAAGCCGAAGCAAACACCATGTTCTTAAACTTGATGGCGGCGACCACCGCCTTGCAGACCGGCGCCACGGTAGGCAACACGTTGATTCTGGTGGTGGATAAATATAACGACATTCCCGCGTGGGTGTATCTGAATAACCCCAACATTCGCACCATTTCGCTGTGTGCGCCCGACCGTGGTGTCAGAAGGCTGTATTTGCAGAATCTGCACGGCACGTTGGCGGAATATCAGGTGCTGGGTGACGACGAAAACAAGGCGGGTAAGCAGTTTGTTGCGGAAACCGAAGGGTTAAAACTGCAGGAAGTGCGGCAGATATTGCAGTTGGCAAACCGTATGTCCATTCCGCCCGAAATGATGCATTTGGCGTTCCGCTTGTACAAATACGGTGTGTCCGACGACCCGTGGGAAAATTTGGAAAACGATATTTTGACCGATATCGAAGCCACGCTGGAGACCCGTGTAAAAGGGCAGGCGGATGCGCTGAGAAAAGTAAAAACGGTAGTCACCCGCGCGGTAAAAGGCTTGTCCGGCTTACAACACTCGGGTGCTTCGCATAAACCCAAAGGCATTTTGTTTTTTGCAGGGCCTACCGGCACCGGTAAGACCGAAACTGCCAAAGCGCTGGCGCAATCTATCTTTGGCGATGAAAACGCGTGTATCCGCTTTGATATGAGTGAATACCGCTTGGAGCACAGCGATCAGAAACTGTTCGGTGCGCCTCCCGGATACGTGGGTTACGAAGGCGGCGGTCAGTTGACCAACGCGGTGAAAAACCGCCCGTTCAGCGTGCTGTTGTTTGACGAGATCGAAAAGGCGTCTCCCACCATTTTGGATAAATTCCTGCAGATTTTAGAAGACGGTCGTATGACCGATAACCAAGGCAACATCGTGTACTTCGGTGAAACGATCATCATTTTCACCAGTAACATCGGTCTTACCAAGGAAGACGACAGTTTGCAAGGCCGTATGAGTGAAAACAGACGGCGCGTGGCAACCATTGAAATTGAAGATGTGACCAAGGAAGACACCGAGGCGTTCAGACAGAAAGTAACGCAAACGCTGACCGAAGAGGTCAAAGCGTATTTCCGTAACATCGGCAGACCCGAACTGTTAAACCGTTTGGGCGAAGATAACATCGTTGTGTTCCAGTTTATTAATGTCAAGGACGCACAAACCATTTGTGATTATAAGCTTGCCAAAATATGTGAAAACATTTTAGCGGAAAAACATATCCGCATTCACACCGATCGCATCACCGACTTTTTACATCAAAAAGCGGTGTTGGAACGCGCAAACGGCGGTCGCGGTGTGGGCAATATGTTGGAAAGAGAATTTTTAAATCCGCTCGGCAAAGTATTGTGTGAATGGGAAACGTTACCGCAGGAACTGTCCTGTTACGAAGAAAACGGTATTGTAAAGTTTGAGGTGACCGCAAATGGCAATTGATTTTGCAGCACGCGTTGAAAAAGGTCCCAGAGAGACGAATGACGACCGTGTGTTGGTGGCGGGACATATCCTGGATATGTCCGATGCCGCGGGAGAACTGTCGTTGCCTGCGTTAGTGGCGGTGTGTGACGGTTGCGGCGGCTATGCAGGCGGCGGCATTGCGGCGCAAACCGTGTTGGAATTTTTGTCTTTTGAAGATCCGCAAGCGTTGGCAGATACTGCGTATCTCACCCAAGTACTGGAAAACTGTCGGCGGGTGGTTTTTGAGAAAAAAGCCGAAACACCGCAGTATGCCGCTATGTGCACCACCCTTGCCGCGTGCCTGTTTTTGGACGACGGTACGGTGTTTTTCCACGCGGGCGACAGCCGTGTTTACCGCTACGATACGTGGGGTCTTGCAAAAATGACCAAAGACCATTCCGCTGTGCAGGAATTGGTGGATATGGGACAGTTGACCATAGAAGAAGCGTTGTCCAGCCCCAGAAGAAACATTATTACCCGTTGCATAGGCATTGATTGTCCGCCTCCGGACATTTACGTGAGCAAAGTACCGATACAAAGCGGCGAAAAGTATCTGCTTTGCTCGGACGGGTTGTGGGAATGTGTTTCGGATGCGGAACTGGAAGACGTTTTGAAACAAGACATCTCGCCGCGCGAGATGGTGGACATCCTGATGGATAAAGCGCTGCACGCGGGTGCAGAAGATAACATCAGTATCTGTATTTGCGCAAAAGAGGGGACAGCGGCACGTACTGAAACGACGCCGTTTGTGTTGAATTAAGGAGGAAGAATATGGCATACGACAGCATTACGGAACAACCCATTGCAAGCGAAATCAACGAAGAAGAAGCGCCTGCAACCGCAGAAACCGAGGATACAAATACCACCCACACGGCGACCGAAGTGGATGGGGATTGGCGTAAACGCCATTTGCAAGGCGGTCACGACGCCACCGAAGTGGACGGGGATTGGCGTAAGCGCCATCTGCAAGGTGGCAACGATGCTACCGAAGTGGACCAAGGATGGCGGCAGCGCGCGGCGGGCATGTTAGACCCCGACAGCGCAGAAAACAAAGCGCAGGCAAATCATTTTGCGGATATCAACGAGTTTAAAGATGCCGCCGCGAAACTTACCGTTTTGACCAGCTCCGAAGGTACGGCATATACGGTCAAAGGGGTCGTTTCCAAAGAAGGCGGTCAGGCGATCGTGTTGCTGTGTGAAGCACCAAACGGCAGTAACGTGGTTGCAAAAGTGCATTATGAACCGTTAAACAGTAAACAGTCTGCCGCTTTATCCCGTGCGCGCGTGCTGGAATATATGGGCACCCCTGCAGGACAGAATTACACCGTGGCGGTTATGGAGATCGGCTGGGTGGTATTCGGCGGCAGTAAATACTATTTTGAAATTATGCCGTTGTGCGAAGAGGGCGACGTGTCGGACGACGGGGCTTTCTCGTTTGAACAACTGGTGTCCTTTGTAAAGCAGATCAACGAAGCGTTTCACAGCATACACGAAGCACATATCATTCACGGTGACATCAAACCGCAGAACATATATAAGGTGGGCGACAGATTTTTGATCGGCGACTTTGGTACCGCCAAAGCCACCAACGAAAATACCATTGCACAGACCACCACCGTGGCAAGAAGCCGCGGCTATACCGCGCCGGAACTGCTGCTTGCCGTGTCCAACGACCCGACGGTATACTACACCAAACGCATCGACTATTATTCTTTGGGTGTAACGGTGGCTTCGCTGTACGAGGGGCACTTTATCTATGAGGGTGTGGAAGAAAGAGACATCACCCAATGTGTATCCAGAGGCAAATTGCCGTTCAGACGATTGGATGCGCACAGAGAACATATTGAAAATCTTGTGGACGGTCTGTGCCGTTTTGACCCGCAACAGCGTTTCGGATACGAAGACGTTAACGCGTGGTTGGAAAACCCCGATTATAGGGGCGGCGCAGAAGAAGAGCAATGGCCCAAAGCGTTTACTATCGGCGGCGAGAGATGTGCCGACGAGCAGGCGTTGTTTATTGCGATGACCAAAGACGCCGCGCACTGGGAAGAAGCCAAGAAAATGCTGTTCGGCAATATCGTAGAACCGTTTTTCAGCACGTTCAGAACCGATTTGGCGCTTGCCGCTAAGGAAGTGAATGAGCAGTACCGCACCAAAAATCCCGATAAAGGGCTGTCCGTATTTTTGAAAAAACTGTTCCCTGCAGGCGCTATCGTGTGGAAAGGGTATACGTTCCACGGTCTGCGCGAACTGGCAGACGGTATGGTGATAGCCAAAAATCCGCAAGGGTACGGCGAAATTTTACAGAACAACTGTATTTCGCATTGGTTGCAGAACACCCAAGGTATTACCGTACCGCCCGAGACGTTGCAACTGACTGTGGAAATCGAAGCACTTGCGGTAAATGAGCCGAAACGGGCGTGCTACTGGTTTGGTAACGCGTTTGCCGCCAAAAAGCACGTAGCCGTGTGCGGCAAGGACGTTTCCACTATCGAAGAACTGTTGACGGCGCTGTTTACGTCGGCAAAAACGTTCTACTACGGCGGTGGTTTCGACCTGCTGTGCATGCCGCAACAAGCGGATACGCTGTACGGCTTTTTGTATAGTTTCGGATATAGAAACGCGGTAGAAGCCACCTTAAAAGCGGTGGCGGAAATGAACGTGTTCGACACAGCGATTGCGATGTTTACCTTGCTGGATACGATTGCTGTCAAAGAACAGGTGGCTACCGACGGGATACGGCAGTTCTTTGTCGCGTATGGACCGCTGGGCATTGCCACCTATACGCAAAAATTGGTTCAAGGCGAACCGGTCAAGGTGTATAAAGCGTTAGACGGTGACGGCGGTATGTGCTTATCCAGAATCGCTTCTTTCAGGGCGCCTGATAAAGGCAGTATTGAAGAACTGTATAAAGCGCATCTGCCGCTGTTGGAACGTGTAGATGACCTGCAACGGCACCTGATGGATAATCCGCATTTGATTTTGGCGGGCGTGTACAGCCAAAAGGACATTCTTTGCTGTAACCTTATGGGCTGTTTTGCGTTCCAACTTTTCGAAAGAAAAGCACCGCTTGGCTTCAAAGCGTGGATCGAAAGTGGAAACGGGGTGTAAGATATGGAAATCAGAAAAGAGAATTTTTTCAGTTCGTACGCTGTAGCGGCGCGCAAGCGGTTGGATTCCGAAAACAACAGTTTGGATACCATACAGCGCGGATTTGTTTCCCGTATGGAAGGCAGAACGGTGCCGAAGATCGTTGCCGCATTGGTTGGTATACTGGTATGGGCGGCGGCGTACGTGAACGGGTATTTGTATACAAAGGAACACCTTTTGCTCAGCAGAATGTTTGACACCGAGATTGAAACCATTATTTTACAGGTGGCTATCTGCTTAATGCTGGTGCTGTTTTTGTGTATGCTGTTGGACGATATCAGCAGTTTGCTGTATTTCGGGCGGATCGCAAAGGGCAAACAGACCCTTGCCGCCTTAAAAAGACGTATCGATAACAGCAAGAATGATATTGCGCAAAACGATAAGATGTTTTTAGAAGCCGAAAAGAACGGCTGGAATTTTCCGCTGAAGATAGCGCCGCCTATCCCGAAAGAAGCGGGAGAAGTCGGTATGTCGGTGAGCAATGTCAGGAAACTGAAGACCGGCTTTTTCAGAAAAGCGAAAAACATACTGTTTTTTGCGGCAACGGTGATTGTATCCGGCGCTTTTTGTATCGCCATGGCGGACCACGCACAGGATCTGTATCTGCGCTGGGGTAACGGCGAGTATAGCGAGGCGGTTACAATCGTCAGTTACGTGGTTATGGGGCTTGTTTGTGTCGGTGAGATCATACTTGCAAAATTGGTGTGGAGTGCTACCGATTGCACGGTAACGCCGGTAACGTTGCTGATTTTGCTTGCCGCGCCCGTAGCGTTTGTACTGCTGACCGCGGTGGCACAGTTTGTTATCATCGGCGTGGTGGCGATCGTCAGTCTTGCCATTGCCATTGCAGGTGTCGTTTTTGGCGTGATGTGCCTGAGCGCATTCAGCGGTGGCTGATATGAAAGCGAACGCAAGAAAAATCGCGGAGATCCTGTTGGTTGCAGGCGTTGTTGCGCTGTCGGTGGCGATATGCCTTTTCAGAGACCGCATACAAGCGGTGGGCAGTTTGGGGTATATCGGGCTGTTTTTGCTGTGCTTTCTGGCAAACGCAACGGTATTTTTGCCTGCCCCGAGTTTGATGCTTGCCGCAAGCGCGGCGCTGGTGATGAATCCGTGGCTGGTCGCGCTTGTAGCATCTTTGGGCTCGGCACTCGGCGAATTTGTCGGTTACGTGTTTGGCTCTGCCACGAAAGATTTATCCCCGAAATTCCAAAAACTTTTGGAAAAGTTACAACAAAAAGTGCCGAATGAGACCGTACTGGTGTTTATTCTGGCACTGCTGCCGCTACCGCTGTTTGATGTGGTAGGGGTGTATGCGGGCGGCACGAAAATGCATCTTGTGCGCTTTTTTGCCGCGTGTTTTGTGGGCAAATTTATCAAAATGCTGGTGTATACACGCTTGTATGACATTTTGGCGTGGGTGACCACCTTGCCGCATAACGCATGGCTCACAAAATTTCTGCCGAAAACATAAAAACACCCGCCGTACGGGAGTTGCGGTAAGGGATTGGCAACATTAACCTCCCTCTGACGAGGGAGGTGGATTTTTGCAAAGCAAAAAGACGGAGGGAGAGAAAAAGAAGAACTACCCTTCCGTCAAAACCTACGGTTTTGCCACCTCCCCTGACAAGGGGAGGCAAGAAAAAGATGTCTGCAAAAAACAAGAGAAGACACACAGCTTTTGTGTATCTTCTCTATTTTTATCCCTATGACCACCCACCGTATGGTGGGTATTTTTTTATCTTTTCACTTCAAACTTCGGTTCGCAGGTGGTGTGGATACCAAGGGCTTTATAGGTTTTTTCGTCTACACGGGATAAAATAACCGTGAAATGTGCGTCGCTGCCGCGCAGGTTTTCTACCTGCTCAAGCGCTTTTGCCGCATCCGCCGAATGGGTCGAACTGATGGACAGCGCTATCAACACTTCATCCGAATGCAACCGCGGGTTTTTGCTGTGCAAATGCCGCACTTTTAAGTCACATATCGGCTCTAACGCCACGGGGCTGATAATATCCGTTTCTTGGTCGATACCTGCCAACGTTTTGAGCGCATTGAGCAATGCCGCCGCCGCCGCACCGAGCAAGGGGGTGGTTTTGCCGGTCACTATATTCCCGTCGGGCAATTGGATAGCACCTGCAGGTGCCGCGGTCAGTTCCGCTTTTTCCAGCGATTCCGCCACCACAGGCAATACGTCGGGGGTGATGCCTGCGCGGTTTAACAGCAACTCCATTTTAGACACCATACTGCCGTCGCCTGCCGCGCGTTTGTCCTGCACGGCGGTCTGATAGTACCGACGGAGAATTTCTTTTTTCGCCGCTTCACACACCGCGTCGTCATCTATAATACAGTAACCCGCCATATTCACGCCCATATCGGTGGGGGAGTGATACGGGGACGTGCCTTGAATCTTCTCTAACATCGCACGCAAAACGGGGAAAATTTCTACGTCGCGGTTATAGTTAACGGTGGTCACGCCGTATTTTTCTAAATGGAACGGGTCGATCATATTCATATCGTCAAGATCCACCGTTGCCGCTTCATACGCGATGTTCACAGGGTGCGTAAGCGGTAAATTCCACACAGGGAACGTTTCAAATTTGGCGTATCCCGCCTTAATACCGCGTTTATATTCGTGATACAACTGGGAAAGACAGGTTGCCATTTTACCGCTGCCGGGACCGGGGGCGGTCACCACCACAAGCGGGCGCACCGTTTGCACGTATTCATTTTTTCCGTAGCCTTCGTCGCTCACGATACGTGCTACGTCCGACGGGTAGCCCACAATATTGTAATGCAGATAACTTGCCACACCGATAGCGGAAAGGCGGCGGCGGAACGCATCTACGCCGCTCTGTCCTGTATAACGGGTGATGACCACGCTACCGACATACAGACCGATCTCGCGGAACAGACCGATAAGGCGCAATACGTCTTCGTCATAGGTAATACCTAAATCGCCGCGTACTTTACTCTTTTCGATATCCCCCGCGTTAATGGTGAGGATAATTTCCGCTTCCGCGCTTAATTTTAACAGCATCCGCAGTTTACTGTCGGGTTGAAACCCAGGCAGTACACGGGACGCATGAAAATCATCAAACAATTTGCCGCCGAATTCGAGATACAGTTTGCCGCCGAACTGGTCGATCCGCTTGCGGATCTGCTCGGATTGCAGTTGCAGATATTTGTCGTTATCAAATCCCCTTTTCACACCGTATCCCCCTTAGAACAACGAAATTATAACCGAAATAAGCGCCATGATCAGCACCAATAAAAGCAGGGTGCCGCCGGACACGATACCGCCCGCCACAGCCGCCGCAAAACATACAAGTCCTGCTATACCGCCGCAAACCAACTGGGTGATCATAGCGGCAAGACCTCTGCGGCGCAACCGTTTGCAACCGCAAAGCAGGTGCGCTTTGCTTTCCACCGAACCGCTGACTGCCGCACCTGCCGATGCTTTGTCCGTCTCGTTGCGGCGCAGACGGTCGTACAACCGTCCCGCTGACGCGGCAAGCAGATCTACGTAATAATCACTCAAACCAAAGCCCGCACAAAGCGTGTTTTCGGTGATATTCGGGTCCAACGAACGGATAAGCAGAGAAATACCCGCATCCTGCATTTCGTGCAGGGCATCTGCGATAGCAGGGTCGGTCACGTAACTGATAATAAACATAGCGGACAGTTCTCCTGCCACCGACAAATATACCAGTTCTCTGCCGTCCACCTTATATTTGCGCTCATAATCGCTTGACGGGGTATGTACGCCGTGATTTTCCAGCAGTTTGCGGTTGCCCACTAACACGCGGTGACCGCCGACCCAACCCGAAAAGCCCATATCCTGTTCAAACACCAAATTTTCAACCGGCGGTAAAATTTCGGTTTTTTCTTCAATGATGCGCAAAAACAGACCGCAAAGCGGGCCGTCCGAACGGATAGCCACCGCGGCGGCATCGGTCAACGCTTCGTCAATACGCATATTGCCGAACAACCGCATACCGTGCAACATCACGCTGTCTTTTTTATACACGTCGGACACGTCGATAGCCACGCCGTGCAACGTACCAAAGCGCTCGGCGGCGGCGTATCCGCACACCATATTGCCTTGTTTTAACTGGTGTTTACATTCTCTGTACAGCGGTACCCCCAACGCGAGCGATGCCGCGGGCAAGGTAACGCACAATGTCGCCGCCAACATATAGAAAAAGTTCCAAACATCTCCCGAACACGCAGCGGCAATCGCTGCTGTTACTACCGAAAATGCGGCGGTAATCGGGATATACCGTTGCATTACTTCGTCATAACGGTCACGAATATACGAGTTCGCCATGAAATCGTCCAAAAACTGCACAGGACGGAAATACGCCACTTTCGGCACACCCGTTACCACCGCGCGCCGTCCGATCTCAATTGCCGCACGCTCGTCCTCGATCAAAGATGCGGCAATCTTTTCGCCGTCTTGGCTGACAAACGCAAAGTTGCGTAAAATACGGCTGTTGCGGCACATACGGCCGATACCGCACAGCAGTAACAGCACCGCGGTCGCACCTGCCACCATTTTGGCATCACCCGTTTCCACGGCGGATAATTGCCCCCACAGCGAAGCCGTATGTAACCACGTTGCACCGAATACCACCGCAGGTACCGTGTCCACCGTCAGTTTACGGCGGGCAATCGCCTGCACACCGTCGCGGAGCATCGGCCACAGCAAAAAGCCCAACGCCGAAAAGGATGCAAAATTAAACAACAAAAACAATACCGGCATCACGGTGGGTTGCCCGTACAATGCAAGGGTAATATCACTCCACAGCAACAGCAACAGCGGTACTACCGACAATAGCAAACGAAAACGGAAAGAACGGTATCGTTTAAACAGCTCTTTCGCCACCGCACCTTTTTGGTCAAGTGCGGTATAATCCCCCGAAAACGGGGTCTGTTTTTCTTCGGGTTGTTCCGCGGTGACAGGTTGCGGCGTTTCGTCGGGCGCTTCCCCGTCCTCATAACGGAAATCGGTTTCTTCGTTACTCATACGGATCTGAAAATCCCGAATTTGTTCTTTGCGGGTCTCTTCCAGTTGCTCTTCCCAACTGGGCGTCGCTTCTTCTGCAGGTGTTTCGGGCGTTTCCGGCTCACTTACCGCAAACTCTTCTAAGGTCATCTGTTCCGCCGCTTCTTCCTGCTCATCCAGCGAGAACATCTGTGTCGGAAATTCGGCGGAGATGACGGCTTCTTGCTCGTTTTCCTGTTCAAACGGGTCGGGAAAATCCGCATCTATCACTTTCATATCCGCGTCCGTGTCGTCCGTTTCTTCCCGCTCGGGTACTTCCGCAGACGGCGTTTCCTGCTCGTTTTCTTCTGCCGACGGCAAAACCGTCTGTTCTTCTTGCTCTTGCGCAGACGTCTCGTCTTCCTCTGCGGGCGGGACGGTAGCATAGGTATCCAATAATTCTTCGAGAATATCGTTTTCAGCCATTCACAAACGTCCCCTTTCTCTTACTTTGCGCGGATGCCCGCACGCTGACGCGCCACTTCGTACAGCACGATACCGCACGCCACCGACGCGTTAAGCGAATTGATATTGCCGTTCATCGGCAAGGATACAATACCGTCACATTGTTCCCGTACCAGGCGGGAAATGCCGCGACCTTCCGACCCGACCACCACGGCGATACCGCCGGTCAGATCTCCCGCACACCAGTTTTCGCCGTCCATATCCAACCCGTACACCCAAATACCGTTCTTTTTCAGTTCTTTGATGGTGTCGGTCAGGTTGGTCACCCGTGCAACCGGCACGTATTCCACCGCACCTGCCGACGCTTTATACACGGTGGCGGTCAATCCTACCGCACGGCGTTTGGGAATGATCACGCCGTGCGCGCCTGCCGCTTCGGCGGTACGCAAAATAGCACCCAGATTGTGCGGGTCTTCCAGTTCGTCCAAAATCACAAAAAACGGCGGTTCGTTTTTGTCCGCCGCCGCTTTATACAAATCGGCAAGGGTCGCATATGCTTTACACGCGGCAAACGCCAAAATGCCTTGATGGTTACGCGCCAACGTGTCCATCTTCCGACTGTCCACTTCTTTGACGGGGATATCCTTTTTACGGCACAGCGCAATCAGTACGGGCAGATTCCCACCGTGTTCCCCTTTAGAAACCCACACGCTGTCGATCGCTCTGCCGGATTTTAACGCTTCATTTACAGCGTTGCGACCCGCGATAACGTCTTCGCGTTCCGTTTTTACGGTTTTGTCTGCCGTTTCCATCGTTTCGTCCCCTTTTTCTCGACATAAATACACATATATAGGTAGTATATCACAAATCAAAACAAAAGAAAATAGCGAAAGTATATTTTTTTAAAAGAAAATTATATAATACGCCCCGCATACGGGAGTTGCGGTAAGGGATTTGATGAAACTTGCGGCTGCACTTGGCCCCCTTGCCTAAAGGGGGCTGGATTTCGCCGTAGGCGA
>JAZPXM010000068.1:0-8309 GCA_045543675.1 Acutalibacteraceae bacterium
CGAAAGAACACTATGAGTGGGTACGTGAAATCGTTACGAAATATAAAGATGACGAGCGCATTATTATGTGGGACGTGTTTAACGAGCCCGGCAACTCGAATCGCGGTAATCTGTCCATGCCGCATTTAAAAGAGTTTTTCCGTATTATCCGCGAAATCGATCCCATTCAGCCGCTTACTGTGGGCATTTGGAACACGTCAAAAGGTCTTAGCGGTATCTCGGAAATCGAACGGTATGCTCTCGAAAACTCGGATATCATTTCGTTCCATAATTACGGCTCTTATATCGAAAATGTGAAACTCATAAAGGAATTGAAAGTATTTGGTCGCCCGCTTGTCAATACCGAGTGGTTGGCACGTTGTTTGGATAATAATGTGCAGGAAATTTTCCCGTTATTCTATCTGGAAAACATCGGGTGCTATAACTGGGGCTTTGTAGCGGGTAAATATCAGACATACGAGCCCTGGAACAGCGTGTGGGAACAGTATGCAGAAAACCCGCAAATGAAATGGGATTTCACCAAGTGGTTTCATGATCTGTATCGTCCTAACCTGCGCCCGTACGATCCTAAAGAGATTGAACTGATCAAAAGCTTCTGTGACCTTGCGGATAAGAACTTCCAACAATAATCAAAGACAGCGGTATATAAAGTATATGCCGCTGTTTTTTATACGGTATGTCCATTAATCGTAGATTTTCAACATTTTTGTCTTTAGATTTCTACGAAAAAGTCTTTTTAAAATAGGTTTACCTTACAAAAAGGCATCTGCTATAATGAAAAGGAAAGGAGTGGTTTGCCGTATGGAAGCCCAAAAAATCGGACGTATTATTGCGGAACTGCGCAAGAAAAACGGATTGACCCAAATGCAGTTGGCAGATAAACTGTGTATCTCCAATAAAACGGTCAGTCGCTGGGAAAGCGGTCTCGGTTATCCTGAAATTACACAACTGCCGACGTTGGCGGCAGTTCTAGGCATTACGGTAGATTATCTGCTGACAGGAGAACGAAAGGGGATTACCGTTGCAGGTAATATGTTAACAGATATTGTCAAACGGTTAGACTGTTATCCTGCGTGCGGTATGCTTGCCAATGTATTGGATATACAGCAGGCAGTAGGTGGCTGTGCGCCCAATACGGCGATTGATTTGGCGGTGATTGACCGCAATTTGCCGATATCGGTATGTGGAAAAATCGGCGATGACGAATATGGACGCTATATTTTATCGCGCCTGGGCAGAAATCACGTGGATTGTAGCAGAGTAAGTATATCGACGGATAAACCGACCAGTTTCAGCGACGTGATGAGTGTGCCGTCAGGAGAACGCACGTTTTTCCATGCGAGAGGTGCCAATGTGACATTTGGTCCCGAAGATGTGGACATTGCGGGCTTAAACTGTGTAATTTTTCATATCGGATACATACTGCTTTTAGATCGTTTTGATGAAGAAGATGCAGAATACGGTACGGTAATGGCGCGCTTTCTGCATGATGTGCAAGCGCACGGTATCAAAACGTCCATTGATGTTGTCAGCGACAGCACCGACCGATATAAACAAAAGGTGTTGCCTGCATTACGGTATTGCAACTACGCTATTCTCAACGAAGTGGAGAGCGGTATGCTGACCGACCTGCCGCCGTATGATAAAAACGGCAAACTGTTAGTGGAAAATATTGAAAAAACAATGCGCTATATGGCAGCACAGGGCGTAAAAGATAAAGTGATCGTGCATTGTAAGCGGGCGGGTTTTTGCTATGATGTGCCTACCGACACCTTTACAATGATACCGTCTTTGTGTATTCCGAAGGAAGCAATCAAAGGCAGTGTCGGTGCAGGCGATGTATTCTGCGCGGGGTGCTTGTACGGGATCTATAACGGCTATACGGATAAACAAATTCTCGAATTTGCGGCATCTTCCGCTGCGTGTAGTCTTTTTGCGGAAAACTCGGTAGACGGTATGCGCGATAAAGAAGAAATTGAGAAAATGGCTGAAAAATATGGGTGGGGTGTACTATGAAAAGAGCGGAATACGAAGCGCAAGTAAAAAAGGCACTCGTTATGTATGAAAAAGCGGGTATTATTCTGACAGAAGAAGAAAAGAACACGATTGAAGTGGCAGACTTTGATAAGGGTATGGTAAACGAGTTGGGTTTGCAGTTGCTTGTGTATGTTAACACCGCACGTGTATGCGCAAAAGAAATGGTGTTACTTCCCGGGCAAACTTGTCCTGAGCATAAGCATGTTCCGACTAACGGTATGGAGGGAAAAGAAGAAACGTTCCGTTGTCGTTACGGCGAAGTGTACCTGTACGTAGAAGGCGCGAGGAATGTGGAAACGATCAAGGCAAAGTTGCCGCCTTGTAAGGTGGAATACTTTCACGAAATTGTCCTGCGGCCCGGTGACCAGTATACGATCATGCCCGAAACATTTCATTGGTTTCAAGCGGGACCTGATGGCGCAGTGATTTCGGAATTTTCTACTCGTAGTACGGATGAAACAGATGTATTTACGGATGAAACACTGGTAAGACAGACGCGAATAGAAGATTAAGCACCGGCTTCACGCATATATTGAAAAAGAAACGGTAACGCAATTGCGTTACCGTTTCTTTTTTGATTTTATAGCGTATATTTCTGCGCGCGGAACTGTTTTGGTGTGATGTTATAAGCGGTTTTAAAGCAATAATCAAAGTAGGCAAGAGATGAAAAACCCGCTTCTTCTGCAACCAGTTCCAGCGGCCAATCTTTTGTTAACAACAATGTTTTAGCGATGGTAAGCCGCTTTTCCGCCAAAAAGGCGTGTGGGGTCTTTTGGGTGGAGATCTTAAAGATTTTATGTAAATGCGACGGGCTCATATTGACACTGTCGGCGATGTCTTGCAAGGATATGGATTCTTTGTAATGCTCTTCTATAAAAGAAATGGCTTTTTGAATGATGCGCGGATCAATACTGCTGTCCGCTGTTTGCATATTGCGATAAACGATAGCATCTTCCGCAATCATATTGAGCAGTTCGTATACTTTACTTTGTAACAGCAAGGTTTTGGTATTATCTCGGTTTTCGGCAATTTCAATGATTTCCGTATAGCACGTTTTATAACGGGAATATCGAATGACCTTGCTGACGGCGGGTACGTGTTGCAATAGTGCGGCGGTTGCGTGGTCCATTTCCAAATGTACGTGAAAACAGACGAAGGATTTGCGGCTGTACCGTTTTTGATGGGGACGTATAAACAGTAAGTTGCCTTTTTCGTGCGTGTAGGGGATACCGTCGATGAAAGATTCACCGTTGCCGGAAATATATAGTTCAATCTCGTAATATTGGGTGATACGTTCGGGCGTTTGTTCGATGTTTTTGAATATCAAAGAGCTGTCAAAAACGCCGCATTTTATGATTTTTAACATATGCATCTCTTTTCAATAATAAGATTTCTAAAAAACGCAATAAGAATTCTCTACTATTTTAACATTGAAGGCGGTATAATGCAAGAAGAAATATGAAAAGTGGTGATAGCGTTGGCAAAGGTGACTTGGTTAGGACAAGCAGGGCTGCTGTTCGACTTTGACGGGCTTTCTGTAATGATAGATCCGTATCTTTCGGATAGTGTCAAAGAAATCAACCCCAAAAACTATCGGCGTCAGCCGATCGATACCCGCTTTTTCGAAATGACGCCTGATGTACTAATTTTTACACATAATCATTTAGATCATTTTGATCCCGAAACGGTACAACGCATTTTGGACACAGACAAAAGTGTAACCGTGTTAGCGCCCGCTTCTGTTTGGAATACGGTACGGCAGTATGGCGGAGAACATAACTACGTGTTATTTGATCGCCACACCGAGTGGACGCAGGGTGATATTTGCTTTTGCGCTGTTAAGGCGTCACATAGCGATGTTAATGCCATTGGTGTTGTGCTGAAAAGGCGAGAAAACTGCTATTACGTCACAGGGGACACGTTGTATAACAGCGAGATTTTTGCCGATTTGCCCAAGACGATAGACGTGGTGTTTTTGCCGATAAACGGCGTTGGTAATAATATGAATATGCAGGATGCGGCGAGATTTGCCGCCCGAACCGCCGCTAAAAGGGTTGTGCCGCTGCACTTTGGTATGTTTGATGCATTGTCGCCGTATGCGTTTTCGTGTGAAAACGCTGTAATTCCCACAATATATAAGGAGATGGAAATATGAAAGTAACCGATGTAAAAACCTTTGTGGTGGACTGTTTTCGCACTAACTGGGTGTTTGTGAAAGTGTACACCGATGACGGTGTAACGGGCGTAGGTGAAGCTACTCTGGAATACAAGGAGAAAGCGCTTGTCGGCGCAGTGGAACATATCAAAGAGTATCTGGTGGGCAAAAACCCATTGGATATTGAAAAGCATTTTCACGACATTTACCGCGATGCGTATTGGCGCGGCGGGGCGGTGTTGATGAGTGCTTTGTCCGCTGTTGAAATGGCGCTTTGGGATATTTTGGGTAAGCACCTTGGTGTTCCTGTTTATCAATTATTGGGCGGGAAGATCAATGAAAAGGTGCGTATCTATGTAAACGGTTGGTTTGCAGGCGCAAAAACACCTGAGCAGTTTGCCGAAAAAGCGAAAATTGCGGTGCAACGCGGTGTGACGGCGATGAAATGGGATCCTTTCGGCAAATCCTATCTGGAAATTTCCAATAAAGACCTGCAAACGGCGCTGGAATGTGTGGCGGCGGTGCGTGATGCAGTTGGTGACGGTGTAGACCTGTTGATTGAAGGACACGGCAGATTTAACGTCCCGACGGGTATAAAAATTGCCAAAGAATTAGAACAGTTTAAACCAATGTTCTTTGAAGAACCGACACCGCCCGATAACTTAGAAGCGTTAAAAGCGGTGCGTGATAAATCCCCCGTGCCAATCTCGGCGGGCGAACGGTTGTATACATTAAAATCCTATAAAGACCTTTTTGAAATGCGTGCCGCAGATTTTATTCAGCCGGATATATCCCATGCAGGCGGTATTATGGAGTTGAAAAAGATAGCTGCAGTTGCCGAAGCGTATTACATTCCGTTTGCACCGCATAATCCGTCCGGCCCCGTTGCCAATGCCGCAACGTTACAGTTGGCGGCGTGTTGTCCCAATTTCTCTATACTGGAAATTATGTATAGTGACGTGGATTGGCGTAAAGACGTCACAGATGAAAGTCTTGAATATAAAGACGGCTATATTACCATTCCCGATAAACCGGGATTGGGCATTGAAATTGATGAGCAAGCGTGTTTGCAACACCCGTATCAACCGCATACTTTGCGCCATTACACGGGTGCGTTGACCGATATACGACCTGCCAAAACAGAATTCTATTTTTAAGGCGAATTTTGATTATCAACTGAAATTAAGAGAGGACGCATTATGAAAAAAGCAGTATTTATCACAGGTGCACAAATGGGCACCGGCTATGGTATAGCAGAGCATTTTGCGAAGAACGGTTGGGACGTGTTTATCACCAGCCGCAGGGGAGAAGAAGCGGAAAAATCCGCAAAAGTATTGAGCGAGACGTACGGCGTCTTTGCCAAGGGATATGCATGTAATATCCGTGATGAACAACAGATTAAAGATATCTTTAATGATATTGACAAAACGGGCAGGTTTGTGCAAACGCTCATTTTAAATGCGGCGAATATGGGGTTTAACCCAAAAGACCCTGCAGCAGGGCAGGATTTCTGGACGGTACCTGTTGAAGATTTCGCGGAAGTTTTTGAAACAAATCTCGTTTGGAACTTTACTATCGTTCGGCAAGCGGCGTTACGTATGCGGGAACAAGGTAAGGGTTCTGTTGTATTTATCGGTTCTAACACTTCTTACCGTGTGATACCTAACCGTGCTGCATACAGCGCTTCAAAAGGTGGTATTAACGCGCTGTCTAAGGCGCTCGCGCTTGATTTGGGAAAATACGGTATTCGCAGTAACGTTGTTTTGTCGGGTACCATTAAAACCGAGCGCTGGGTGCAAATGGGAAAGAAACAAATCGTTAACGGCACCTTGACACCTATTGGAGATATATCCGATTTTGAAGATATCGCCAATGCGTGTTGGTACTTGGGTACGGATATGTCTAAAAATGTTACGGGGACGGAACTTATCGTAGATGGTGGTATGTCTTGTCAGTTGTATCCCCCGATTTTGAACGAGTTAAAAAGGAAAGCACTCGAATAACGTTGAAAAAGCGGTAGGATTTTTTAGAAGGTCCTACCGCTTTTTTATATGTTTTTTCATTATTCGACAGCGTTCGACACGGTTTTTGCATCAAAAATAATTTTTTTCAAAAAATTGCGTGAAACTATTGCAAAATTTTCCAAAGAGTGATACTATCCTTTTGCCGGCTAAATGTGAAATAAATTTACACAGTTGTGAGAAAGGGTTACTTTTATGGAAAAACATATCAAGGTCTTGTTGGCGGATAACAGCGACTATTTTGGACTGCCTTGCGCGAAAATTATGCGTGAAAATGGCTTGGAAGTAGAAACGGTCGAAAAAGACGGTAAGAAAGTATTGGATGCTATTTGTGCGACCCATCCGGACGTGGTGTTGCTGGATTTCTTTATGCCGCGATTAGATGCTATCGGCGTAATGAAAGGCGCATATGCGAAATCATTGGCACACGTGCCGCAGTTTATGGTGATGTCCAGCATTGATAATCCGAATATGGAAAGGGAAGCGATTTTCGGCGGTGCGGACTACTTTGTTTTAAAACCGTTTTCCGCCACGGATATGGCAATGCGTATTCGCACCCTTTGCGGTAAAACTACACAAACGGAAAACCATACGGTGGGAACGGGTGTAGATACCGCCAGTCTGGAAATGCGTGTTACCGAAATTATTCATCAAATCGGCGTACCTGCACACATCAAAGGGTATCAATATTTACGTGATGCGATTTTGATGGCGATAGAAGACGATGAGATTATCAATGCGGTTACAAAACGCTTGTATCCTGCGGTAGCGAAAAAGCACAGCACAACGTCTTCGCGTGTAGAACGTGCCATTCGTCATGCAATTGAAGTGGCGTGGGATCGCGGTGACGTGGATGTGCTCAATTCTTATTTCGGCTATACCGTTCATACGGGTCGCGGTAAACCTACCAACAGCGAGTTTATTGCAATGATAGCGGACAAATTCCGTTTGCAGTTAAAAATTTCTTAAAATCTATTTGTTTTTCCGAAAAAGTATGGTATGCTCCTTTTAAAGGAGTTGTCTGCTTTGAAGAATTGCGAAATTGAAAGAAAATTCTTGATAGATGTATTTCCCGAACATCTGCCGCTGTTGGAAACGGCGACTGTGTGGCAGGGATATATCTCTTCTGACCCCGTTGTACGTATTCGTAAGAAAGAAACTGCGGATGCAGTTACCTACCGTCTTTGCTTTAAAAGCAAGGGTACGCTTGTTCGTACGGAAGTAGAAATAGATGTAACCGCAGATACATTTGATGCGTTGACCGCTCTGCTGGAGGTGCCGCTTATCCGTAAGGATTACCGTGTGTATCGGTTGGATGACGGTAAACGATTGGAATGTAGCTTAGTGGATAAGGATGCACCGACCGCTTTTTATTACGCAGAAGTGGAGTTCGAGACGGAACGGGAAGCGTATGCTTTTAAGCCGCCTGCGTTTCTCGGCGAAGAAAAGACGGAAGACTCTGCGTTTACGATGAGTCAATATTGGCAGCGGAAAATAGCGGCAAAGAAAGGGTAAGAGAGATGGACATCGTTAAAAAAGCCGAAGAATTGTTTTTAGATGGTTATAATTGTGCACAGGCGGTGTTTGGCGCTTTTTCCGAACAACTCGGGATACCGTTTGACATTGCAATGAAACTGTCATCATCTTTCGGTGGCGGTATTGGCAGACAAAGAGAAGTGTGCGGTGCCGTCAGCGGTATGTGTATGGCGGCAGGTATGCTTTACGGGTATGCTACCCCCGAAACGGGCGATATAAAAGCGGAACATTACCGCTTGATACGCGAATTGTGTGACCGATTTAAAGAGAAAAATGAATCTATCATCTGCCGTGAAATTTTAAAAAACGCAGAAGTAGGGGGCACACCTGCGGCGCGTACGAATGCATATTACGCTAACCGTCCGTGCCTGAAATGTGTACACGATGCGGCAGAAATTTTGGAAAATTACATAAACGAGAAATAAAAAAGAACGCCGCACGGTGAAGTAGTCAATAGTTAGTAGACACAAAAAAGGAAAGAATTAAGTTGCCAGTTCAAGCCTGTATTGGACTGGCGGTTTTCTTTTAAGTTTTCGAACAGGACGTATGTAATTGAAGTA
>JAZPXM010000069.1:0-17057 GCA_045543675.1 Acutalibacteraceae bacterium
ATATTGGCACAAGACCCCACCGCCGCGTTTTATATCTACGATATTACGTTTGCGGTTGGCGAAGAAAAGCATATCACAGGTCTTGTGGGCAGAGTACACTTGGAAGAATTTTCTAAAGGTATCGTACTCCCCCACGAAGAAACTTTATCCAAAGCGAAAGCAGACCGCTTACAACTGATGCGGGCTACGGGATGCAATTTCAGCGATATATATTCGCTGTACCGTGCAGACGATCCGACATCTCCCATTCACGATGTAATGCAACTCACTAAAAGCGCTACTTTACGCAACGCATTCACCGATGAAAACGGTCTTACCCACCGTTTGTGGGCGCTGACCGATGCGGCGCTGTGTGCGGCGGTAAGCGAAGCGTTTGCAGATCTGAAACTGTATATCGCCGACGGGCATCACCGCTATGAAACGGCGTTAAACTACCGCCGCGAATTGCAGGAAAACGGCAACGCTGTCGCTGATGCGGATTTTTGTATGATGATGCTGGTGGAAATGAGCCATCCCGGCTTGGTGGTATTTCCTACCCACCGTGTACTGCATCATCTGGAAAATTTCCGTGCCGATACGTTGCTGGCGGCGTGCGAACCGTATTTTACGATGCAAACCGTCGCTCTTGACAGCGTACAAACGGCATTGGATGCCGCGTATGCACAAGAGAAAAAAGCGTTCGGCTTCTACGACGGAGAAAAAGCGGTGGTGTTGACCTTGAAAGACACCGCGGTGATGCGTGAACTGTTACCGCATCTCTCTCCCGTGTCACAACAGTTGGACGTAACCGTACTGCATACGCTGGTGTTAGAGCGGCTGTTTGGTATCGACAAAGAAAATATGGCGAACCAAAAAAATCTCACCTACACGCGGGATACAAACGAAGCGCTCGATGCGGTAAAGAGCGGCAATGCCGATTGCTGTTTTCTGTTAAATCCCACCCGCGTATCCGAGATCCGCGACGTGGCGGCGGCGGGCGAGAAAATGCCGCAAAAATCCACCTATTTTTACCCCAAACTGATTACGGGACTCACTGTAAACAAGATTTTATAATTTTTATATACTGTTTACATTTGGATGTATATTTTCCGTTACAATAAAAAGCAAGACACAAACGACAGGAGGAAACACAACACATGATAGAGGTGAAAAACCTGACGAAGTGCTACGGTTCCCACCGTGCGGTGGACTGTATCAGCTTCCATGTCAACGAAGGCGAAATTCTTGGATTCTTAGGGCCCAACGGTGCGGGCAAATCCACCACCATGAACATACTGACGGGGTATCTCTCGTCTACCGACGGTTCGGTAACGGTCGGCGGTTATGATATTCTGGAAGATGCCAATGCGGCAAAAGCCAACATCGGCTATCTGCCCGAGCATCCCCCGCTGTATCTGGATATGACCGTTAAGGAGTATCTGCACTTTATGTATGATCTCAAAAAATGCACCTTGCCCCGTGCGGAGCATTTGGCGGAGATCTGCAAAATTATGAAGATCGACCACGTGTACGGCCGTCTTATCAAAAACCTTTCCAAAGGTTACCGTCAACGTGTGGGTATGGCGCAAGCGCTTATCGGCAACCCGCCCGTGCTGGTACTGGACGAACCCACCGTCGGTCTCGACCCGTCTCAGATCATCGAGATCCGTTCGCTTATCAAAGCGCTGGGCAAACGCCACACCATTATTTTGTCGTCCCATATTCTGCCCGAAGTAGAAGCGATTTGTGACCGTCTGGTTATTATCAGCGGCGGTAAGATCGTGGCAGACGACACGCCCGAAGCGCTTGCTCGTCAGTATTCTTCCGACCGCCGTATGATGGTGCGTGTGGAAGGCCCTGCATTTGAAGTGGAAAAACTCATTCACGGTATTGACGGCGTGAAAAAAGTAAATGCCATGACTTCCCGTGAAGTGGGCACCACCGATTTTGCCATCGAGTTGCAAGAGGGTGCGGATATCCGCCGTGCTCTGTTCGCAAAACTTGCCGAAAAAGGGTTTGCGTTGTTGTCCTCTCGCTCGATGGAAAAATCTCTCGAAGACATCTTTATGTCCCTGACTTCCGAAAACTTCTCCAATAAGAAAGGAGGCGACCGCTGATGCGCGCTATTTTCAAAAAAGAACTGCGCTCGTACTTTACTTCGCCTATCGGCTGGTTTGTATTAGCGGTTATGTTCCTGTTCTCAGGTTTTGCTTTCTTTATGTATAATATGTCATACGGTGTTACCAATCTAATGTACGTGTACGAGAGTTTATACACCATTATTCTCTTGCTCGTGTTGCCGATTATGACCATGCGTTTGTTCAGCGAAGAAAAACGCCAGAAAACCGACCAGGCGTTGCTTACAGCCCCCGCTTCGTTGACCGGTATTGTGTTGGGTAAATTCCTGGCCGCGATGCTGATGTTTGTGTTGGGTCTGTCTATCACCTTGGTGTATGCCGTTATCGTGGCATCCAAAGCCACGACCTTTGATTGGGTAATGACGATCGGCAACTTCCTTGGCATTACATTGCTGAGCGGTATGGTGGTTGCTATCGGTATGCTGATTTCCGCTTGCACCGAAAGCCAATTCATTTCCGCACTTTGCACCTTCGGCATTTCGTTCCTGCTGTTGCTGTTGGACAACCTTGCTTCTATTTTCGCAGGTGTTACCTGGATGGAGCCGGTTGTGACGTTCCTGTCTGTAAACTCTCGGTATTACTCTTTTACATCCGGCTTGATTCACGTAGAAAACATCATCTTTTTCTTGAGCATCCAGGCGCTGTTCATTTTCTTGACGGTGCGCGTACTGGATAAGAAGAGATGGCACTGAAAGGAGGCGTAACGCTATGAATAACGAAAACAAGACCCCTATCGAAGAAACGGTAGAAACCGCTGTTGAAGAAACCGTTGCAGAAGAAACGGCAGAAACCGCCGTTGAAGAAACCGTTGCAGAAGAAAAGAAACAGAAAAAGCAAAAGCCCGTGCGTTCCGCCGAAGTACAGCGCAGATTGCGTTACGGCAGAATGGCAACGCTCCTGACCGTTGCGGTCGTAGTATTGACCATCCTTTTAAACGTGGTATTGTCGGTTGTTGCCAACCGTTTCCCATTAGCGCTTGACTTTTCTGCAGATAAGACCTACTCGCTCAGCGAAGAAAGTATCGCACTTGCCAAGAGCGTTACCAAGCCCGTTGAAATCGTGGTATTTGCATCGGAAGAAGTGTTTTCTAACAGTCAATCGGAAGATGCTATGGCATTTACCGGCGGTCATACGCAGGTTGCAGCCATTCTGACAGAATTTTACAATGCCGCCAAACAGTATTCCCAGTATTCGGACGGCAAGGTGACCTTCACCTATGTTGATATGAATAAAAACCCCAACGCCGTAAACGCGTATGCGAGCAAATACGCGTTGGATGAAGCGCTCAAAGCCAATGACATTCTGTTCACTTGTGAAAAGCGCGCTAAAGTTGCCAATATGAGCACCGACCTGTTTACCGTGGACTACTCTGCTTATTATTCCGGCGGCAACTTGGTGCTGGAGTCTTCTAACGTTGAGCAGACGCTCGCCGCGAAAATCAAGTCGGTACAGAGCGAACAAACGCAGGTATTAACGTTATTTACCGGCCATAAAGAAGACAGCTACACGCAAGAGGGCTTGCGTAAGATCTTCGAACTGAACGGCTATGACGTTGAAGAAGTTGACCTGACCCGTTCTGCCGATATCAATGTCAACACCGTTTGCGGTATCATTGCCGCGCCTACCGTAGATTATGCAGGAACGACCATTGACCGTTTGCGCGAGTGGCTTTCCAACGACGGTAAAGAGGGTCGTAATCTGTTGGTATTTACCGATGCGACCGCAGATTGTCCCAATCTGTATGAATTCTTGAAAGTAGAATACGGTATTGAAGTTACCGATAATATTGTTGTGGAGACCGACCCCAACCGTATGTACGCGTACTATCCGGATAACGTATTCGGTACTATCGCCGAAACCGACTTTACCAAGAGTTGTGCCGGCAAAGATATCCTGTCCCAGACGATGCGTCAGATCATTCCCGCTTGGGAAGTCAAATCGGATACCAACCCCCAGTACCGTGTAGACCTTATTACCTTTAATGATTCTGCGCGTTTGGTGCCGTTTGCAGAATTTGATAAAATGACCGAAGACAGTTCTTACAACCCTGTCGAGCAGGAGTACGACGGCACCATCGTCGGTATGACCGTTGCGGTGAAAGAAGGCTTCCAGAATGCGCTGCAACAGGAAACCGAAACCAAAGTAGCGGTTTGCGGCAGTAAAACCTTGCCGTATGCGACCATTACCGGTATGAGCACCGTGTACAATGAAGATTTGTTGCTCGATGCGATGATCGCCATCACAGGTGTAGAGGGTTCTGTGAATATCTCCGCCAAACCGATGACCAATGAGACCGTTTCTTTCTCTACCACTACGCAAGTGTTTGTGGGTCTTGGCTTGTTCACCATCGTATTGCCGCTTGGCTTGATGGTTGCGGGCTTGGTCATCTTCCTGAAAAGGAGGCACTTATGAGCATAGATTTGCCCGAAAACGAGAAAACTGTAAACGAGCAGACGGTAGCCGAAGCGGCACAAACAGAAACCGTCGCCGACCCGTTTGCGGCGTTTGAAAACCCCGAATTTCGCACAAAAGAAGACGTGGAAGGATCTAAAAAGCGCAAAAAAACCATTCTGCTGTCTTCACTTATCGGTGCTTTTGCGGTGCTGGCTACCGTTATTGTGTTATTGGTGTTCGTGTTTCCCAAAGAACAGGAAGAAACGCCGACGCCGTCGGTGAACACCACCATTACTTTGTTTGACAAATCCACGTCCGAAGTAGCCTGCCCCGTAAAACAAGCCACCATCAAAATGAAAGATTCCACCGTTGAATTTGTTAACGTGGATGACAAACTGTTTGTAAAAGGCTACGAAAAATTCGATATGCACGCGCTCAATATGGGCGACCTTGTGGAAGCGCTGACCGTTTGCACGCTGTCCAAAGATTTGGGCGACGTGGAGGATTTTGCGCAGTATGGGCTTGATACACCGCAGGTCGTGGTGTCGGTCACCTACCATGATGGCTCTACCAAAGCGTTTGAGATTGGCGATATGACTCCCGACCAAAACGGGTGTTATTTCCGCGAAAAGGACAGTAAACGGTTGTATATCCAGCCGTTTACCACCGCCGCTGTTTATATGCAAAAACCGCTCGACTACGTGAGCACCACCGTACTTGCCGAACCGAAGGCGGAAGCCGCCGCGCAAGGCGAAACAGAAGTGGTGTTGCGCAAAATGTCGTTAAGCGGTGACGTACGCAAGGATAAGCCGTTTGCTTTCCGTTTGGTTACCTCTGAGGACGACGATACGTATATATATTATTCCTATATTATAACGGAACCGTTTACCAAAGGTGCCAACTCGTCCTACGATACAGCGCTGGGTGCGTTTACCAAGATTGAAGCTGACGCGGTGGTCAACGTAGCGCCTACAGCGGCAGACCTTAAAACGTACGGCTTAGATACCCCGTATTCGATAGCGACCTTCACCCTTTCCGCGCGTACCACCGTTTCTATGGAAACGGCGGACGGCAACACGATTTCCAATACGACCTACAAAGATCTGGAAGACCATACCGTGCGGATAGGCAATAAAAACGATACCTACTATTACGTGCAGATCGACAACAATCCTGTCGTGTATCTGGTTGCCGCCGACAATCTCCCCATCGCAGAGATGCAGTATGACGATTTCGCGGATACGTTGCTTTTCTTGGCGGGCATTGATACAATGGGTTCATTCCGTGTTACTTTACCCGAAAAAGAAACCGTATTTGACTTGACCCACGACGACAGCAGTATGGATACCAGCAAAAACCTGACCGTAAAAGTGGGCGATAAGACATATGATACGATGGATTTCCGCTATCTTGTCCAGAACTTTATGGGTATCAGCCGTTACGGCAGTTTGACCAAAGATGTCAATACGTTAGAGCAAAAGTTGGAAATTGCTGTCACCCGCCGTGAAGAAACCGAACCGGACCTTACCATAAAATTCTATGAAATTTCCGGTAGTCAGTATGCGGTGGTGTTGAGTAACGGCGAACAATATCAGGTAAAAGCCAGCGAAGTTAAAAATGCAATCACGCAGTACGAAAACTATTTAGCGGGTAAAAAGGTATTGTATTAAGCTGTGCGGTCGCATTTAAAAGTGTTGACTTTTTTTGGAGCGTATGCTACAATTTAAAAAAATATGTTAAAGGATGCGATTTTCATGAAAAAGACCTTAGTTTTAGTGCTTTCTCTCATGTTGTTGCTGGTCGCTTTCGCCGGCACTTTCAGCGTTAGCGCAGCTACCCAGTACACCAAGAATGATATCGTAGAAAAGGTTAGCGAATCTCCGCTCTACAAATATGTAAAAGGGGATATCACCAATTTGACCCGTACTTTGGATGCGACCCCCGAACAGCTCAACAAGTTGTACGACATTGCTGACCGTTTTGTAAAACTCGGTCTCAAAGACAAGGGCGGTTCTGCTTCCGAATACACCGACGCCGAAGTAAGCGCTGTATTGGCACTTATCGATGAAGCGTGCGACGTGCTCGGTTACACCTACACCTTTACTGCTGCTCCGAAACCGCAGCACAAGAACGACGTTGTGTTCAATTTGTACGATGCGGCCGGTAAACAGGTGTACAAATTCGACGGTGACGTTGTAAAACAGACCGGTTTTGACGCTACCGCTACTTTCGTTACCGTTTCTCTGCTCGGCTGTGCTCTGCTCGCGGCTGCGGCGTTTGTTGCCAAAAAGGCACGCGCATGAGAACGGGTAAGACGTTTAAAACTTCAGACAGTAAACACAAGGGCAAGCAGATTTTTCTGCTTGCCCTACCTTATATCCTGACCTTTGCCGCTATAGCTTGCTTTTGCTTTTGCGGCGGTATTGCGTTGCGCGGCGCGATTGAAAACTCTCCCTTGTCCGCGCTGTTTAACGCGCCCGAATTACAGGATATACCAGAATCCGAAATAGATACTATCACCTTTGCTGAAAACACCGTTTCCATTGATGAATTCCCCGTTTTGCGTTGGGGTGATAAATGGGCAACCATGGCGGTGGATGAACTGCCCGACGCTAAGATAAACGGGGCGCCCGTGTACGTTGGTGATACCAATGAGATTTTGAAAAAAGGTGTCGGCAAATATTTCGGTTCTCGCTTTTGCGGTGAGGGTGGTAAAATTGTTTTAGATGCCCATTGTACCCGCGAATTTTACTGTCTGGAAGATATGCAGGTGGGCTACACCGTGCGTATGCATACGGTGTATGGCGAATACGTGTACCGCGTAGACGATATCATCTTTTTTACAAACGAAGATGAACACGTCGTTTTAGATGAAACCGCAGAAGAACAACTGCTGTTGTATACCTGCTATCCCCGTGGTATCACCTACCGCAGACAGCGTATCGGTATTGTCTGTTCTAAAGTATCGGGGGTGGATTTCAGATGAAAGCACAAAAAATCATCACCGTTTGCCTTGCCATACTCTTTACGCTGTTGTTGCTTGTTACGGTAACGTTTACTGCATTGTCCGCCGTCTGCGCACCGCGCGCTGTGGAACGGCGGTTAGAAAGAAATGGGTTTTACACGCTTGCCGTAGACAGCATTCAAACGGAAATCGGTCACTTGGAAAGTGTTATCGGTATCCCCACAGCGGATATTTTAAAAACCGTTCCCGATGAAACGGTAAAAAATCTATTGAAACCGTACGTGCGCGCAACCGCGGAACAATTATTGCGCGGCGGTGACGCGCCCGTTTCTGTTGATTTTCAATCTGATGCGTTATACAATCTGGTGTGTTCTGTAATTACCGAAGAACAGTATGACGGTGACACCGCACAAATGGCGGAAGACCGCGCCGCGGCGTATGCAGATTTGAAAGCGGCGGTAGATGATACATTGTCGTTCTTTCCTGCCACCTTGTTTGATACCGCTATGAATATTTTAGCAAGCAAAGAGCGTGTCAACACGCTATATGCAACAGTACGGCTTGTGCGCAAACTGGTACTGCCCGCCATACTGCTCACGTTGCTGTGCGGCGGTGCCTTGCT
The DNA here is from genome assembly GCA_045543675.1 of Acutalibacteraceae bacterium. Classification (GTDB taxonomy): domain Bacteria; phylum Bacillota; class Clostridia; order Oscillospirales; family Acutalibacteraceae; genus URNF01. Next base: position 8,099 of record JAZPXM010000069.1, read on the forward strand.
CGTATATCGTAAGAAAGATCGTATCCCCACGTTAAAATTATTAGGCGGCTGTTGGTCAATAACCGGATGCGTATTGTTTTTCGCATCGCTCTTCACCTTGGCAGGCAATCACTTGCTGGATAAGTTTAGTTTATCCGACGGCTTATTGCGTCGCTTTGTGGTGGCATTGTTTCAAAATGCCGCTGTCGGTATTATTACGGTTACCGCTGTTTGCTTTGCACTCGGCGTGGCGGTTTTAGCGGTGGCGATTGTAAAAACTACTTGCGTCGCAAAAGAAACTGTGATAGAATAACCCCAGTATGTACAAAAGGAGATAATACGTATGTCCGGACATTCCAAATGGAACAATATTAAACGCAAAAAAGAAAAAACCGACGGTCAAAAGGCGAAAATCTTTACCAGAATGGGTAGAGAAATTGCCGTTGCTATCAAAGAGGGCGGTAGCGCCGACCCCGCGTCTAACTCTAAACTGAAAGATGCGATTGCAAAAGCGAAAGCCAATAACGTGCCCAACGATAACATAGACCGCATCATTAAAAAAGCAGCGGGCGACTCCAATGCCGATTCGTACGAAGCGTTACAATATGAGGGTTACGGCCCGTGCGGTATCGCGGTCATTGTAGAAACCTTGACCGATAACCGTAACCGTACCGCAGGCGAAATGCGCCACTACTTTGATAAATGCGGCGGCAATCTCGGTCAGACGGGTTGCGTGTCCTTTATGTTTAACAAAAAAGGTATTATCGCTATCGAGGCGGAAGGTTTGGACGAAGACACCGTGATGGAACAAGCATTAGAAGCGGGCGCTTCCGACTTTAACACCGACGGTGACGTGTTTGAGATCGTAACCGAGCCGGAGGATTTTTCTGCGGTGCGTGACGATCTGGAAGCGAAAGGGTATACGTTTGTATCCGCCGAAGTGGAAATGGTGCCCGATATGCTGTCTGCCATTGACGACCCCGCGGCGGCAGAAAAGATGGAAAAACTCTTAGATATGTTGGACGACAACGACGACGTACAGAACGTCTGGCATAACTGGGACAGACCCGACGAAGAATAAATATAAAAAGGCAGGTGCATCGCACTTGCCTTTTTTGTCGTATTATGGTACACTGCATGTAGAAAGGGTGGGATTTTTATGGCAAGACAACCGCAAACTTTACGTGAACGTTTACAACAGCAATATGCGACCGCACGCAGTAATTTACTGTTAATGCTGCTATTCACGGTTATAAATATCGTTTTGTTGGTCGCGCAAACGGATACGATGTTTCTCTTTTCCGCCACTGTTCCGTATTTTACCATGGCATTAGGCATTTACGGTGAAAATACTATCTTTCTCGGCATCTGCATTTGTGTCACCGTTATTACGTTAGTGTTATATGCACTTTGTTGGTTACTGAGTAAAAAACACCGCGGTTGGATGATCGCCGCTTTGGTACTTTTTATACTGGATACCGTGGCGTTAGCGGCATTATATCTGTCTGTTGACGACTTTACGGGTATTCTCGATGCGCTCATTCATATATGGGTGCTGTACTATCTCATTCTCGGTGTGGTCAGCGGCAAAAAACTAAGCGACCTGCCGCCCGAACAAGATGCGGATACCGTTCAAGCGGCCGGAGAAACGCCCGCAGAAGTCATGGCGCCCCGTTTGGCGGAAACCGACGTAAAAGCACGTATTTTAGCGGAGACGACCGCGTTTGGCCGCCACATTGTGTACCGCCGTGTCAAACGTACCAACCAGTTGGTAATTGACGGATATGTATATGACGAAATGGAAATGTTGGTCGAACCTGCGCACGTTCTTAGTGCGACGGTGGACGGGCACAATGTTACCGTTGGTTTCGACGGTGTCGGCACATCCTTTATCGACGTAGATGAACAGCGTATTGCTAAAAAGAGAAGATTTTGGTAAACAAAAAATGACGAGCGTACGCTCGTCATTTTTGTTTTAACAACGCTTTTATCACTGTGCCCGCGGCAAGTAACCCTGCGGCAGGCGGCACAAAAGAAATGCTGGCAGGAACACGTTTTTCACCGTCGTCTGTCTGCGGCGTGATAGGCGGCTCGGTGGAATACACCACCTGCAAGGCGTCAACACCCCGCTTTTTCAGTTCCCTGCGCATCACCTTTGCCAAAGGACAGGTATCGGTTTTATAAATGTCGGTAACGGTAAGTTTTGTGGGATCTAATTTATTGCCTGTACCCATACAACTGATAAGCGGAATATTTGCCGCTTTTGCGCGTACCGCAATTTCCAATTTGCCACTCACCGTGTCGATCGCATCTATGATATAATCCCAACCATCAAACGGCAAACTGTCCGCCGTTTCCGGCAGATAAAACATTGTATGGGTCTCTACGACGGTTGCGGGGCAAATATCCTGAATACGCGCCGCCATTACCTGCGTTTTAGGCAGTCCCACCGTGCTGTGTAGGGCGATGATCTGACGATTGATATTGCTCATACTGACCGTATCGTTATCAATTAACACCAGTTTGCCGATGCCGCCGCGTGCCAACGCTTCCGCCGCTTGACCGCCTACGCCGCCGATGCCGAAAACCGCCACCGTCTTTTGTCGCAGTAAGGCAACGCCGTCATCACCAATCAGTCTGGCCTCTCTTGCAAATTCTTCGCGCATACGCTCACCCCTTACTTTTTGTAGTATACGGCAAATTACGGCAGAGTGCAAGTAATTTACAATTTTTTCAAAAATGGGTATTGCACTTTTGTAAGAAAAGGGGTATAGTAGTTTTAGCACTCACGGCACAAGAGTGCTAAGTTCACGTTTTAGGAGTATCACACTATGGCAACAAAACAGTTTAAAGCAGAATCTAAGCGCTTGCTGGATATGATGATCAACTCGATTTACACCCACAAGGAAATTTTCCTGCGAGAGTTGATTTCCAACGCCAGCGATGCTATGGACAAATTATATTACCGCACCTTGCAGGAAAATCTGTCGGGTGTCAGCCGCGACGATTTTTCTATCCGTTTAACCGCAGACAAAGCCACCCGTACCTTGACCGTTGAAGACAACGGTATCGGTATGACCAAAGAAGAGTTGGAAAGCAATCTGGGCACCATTGCCAAAAGCGGCTCGTTTAAGTTTAAGAATGAAAACGAGAAAACAGAGGATGTTGATATCATCGGACAGTTCGGTGTCGGCTTTTACTCCGCTTTTATGGTGGCGGATTGCGTGACGGTAGAAAGCAAGGCTTTTGGCAGCGATGACGCGTGGTGCTGGCAATCGAAAGGTGCGGCAGGGTATACGGTAGAACCTACCGAAAAAGACAGCCACGGCACCAAAATCGTATTACACATCAAGGAAAACGATGCAAACGAAACGTACGACGAATTTTTAGACGGGTATCGTTTGCAGGATATTGTCAAAAAATATTCGGATTATATTCGCTATCCCATCCGTATGGACGTAGAAAAAACCCGTTTAAAAGCGGGTACGGGCGAAAACGGTGTCGCTCCGGAATATGAAAGTTACACCGAAAACGAAGTTTTAAACAGTATGGTGCCGCTTTGGAAAAAGAATAAAAACGAGATTACCGAAGAAGAATACCACGCGTTTTATAAATCCAAGTTTTCGGATTACAATCCGCCCGCGCGGGTCATTCATTCCAGTACCGAGGGTGCGGCAACATATAATGCGTTGCTGTTTATCCCGTCTGCTGCTCCGTTTAACTACTACACCCGCGAATATGAAAAGGGATTGCAGTTATATGCCAGCGGCGTGCTTATTATGGAAAAATGCGCCGATCTGCTGCCTGACCATTTCAGCTTTGTAAAGGGTCTTGTGGACTCGCAGGATCTGTCTTTAAACATTTCCCGTGAGATGTTACAACACGACAGACAGTTGAAGGTCATTGCGGGACGCCTTGAAAAGAAAATTCACAGCGAACTGCTTTCGATGCTCAACAACGACCGCGAAACGTATGAAACGTTCTTTAAAAATTTCGGCTTGCAGCTGAAATTCGGTCTTTATAACGATTACGGCATGCACAAGGAAATGTTACAAGACCTTGTGATGTTTGTCTCGTCTGCGGAGAAAAAGCCGGTCACCTTGAAAGAATACGTAGAACGTATGCAAGAAGACCAGAAATATATTTATTACGCGTGCGGGGACACGGTGGATAAAATCGAAAAATTACCGCAAACCGAACTGGTACGTGACAAAGGTTTTGAAATTCTGTATCTCACCGACGACGTGGATGAATTTGCGTTGCAGATATTACACACCTTTATGGACAAAGAATTTAAGTCGGTAAGCAGCGGCGACCTCGGGTTTGAAGCATCGCCGTCCGCCGATGCCGACAATGAGCAGCACAAGGAACTGTTAGACGCTATGGCAAAGGCGTTGGACGGCAAGGTGAAAACGGTCAAAATTTCCACACGCCTGAAGACCCATCCCGTTTGCCTTTCGAGCGACGGCGCGTTGTCTATTGAAATGGAAAAAGTGTTGGCATCTATGCCCAATGCAGGCGATGTGCGTGCCGAACGTGTATTGGAACTCAACGCCGCACATCCTATTTTCGAAAAACTTCTCGCTTTACAAGCGGCGGGCGATGAAAAACTGGATAGTTTTGCAAAATTGCTGTATGACCAGGCGTTGCTGATTGAAGGGTTGCCCATAGAAGACCCGGTGGCTTTCTCTGCACGTATCTGTGAACTGATGGCGCAATAACCGAAACGGACATATCTTTTTGGGAGATATGTCCGTTTTGTTTATAAAATTTTCATAGAAACATATTTATTTTTACTGAAAAATATGGTACGATAAAGCAAATAGTGTTCGAAAAAAAGGAGGTATCTGCGATGAAAAAAATGCTTGTCGATAATCGGCATATAGCGGTAACTGTCAGTCGTGTTTCAGCGATTGTGGGTGCTGTTATGACGGCATTACTGCTTATAGGCGTTATCTGTATCAACGGCAGTTATCTCGAAAAACCGATCACGGGGCGTATTTTGCTGTTTATCGGTTGTCTTATTGCGCCGTTTATCGTGGGCGCGCTGTTTGCGTTTCGTATACACATCAAAGATACGGTTTTGCAAAAATGTGTCTATACCGTTTTGCTGTTTTTACTGCCGGTCGTTTCGGTGACTATGACCGAGGCGCTAAACGGTGTGTTTGTTTATCATATGACCTATTTCGGCTTTGGTGCAAACTACCTGCTGACCTTGCTGTTTATGGGGCTTGTTTTTGCGGTGTCGGGCAGTTTTAAACTGTCCATACTGATTGTCAACCCGTTGCTGTTTGGGTTGGCACTCACCAATCACTTGATGGTACAGTTCCGCGGAATGCCGTTTTTACCGGTGGACTTCACCACCATTGGCGTGGCGGAAAATATTCTGTCAGAGTATACCTATACACTTAACTACCAGATATTGACAGCCGCCATACTGCTGTGTTTCCTGATTGCGGTCGGCGTACAGTTTAAAACACCGCGGTTTCATCTTATTACCCGTATTATTTCGCGGACAGTGACCGCCGTGATCATTTTGGTTATGGGGATACTGTTCTTCTTCACCGACTTTTTTGCCAACACCTTGGGGGTGCGTCCTGATTTCTGGAACCAGTCCCGTGGGTATCGCAATTTCGGCTTTACCTACAGTTTCTTTATTAACACAAAATATCTGTACGTATTAGAGCCGAACGGTTATGACGCCGAAAAGGTCGAAACATACGTTGCGGAAACTTTACAAAGCGCAGACCCTTATACCGCAGACGGAAAAACACCGCATATTATCGCGATTATGAATGAATCGCTTGCCGACCTGTCGGTGCTCGGCACGGTCAATACCAACATCGAGCCGATGCCGTTTATTTCATCGCTATACGAAAATACGGTGCGGGGCAATTTGTACGTCCCCGTCATTGGCGCAGGCACTTCCAACACCGAGTTTGAATTTTTGACCGGCAACACCACCGCGTTTTTACCGTCGGGCAGTAACACCTATGTGTTGCACGTCAAGCAAGAGTTGCCCACTGTTGCCACGCTTTTGAGCGGGCAAGGGTACAATATTCGTTCGATGCATCCCTACTATCGTACGGGTTGGGATCGCTATAAAGTGTATCCCTTGTTGGGTTTCCCCGTCTTTGAATCTATAGAGACTATTTTGGATATGTCTATTTTCGAAGAGTATCAGCAGACGGGTTATGACATTGATTATCTTGACGAATTGATGAACGCGGCATATCCCTACCAACACGTGTTGGTGCGTCAATATGTCAGCGACCACTATAATTACAACTGGATCATCAATGATTTTGAACAGCGCGACAAAACAAAGCCGTATTTTATGTTCAACGTTACCATGCAAAACCACGGCGGGTATCGCAAGGATGCGGGGAATTTCCAGCAGGATGTATGGCTGGAAGATACGCTCGCATATCCTGAAACGGACCGCTATCTCTCGCTTCTCCGTTACAGCGATACGGCGTTTCGTAATCTTGTTTCCTACTTTGAAACGGTGGACGAGCCCGTTATCATCTGTATGTTCGGTGATCATCAACCGTCTGTTGAAACTGCATTTATAGAAGAAACGTTGGGCACCCCGATCGAACGGTTATCGCTCGAACAACAGCAAGCACGGCACATTACCCCGTTTCTTATCTGGGCAAACTATGATATTGAGGAGCAACAGATAGAGATGCTCAGTTCCAACTATCTGTCGGGGTTGTTACTGCAAACAGCAGGGCTGAAAATGAGCGATTATAATCGCTATCTGTTAGAAATTTCCAAAACCCTGCCGGTTATCGATACGGTAGGCTATATTGATAATAACGGCGTGTATTATGACTGGAACGACCAGTCGCCATATACGGAACTGTTAGAACAGTACCGACACGTGCAGTATAATGCATTGTTGGATAAAGGCAACCGTAAAGAGTCTTTATTTACGATAAAATAAATTTCACCTTTCCGTGCGATGCGCACGGAAAGGTTTTTTGTAACTTTTGATATATTTTATCGGGATATAAGGTGGAAAGGGGTGACAGTATGCGGGACGCAGACATTGTCAAATTGTATTGGGACCGTGACGAGCGTGCCATCAAGGAAACCGCCTCCATATATGGCAACTACCTGCTGAAGATTGCAAAAAACATATTAACAGACACAGAAGACAGCAAAGAATGTGTCAATGACACCTATGTTAAAGCGTGGCATTCTATGCCACCGCAAAAGCCAACCGTTTTATCCGCTTATCTCGGCAAGTTGATACGGGAACTGTCCATTGACCGTATCCGCACCAAAAGCCGACAAAAACGCGGCGGCTCACAGTATACGGTTGCATTAGAGGAACTGTGTGACGTGGTGGCGGACGGGGATACAACGGTTTCCACTGCCGAGGTGCATCTCCTTGCGCAAAATATCGGCGCCTTTTTACATACTGTTTCTCCCACGGCACGCCGTATCTTTATCGGACGGTATTTCTTTTTGGACAGTACAAGGGACATTGCCGCTTATTGTCATATAAGCGAAAGCAATGTCAAAACCACCCTGCACCGCACCCGCAAAGCACTCAAAGAACATCTGGAACAGGAGGGATTGCTGTGAAACGGGACGATATCATCACCGCTGTCGGTCTGATAGACGATGCGTTGATTGCAGAGACGGCATCTGTGCGAAAAAAACATAAACAGCGGGCCATGCGTATGATGATTGCGGTGGCGGCGTGTGTTGCCGTAACACTCAGCGGTATTTGGGTATACAGTAAAACGCACCTGCCGATGTTGGATATCACATTTACGCACCATCTGTCCGGCGGAGGCAGTGTTATGTGTTATGACATCTCCGCACACGACGAAACCAATCCATGGGACACCAAAATGCCTATCCGCAGATTGCCTGTATACCAAAATGCTGTAACCGACGAAAATTGGCAAGTAACAGGCGGTCTGTCCGAAAAGGAAATGACCAACTTGGCGGAAAAAGCGGCAGATACACTCGGATTTACCGTTGAAAATGTTGAAAAAGAACAGTACGTCGGCAAGTTAAAATTCACAACCGATAGGGCGGATATTATTGTAGATCCATACGGTACGGTTGACATTTTTTTCGGCAGATGGGGCGATTGGGATGCCGCAGGACATATCCCGTTGCCGGACATTTACAATTTCCGTCATGATGCTGATTTCGCGGATGCCGAAAAAACGCTTTTATATCTCACTGAAACATATGCCGAACTACTCGACTTTTCACAACCCGTCCCTTATCTCACGTCAAGTTTTTCCTACGCAGGTGAACGCAGATACGAATATCGTGTATACGAAGGCGCCGGCACTGCCGCGGAGCGGATACTCAACTACGCGTGTAAAACGGCATATTTTAAGTGCGACGATAACGGCAACCTGTATGCCATTTCCATAAAAAACGCTCTCGCCGCCGCAAAAAAGCTCGGAAATTATCCCGTTATTTCTTCGAGTGAAGCATATGCGCTCTTGTTGGAAGGCTATTATGTGGACAGCCACCTGAAAGAAAATCCTGTTAATAAGGATACCGTCATACATAAACAGGGGCTGATATACCGTGCCACTATGGATGACGCTACCATTCTCCCTTATTATGTGTTTTATGTTGAAGACCCCACTACCTATTACGGTGTGGCAGAGGGGCTTATATCCTACAACACCTACCACGTACCTGCCATAGACAGAAAATACATCAGATCCCTGCCGCTTTGGGACGGTACGACCAACAAATAAAAGTAGCCACCCGACGTACGGCGGGTGGTCATAGGGATAAAAATAGAGAAGATACACAAATATCGTGTATCTTCTCTTGTTTTTGTGGGTATTTTTCCTGCCTCCCTTGCCTAAAGGGAGGGGGACCGCCGCGCAAGCGGTGGTGGAGGGATATATCCCCCAGTCTTTCGCCTACGGCGAAATCCAGCCCCCTTTAGGCAAGGGGGCCAAGTGCAGCCGCAAGTTTCATCAAATCC
>JAZPXM010000070.1:0-1718 GCA_045543675.1 Acutalibacteraceae bacterium
TTAGATACCTCCAGCGGGCCCATAAACATCTCATACAAGCGCAACGTATCCGCACCGTAATCACGCACGATATCACTGGGGTTCACCACGAATTCGGGGAAACGTTTGCCCATTTTGATGCCGTTTTCACCCAAAATCATACCTTGGTGCACCAATTTTTTGAAAGGTTCTTTAACAGGAGACAACCCTTGATCATACAAGAAACGGTTCCATATACGTGCATACATCAAATGTCCCACAGCGTGTTCCGGACCGCCCACGTATAAATCAACAGGCATCCAATGTTCCAACAACTTCGGGTCACAGAACGTTTCATTGTTGTGCGGGTCAATATACCGCATAAAGTACCAAGAAGAACCTGCGGAACCGGGCATGGTAGAAGTTTCACGTACACCTTTTAAGCCGTTCTTATCATACTGTTTCCATTCCACGGCATTTTCCAGCGGTGCCTGACCGCCACGGCCTTTGTAGTCTTCCAAAACGGGCAATACAACCGGCAATTCTTCATCAGGCAAAAAGACCGTCTCGCCCTTATCGGGATATACACACGGGACAGGTTCACCCCTGTAGCGTTGACGTGCAAAGATCCATTCACGGAAATGGTAGTTATTTTTACGGCGCGCAATCCCTTGTTTTTCCAGTTTACAGGTAATGGCTTCTTTTGCTTCTTCCACCGTCATACCGGTAAATTCATCGGAATTGATAAGACGGCAACCTTTGCCCAAATAATCCTGCTTTTCAAAAGCACATTCGCTGACATCGCGGCCATCAATAACCTGCAACATGGGAATGTTATGTGCAATGGCATATTCAAAGTCGCGCTGGTCATGGCTGGGAACCGCCATGACCGCGCCCGTGCCATAGTTTGCCAACACAAAGTCGCCGATAAACACCGGCACTTCTTTGCCGTTCACAGGGTTGATAGCATATACACCTTTAAGCGGACAACCGGACTTACCTTTATTTAAATCGGTGCGGTCAATATCCGATTTTTTAACCGTTTCGTTTATGTACGCTTGTACTTCTTCACGGTTTTCTACACGGTCTAAAAGGCTTTCCGTTATCTTGCCGTCGGGTGCCAACACCATAAAGGTGATACCGTAAATGGTTTCGATACAGGTGGTATAAATAGAGAAGTTGCCGCCGCCTACCAGTTGGAAGTCCACCTCTACGCCGGTGGATTTACCGATCCAGTTACGCTGGATCTCTTTGGTAGATTCAGGCCAATCGATCTCTTCCAAACCTTCCAACAGTTTCTCTGCAAAGGCGGGTTGATCGATTACCCATTGCATCATATTTTTCTTCACAACGGGATAACCGCCGCGTTCGGATTTGCCGTCAATGACTTCGTCATTGGACAATACGGTACCCAGTTCTTCACACCAGTTTACCGGCATCTCAATACGTTTCGCATACCCTGCTTCCCACAGTTTTTTGAAAATCCACTGGGTCCATTTATAAAATTCGGGATCGGAAGTGGCGGTCATTTTAGACCAGTCATAGTCAAATCCCAGTTCTTTTAACTGCTTAGAAAATGTTTGGATATTCTGTTCGGTAAATCCGTTAGGATGATTACCGGTAGTCACCGCATACTGTTCTGCAGGCAGACCAAAGGAATCATATCCCATCGGGTGCAACACATTATAGGCTTGCATACGTTTCATACGGGACATAATATCGGTTGCCGTATATCCCTCCGGATGCCCTGCATGCAGACC
>JAZPXM010000071.1:0-5988 GCA_045543675.1 Acutalibacteraceae bacterium
ATAAGCACCTCACGCGGCGGCAAGTCGCATTGTATCGTCCGCGGTTCTGGCGGTTATACGCTGCCTAACTGTGTTGCGCTCGTACACGCAGAGTGGCTGCAGATCCTGGCAAGTGCTCTGGGCGAGACAGCCGCCGAGGCATACGAGAGCAAACTCTGCCGCAATAACGCGTCTGTGTATTTCGGTTACACGTCCGACGGTTTCAAACGCGGACAGTTACCGAAGCTCGGCGCGATCGCTTGTTGGAGCGGCGGCAAATCCGGTGCCGGTCATGTGGCGTTTGTTACCGCATTCAACGGCCGTGATTGGTCGGGCGTTGCTAGTAACTACAGCGGCAGTGCGTTTTATAACTGCTCATACCGTCATAGTGCAAGTTATGGTTACTACCTCGGTTCAACCTATAAATGGCAAGGGTTTATATACCCACCCGTGGAGTTTTCCGAGTATGCGACCACACCCGTTGCGAGGTCGTCAAAAACGGCGCAGATACGCGTCAATATTGACAACCTAAACGTGCGTGACAAGGCAAGCACAAGCGGTGCACGCCTTGGTTTTGCCGCGCCTGGATACTATAACGTGTTGTCGCAAAAATCCGACAATACGTACACATGGTATGAGATAGAACGCGGTAAGTGGGTTGCGAACCCAACCAAAAACGGTGAGTGGGTCACGTACTACCCCGAAGAAAAACCCGCCATGTATGACGTGACGTTCAGAGTGTCTGCCGGTGATGTTGCCGGACTTGTCGAGTATGGCGAGAAAGTCATACAAGTTAAACCCACAGTAACAAAGGTGCAGTAATGAGGTAACAACGGCGGGGGCGTTCTTTCCGTGGGTTGTTCTTCCAAACAAAATACCGCCGTAGTTATAACACCCCGAGAGTTGACCGCCCCGGGGTGCTTTTTTATGTGTTGTATCAAAGTTGTATCAAAGTTGTACCAAAGTTGTACCCAAGTTGTACCAAGTTGTACCTAAACGTACCTATGGCACGTCAAGGGCACGTACACCCTACATGTGTAGGTAGTGCCACGCCTGGCCGCGAGTTCGAGTCCCGCCACTCGGACCATATAGTAAACCCACGTGAAACGCCGTTGTAGACGATGTTTTGCGTGGGTTTTTCTTTTTGCAATGAAGTTGTACCACGTGCCCGAAAAAGCGGTTTTAGGGCACGTTTTGGGCACTTAACGCGGCGTTGAGCTGCTCACCTACTTTGACAACGTTTTTGTCGTGCCAATGCGTGTATATGTTGAGTGTTGTCTGTATGTCCGAGTGACCTAGTAGGTGCATAGCAGCAAACGAGTCTACGCCGCAGTCGTACAGTATACCCGCGTAGGCGTGCCGGAGCTGATGGCGGTCTATCGTGGGTTGTTTCAGTGTAACCGTTTTGTATTCGCCGTCTATCCTACGTGTTGCGGTGGTAGTCGTGTATAACCCCTTGGACACGCACCAGGACAACCAACGATTGCGTAGTTGTCTGTATGTGATTGGCTTGTCACCAGAGACGATAAAACCGACCTTATTTTGCGTTTTCAGTGCAACCTCTAGCGGTTTTAACAGTGGGACAACACGCGCGCTCTGCGGTGTTTTTTGTAGCGATATGGTCGGGCGGTTGTTTACCCAGGTTAACTGTTTGTTGATGGTCACAGTGCGGTTGTCAAAGTCGATATCCGACCACGTGAGGGCGCACGCCTCACCGCACCGGCAACCCGTGTATAGGATCAGTAACGCAAGGATAAACTCGCCTGGTCTGTAGTCCGTTATTATGCGTTTCTGTTCGTCCGTTATGTCTGATCTGGTCGACCTGGCTAAACCTCGGGGCACTTGCACGTTGTCGCACGGGTTGTACATCTGCACGCCCAGGGTGGTTATAGCAAAGCGAAAAACCGCGCTTAATTGCCCTTTGTAGTTCTTTACCGTCTTGTATGCGTACGTATTGCCGAGGCTCTGTAAGTACTGTTTTACCTCGTACGGCGTGATTTCCTTTATACGCCTATCGCCGAACCACTGCACGGCAGACCGCAAGGCGGGTGCGTAGCTTTTCAACGTGCCGTGCCGGATATCGTCGTATTTCATGCGCTCGTATTGGTCGGCAACCTCACGGAACGGCGCGCCCCTGGTGTTGCCGTCCATGAACTCGTTATATTTGCGGTAACACTCCGCGGGGTCTTTCGATAAAAAGCGGTGGCGCGTGCCGTCAATAGTCTTGCTCAACACGTACACGCCGTCTTTTCGCACAGACAGGCCTTTTATTTTCTTTGTCATTTCTTTTACCTGTTTATAAGTTAAGCCCCGAACAAACTAGCAATGCCCGTTATGATCAGATCAATTACAGCAAGCCAAATTATAATTGCAAGGATCTTGCGCCAGAACGAATACTTTTTGAAACGCTTTTTGTATTTGTTCCACAATGAGTTTTGCTTTTTCTGTTCTGCCTCTTGTGCCTGGATAGCTTGCGCCTCAGCTTGTAAGCGTTCAAGTTCTTTGCGTTCTTGCTCTGCTTTCTGTTCAGCCTTTATGCGTTCTTGTTCGGCTATTTCCTCTTGGGTGTAATTGGTATGAACCGTGACTATGCCGTATATTGGGTCGGTGTCTTTGTCCATGTCGGATACGTCGCGGTCTTTTTCTATGTCGTAAGTGACGGACACATACTTATAAGCACCGCCGAGGATCTGAACAGTTACACCGGCGTACAATGGGGAACCCATGAGCGCTTTTACTTTCTTTGTTTCCTTTGCCGGAATAAACCCGACTTGTACACCGTCGCACATAACCTTTATGGCGTTTGGATCGTGTTCGTTGGTCGGATCTGGGACAAGCTCGGCGCGGTTGATTACATAATCGTACTTGTAAATTTTTATGCCGTCGTCGTAGTCGTCGACTATTTCGGTTTTTGTGCGGTTGTATCCGTCGTTGAGTTCTGCAAAGTTGTTCTGTATGTCTTTTTCGTAAAAAGATATACCGGCTATCTTTGTTTCAAATGTCTTGGTGTTTCCCATTTCTTTTACCCCTCAATAATGCGTAAATTGATTAATTTTTCAGACAACCCTGTAATGGCTGCAACATCTGCCACGGTGTCGCCCATGTCGTACAGTTCTGTTTTGTTCGGCCAGATCAGATAAACCGCAAATATGTTGGCTTCACGTTCGTACTTGGCGTTATTGTTAAACGTCCGAGTATCTAAAAATATGCGGTTTTGTCCGTCGTGTAAAAAGTAGTGCCCGAGTTCGTGCGCGGTCGTAATCAGTTCTTGTGTTAATTGCAAATTAGAATTAATCACAATACCAAAACGCCCGGCATGGCCTCTTAAAAAGCCATTCATATTACCCAACGGCATTTTACAGCGCACTATTCCGAGCGCGTCGGCAATTTCCCTGGGGTCGTTTGTGTTGTATGTTTGCATAACGTCCCGTACCGTCTTGTAAATGCGGTCATACATCGTTTTTGGTTTGATCCTCTAACAGTTTATCAATATAGTTTAATGCGTTCATAAACAAACGCGCCGTTGTAGGATCTAACGGCTCACCACTGTATAACAATGTCCCGTCCTCGGCCATTGTCTGCAAATCGTTTATTATCTGCTTAGCGTCTGCACCCTCGGGTGTGGGCGCGTTTTCTATGCCTAAAAGTTCATCGGTAGTTACACCGAAATACTCAGCAACACGCATTAAGGTTGCGTCATGCGGAATACTGCCCGATTTCCATTTGTTCGCAGCTGCTTTAGATAACCCTAAATCGCGCTGCACTTGTGCCGGTGTGATCTTATCACGGGCACATAGCCTTAAAAAGTTGTCATAGTAACCCATAATTACCCCTTAAAAGTGTACAAGTTGACGAATTTAACTTAGGGTATTGCAAGTTTACTTACACAACTCTATAATAACAGACAGTGGTTGTGAAAGTGAACTGAATAACCCGTGTAAACTAGCAATTACATAATAAAATATTTAGTTTACTTTTGCAACTGCAAGAATACAGAAAGGGGGCAAAGTATGGCGCAGACAACACCGCCGAAATGGACGGGCGACCTAATAGGCCGAATGCACAACGCCGGTGTAGACCGCACAGAAATTGCCGCATATATGGGCGTGACGAAATCATATATTACGGCAATTCTGAACGGACGCAAAACACCGCCGAACGCCAAAGAACGTTTAAACACGGCATTTGCTGAAGTAGTGGCAAGCCGCCAGACCGTCTAAAAACAACATACCACATAGTTTGTACCATTGTACGGACTATAAGACACAAGAAAGGGTAAAAGAAATGACAGAACCGAACAAGCACCCTATCGAAGTAGCGATAGACGCATACAACAAAGTTGCCGACCGTGTCGGCAAATGCAACGTAACGGGCACATACAGCAACATAGCAGCATTCGCAACAGACTTTGCAGAACTCGGCTTGTGGTTGTGCTCTGCGTTCAACTACAGTGGCGAGACCGGCACGCTGTACGCGTCGGTTGATGAAGAAACAAAGCGTATAAGGCTTGATTAAGGGGGTAAAAGAAATGACACGCGAAGAAATAAACGACCTCAACGAGAATTTGAGGAAACTCACCGTTGAGGATCTGGACAGAACATGGAACGTGCTGCACGAAATGTGGGACGCGTTGTACATGAGATCCAGGGACGACGCAGAGAACGGCAGACCTTTTGACCGTGTGAACCTGGACATTAGGGACGCTCTGAACAACGGCGCAATATGCGCACACGCAATACAAGAACTCATAGAGAGGTGCGACAAATGAGAGAGTTTATAAGCATTGCAAAAACAATAACACCGCGCGAGTGGCTCGGCGGTGCGTTGGTATTCGGTGGGTTCGCCATGTTAGCGGTGGCAATCCTGTTAATAGCATGAGGGCGCAGCCGCTGTGCGATACGGCCACACCCTCATTGGTAAAAGAAATGATACACGTATTATAGCGTGTTTAGAGAGGTAAAAGCAAATGTATATCTGTTCAAACGGTCACGTTTTCGACCGACCGGCAGAAGAACCCGAGTATATGGGTTACGGAATATGGGAAACGTTCGGGTATTGTCCCGAGTGCGGCGCGGACTTCGTAGAGGCCACACGCTGCAGAAAGTGCGGGGATTGGTTCGACCCCGACAACATAACAAACGGCATGTGTCCGACGTGTAGGGGGTTGTATGAAGATAACGAATAATAAAAACCTACCCGCGCCGATGGTAGCGGCAGCAATGCAGCAGAGGGAAATCAAACCGTACACATACAGTGTGACAACCTTGTTGAAGTCAACGCGTGAGATCCTACTCACCCGCAGACACAACGACGAAATCGAACAAGACGTGTCAACAATGGCATGGGCACTGTTCGGGACGGCCACACACGCAGTGTTAGAGGACGCAGCCGAGGGCAACGCAGAAGTGCACCTAAAGTGGCAGACGGGCAAATACACCGTAACCGGTATAACCGACTATATAGACGGTGACACCGTTGTTGACTACAAAACAACGTCCGTGTGGAAGTTCAAGCACGGCGAGTTCGATGATTGGCACGCGCAGTTAGCAACGTACGCGTTCATGCTCAACCAGGCGGGGCACAAGATAACCAAGGGCAGAATAATTGCAATTCTGCGCGACCACAGAAAAGGTGAGGCAAGACTCGAGAAAGACTACCCCGAACCGATAGAAACCGTAGAGTTTGACCTATCAGACCTCACAGAAACCGAACAGCGCGTGCGCATGAAACTTGCAAGCCTTAACGCGTGCGAGGATCTGCCCGACGATATGTTGCCGTTTTGCACGGACTCTGAACGGTGGGCACGCGGTGGCGGTTGGGCAGTACGGAAGAACCACACAAAAAGGGCACTGCGGTTATTGCCCACAAAAGAAGAGGCCGAGGAGTATCTCGCAACACACAGCGCGGACTATATCGAATACCGCGCGCCGTTCTCGGCTAAATGTCACGAATACTGCCCGTGTAAAGATTTCTGCAATCAGTACCGGGACGTAATAAGCAAAGAAAATG
>JAZPXM010000072.1:0-15852 GCA_045543675.1 Acutalibacteraceae bacterium
CCCTACCGCCGCGTACGGTCTGTCCGGCATAGACAGCATCAACGCCACGCCCAATATCGTTCCCGCCGCGGCACCGCTTTGTTCACGACCGGCACGCGCAAACAACAGAATAAAAACACTCGCCGCCAATCTGCCAAAAGAGATATAATAATATTCTAAAGGAAATATCGCTAAAAGCGCCGCGGCACCTATCAATACAAAACCCGTCTGTTCGGGCAAGGTCATACCTGTGCGGCGACGAGTCTTTACAAGAAATAAAAACGCTTCTTTAAAGAAGTATGCAAAGCCACCCGCCGCTATACCTTCCGCCAAGGTCAGCAACACGCCGAGAAAACTTCCCGCACCGCCCATTAAAAACCCGCTCGCCCACGTAGCACCGCACGCGAGCAACGGTGCGAACAGTTTGCTGTGTCGTATATGGGGCAATACACCGCAGGTCCAATGCACAGCACCCGCCACCGCTACTGCCGCCATATACCGAAGCGGCATCGACATTTCTCCCGACAGCAAATATCCGACCAACGCCGCTATGTAGACCAGCATTGACCCGACACCGTCCACCGATGCCACAAGGCTTACCCCAAACGGTGCCGTAACGCCGTAAATATTGCCCCGCGGGAGTATCAAGCCAAGCAACACAAAACCCAACACCGTCATGATCCGCGCTGTTCCCAGACCTGTATGTTTTTCCTTTTCTGCAGGCGCTTCTATACCGACACCCGCCAACACCTTTTCTTTCAACATCCTCACCACCATATAATTATGGCTCCAGTATACACAATGGAATGTGACGTTTTTGTCACATTCCAGGTGCGTTTTTGCGCAGTTTTGCGGAGAAAATAGCCGAAAATAAAAAAGCAGGTCAAACGACCTGCTTTTTTCTCATAATTTTGATTTTTTCAGTAACAACGAGTTGGTAACCACCGTCACCGAACTTAGCGCCATCGCCGCGCCCGCAATAACGGGGCTAAGCAAGCCAAACGCCGCAAGCGGTATGCCGACGGTGTTATAAAAGAATGCCCAAAACAGATTTTGTTTGATTTTCCGCATAGTGGCTTTGGATAACCGTATAGCACGGGGCAAAGCGGCAATACCGCCGCCGACCAGTACCACGTCGCCCGATTCCATTGCTACGGCAGTACCGTTTCCCATGGCAAATCCGACAGATGCCGCCGCTAAAGCAGGTGCATCGTTGATGCCGTCACCCACCATACCGACAGACTTACCCCGTTCGCGGTATTGTGCCACGCTATCGGCCTTCTGGTCAGGTAACACTTCCGCAATCACCGTATCTATGCCCGCCGTTTTCGCAACCGCTGTCGCGGTTTCCTTGCGGTCACCCGTCAACATCACCGTTTCGATGCCGAGCGCTTTTAAGTCGGCAATCGCCGCCGCGGAATCGGGGTGTATGGGGTCGGCAATCGCCAGCATACCCATTTGCACACCGTCCACCGCCACGAACACCACCGTTTTGCCTTCACTGCGTTTCGCATCCGCCCAATCGGCATCCGCAAACGGCATTTCCGACACAAAATTCGCCTTACCGACCCGCACCGTCCTGCCGTCTATCACGCCCGTAACGCCGTTACCGACTACCGTCTCGACGTTTTCTGCCTGCGGTAACACGCCGTTATAACTATCACAAACCGCTTGCGCCAGCGGGTGTTTTGCATAGGTTTCTATCGCGGCGGCAAGCCCCAATAACACCGCATCGGATATAGCGACAACCGTCTTGACCTCTGTTACTTTCGGTTTCCCCTCGGTCACCGTACCCGTTTTATCCAGCAACACCGCATCCAAACGGCAAGCTGTTTCAAGCGTCTGGGCACTTTTCAGCAAGATGCCCATGTTGGCACCGCGACCCATACCGACCATCAATGCGGTCGGGGTCGCCAATCCCAAAGAGCAAGGGCACGCGATAACCAGTACCGAAACTGCGTTTTGCAAAGCGGTTTCCACACCTGCGCCCGCCAGCAACCAACCGCCAAACGTAATGAGCGCCACTACCGCCACCATCGGTACAAACCAAGCGGCAATGGTATCCGCCAACCGTTGCACGGGGGCTTTGGTGGATTGAGCGGTTTCTACCATACGTATGATACCCGCAAGCACGGTAGCATCCCCCACCGCCGTTGCCGAAATTTCCAGCACGCCGTCAGCATTGACCGTGCCGCCCGTAACGGTATCTCCTGCCGTCTTGGTTATCGGCATACTTTCGCCCGTGAGCATCGACTCGTCCACATGGCTGTCACCCGACAAGACCACACCGTCAGTCGGCACCGTTTCTCCTGCTTTGACCAGCAAACGGTCACCTGTTACAACTGTTTCTATAGGCATTTCCTGCCATCGTTCTTCCCGCCACACCGTAGCGGTACGGGGTTGCAACTGCAACAACAACGCTATTGCTTCGGACGTTTTGGCGCGGGCGCGGGTCTCCAACACCCTACCCAGCAAAACAAGGGTAATTACCATCGCGGCACCCTCAAAATACACATGACCGCCGTTTGTCAACAATACGTAGGTGCTGTATCCCCACGCCGCAGTCGTACCGGTCGCCACCAGCAAATCCATACCGGGACTGCGGTTTTTTAGCGACGAAAACGCCGCTTTATAGAAGCGAAAACCGGCTACAAGCTGTACGGGGGTTGCCAAAGCAAACTGCAACCAGCCGTTATGCAATATATGATTGAGTGCAGAGTCAGGCAGCAAAAACATCGTGACCATCATCACCGCAAACGGCAGTGAGAATATTGCCGAAAACACGAATAAGGTAACGTTTTGCCGCAATTCTTTGCGGTGAAACGTCTCCTTATCTTCTATCACGATATATCCGGCGTTTTTAATGGCTTTGTGTATCTTTTTTAACGACACGGTTTGGTCGCAGACGATATCCGCTTTACCCGTTGTAAAACTGACCGTTACGGACACAATACCGGGCTGTGCTTTTAACGCATTTTCCACCGCCGCGGCACAGCGCACGCAGGACATACCGCCGACCAAAACCGTTAATTTCTGTGTTTCCATCATTCGGTGATACCAAAACCCGCTTCTTTCACGGCGTTTTTCAATGTTTCAGCATCCACTTTTCCTGCACGCACGGTAACGGTTGCCGTCTTTTCTTCCAAAGACACTTCCGCTTTTTTTACACCTTTCACCGTTTTCAATGCAGTGACAACTTTTGCCGCACAATGAGCGCAATGCATATCTTCTACGCCAAAAGTGATAACTTCTTTTGCTCCAAACATAACGGTTACTCCTTTATTCCTATTATTTCAAACAGCGGTTCTGCTGTCTTGGCGGTTGCCACACCCGTACCGTCCTGCATAGCACAAGCGGTACCGCAAGCGCACGCCAACCGCACACGATCTGCCATAGTTTTTCCTTTTTCGGTTGCCACAATAAATCCTGCCAACGCGCTATCTCCCGCACCAACGGTAGATTTCACTTCCACACGCGGTGCAGCAGCGTGAATGACACCATCTGCGTTATACAGCAACATACCGTCGCCGCCCAACGTAAGCAATACGTTTTCAACACCTGCCGTATGCAAAGTTGCTACAGCAGTATCTATCGCCGCACGGTCTGCCAGTTCTTCACCCACAATATGCTGCAATTCGTGGATGTTGGGTTTTATCAACCACGGGCGTACCCGCTCATAATCAGCCACCGTCAGGCGGTCGCTGTCCACCACCACTCTGGCACCAACGTTTTTTGCCGCCAGCATCAATTCAATATAATCCTGCACGTGCATATTTTCCGGTAAACTGCCTGCAAACACCACAATATCTCCCGTGTGTATGTGGGTTTCTAAGTAGGTCATCAACGTACTGACAAATATGAGCGACAACGGTTGACCGCGACGGTTTACTTTTACGGTCTGGTCAGCAAAACGGATAGTAAGATTTTCACGCACCGCGCCGCCGACCTGCATCAGTTCAAAGCGCAACTGATCGCGCTGTAAGAACTCGGTAAACTCCGAAAAATTTTCTTCGCCCGCCAGCGCCACGCACAGATTATCCACGCCGAATGAGCGCAATACGCGGGACACGTTAATGCCTTTGCCGCCCGCTTCACGGCGTTCATCCAGCACGTGGTTAACCGCGTCTCTGTCCAAATCATTGGTCCACAAAGTAACGTCAATTGACGGATTTAACGTAACGGTATATACCATTTTCTTATCCCCTATGCCATTTTACGCCTTGGGGCGTATCTTCCAAAATAATATTGCGTGCTTTCAGTTCATCACGAATGCGATCTGCTTCCGCCCAATTTTTCTCTTTACGGGCAGTCGCGCGCGCTGCAATCAGCGCTTCAATTTCCGCATCGTCATCCCCCGCCACATCGCGGGAATACAAAAGGCCCAGCACGTCACACAGTTCACCAAACAGTTTCTGTGCCGCTTCAATGGTGCCAAGCGTAGCGGAAGTAGGTGCAAGCATCAAGTTGATATCGCGCACCAATTCAAACAGCGCCGCAATACCGTCAGCGGTATTCAGGTCATCATCCATCGCGGTGATAAACTGTTCCCGTCTGGCATCTAATTTTGCTAAGAATGCCGCATCTGCATCCCCTGCAGGTGCGTTTTTCGCCGCAAATTCCAAGCCGTTTTTACAGTTGTACAAACGGTCGAGTGCCGCTTGTGCCTGTTCGATGATTTCCGCATTATAGTTAATGGGGCTACGGTAAGAGGACGAAATCAGGAAGAAACGAATCGGCTCATATCCATACGTTGCCGCCACGTCACGCACGGTAAAGAAATTGCCCAGAGATTTGGACATTTTTTTGTTATCCACGTTGATATACCCGTTATGCATCCAATAACGCGCAAACGGTACGCCGTTGCAACATTCGCTCTGCGCAATTTCATTTTCATGGTGCGGGAACACAAGGTCCTGTCCGCCGCCGTGAATATCAATGGTCTCACCAAGGAAGCGACGTGCCATCGCAGAACATTCAATGTGCCAACCGGGACGACCGTCACTCCAGGGAGACGGCCAAAACGGCTCACCGGGTTTTGCCGCTTTCCACAGTGCAAAGTCCAGCGGATCTTCTTTTTGTTCACCCACCGCAATACGCGCGCCGGATTCCAAGTCGTCAATCGGTTGGTGAGACAGTTTGCCGTATTCATCAAACTTGCGGGTACGGAAATACACGTCACCGTTTTCGGAAACATATGCATACCCTTTTTCAATGAGTCCCGCAATAATGCTTTGGATTTCATCGATGTTTTCGGTGGCACGCGGATGGGTGGTGGCGGGTTTTACGCCAAGACCCTTCGCATCTGTTTCAAATTCTTGGATGTATTTTTCCGAAACCACGTCAAACGTGGTGCCTTCCTCATTCGCACGACGGATGATTTTATCGTCAATATCGGTGAAATTCTGCACAAAATTCACTTCATAACCGCGGAATTCAAAATAACGGCGCAACACGTCAAATACGCACAACGGGCGCGCGTTACCGATGTGAATAAAGTTATACACGGTAGGACCGCACGCATACAGCCGTACTTTTCCTTCTTCAATCGGAATAAAATCTTCCTTTTGTCTAGTCATTGTGTTAAACAGTTTGATACCCATACGTATATCCTCCAAAATCAAATGTTTTCAATTTGTTTCCACAGTTCTTCTATCGCGTCGTTAAGACGTTCCAATTCCTGCGCCACAGGGTCAGGAATGTGTATCTGGTCAAGGTCTTCCACCCTTTCACCGTTGCGGCGTACCACCTTTGCAGGAATACCTACCGCCGTGCAGTTGTCGGGAATATCCGAAAGCACCACGGCACCCGCCGCAATACGCACGTTATTGCCGATATGAATGGGACCAAGCACCTTAGCGCCTGCGCCTACCATCACGTTACTGCCGAGTGTAGGGTGACGTTTACCTTTGTCTTTACCCGTACCACCCAAGGTAACACCCTGATAAATGGTGCAATCGTCGCCGATTTCGGTGGTTTCACCGATAACCACCCCTGTGCCGTGGTCGATAAAAAACCGTCTGCCAATGGTAGCGGCAGGGTGAATTTCGATATTCGTACGGCATACACACCGCTGGGAAATCGCACGGGCTATCAATCGAAAGCCGTGGCGGTGAAAAAAATTTGCCAAGCGATGCGAACGCACTGCTTTATAGCCGTTATACAACAGCATCACTTCCAACGCCGACCGTGCCGCAGGGTCGCGTTCACGGATGGTGCGGATGTCTTCTATCATTCTTTTAAACATATAACACCCCTAAAATAATAAAACCTCCGACAGCCCAAAGCTGTCGGAGGCGAAAGTTCGCGGTTCCACTCCGATTTATCACTCGAAAAGCCGATAACGGGGCATACCGAGACGGGATACTGGCTTCCCCCGTCCTGCCGTCAGGTGCATTTTTGCGTTTTTAGTATCAAAAGCGCTTTCAGCCGCGACGCTTTCTCTCTGGCATACCGACCAACGCATACTTTTCCTGCCGATTGCATTTCTACCACATTATATATAAGTTTTTCCAAAAAGTCCACACTTTTTTTAATTATCCAAAAAATATTTTCTGCCGTTCCACACATACTGAATGCCCGACTGGATGGTGAAAAATACCGACACCCAAATAAGCACCCTGCCGACAATCAGCAACACGCTGTAAAATACGTCAGGCAGCACTCCCAACAGCAACGTATTCTGCCAACTGCACACTTCCAATGCCGCAATCATATAAATGATAGCCACAAACTGCATCACCGTTTTGACTTTACCAGCCATACTGGCGGCAATCACGTTACCGTCTTTGGCGGCAAGCAAGCGTACCGAAGTCACCATAAATTCACGGGTCAAAATGAGCATAACCGCCCACACGTCCAAATGTCCTGCCGCCAAGAAACCGAGAAATGCCGCAGTGGTCAGCATTTTGTCTGCAAGCGGGTCTAAGAACTTGCCCAGATTGGTGATAAGGTTATATTTGCGCGCAATTTTTCCGTCCAACATATCGGTAAAAGCCGCCGCGCCGAACACCACACCGGCAATTAGATTATGGAACGGAAATTCTATTGTCAAAAGCAGTAAAAAGACAGGTGCCAAAACAATACGCACCACCGTCAGTTTATTCGGTACATTCATCGCACATTTCTCCTATCAAATCCCAATCCAAGCGATCGGTAATGGTAACATTGACAAAATCACCCGTGGCAAGGCACGCGCCTTGCGGCACCGAGAAAAAGATGTTGCCGTCAATTTCCGGCGCGTGTGCCGCACTGCGACCAAACCAGCTTTCTGCCAAGCGGTCATACCCTTCCACCAACACCCGTACAGTTTTGCCTATCAGCGCTTCTTGCAGTGCATCTACGATATGCGCCTGCTTTTCCATAATATGGTCACAACGCTTTTGTTTCACCTTTGCGGGTATCTGGTCGGGCAAGGTTGCCGCAGGTGTTCCCTCTTCGGGCGAATAAGTAAAGCAACCCAAGCGGTCAAACTTTACATCTCCGACAAATTGCGACAACTGTTCAAAGTCTTCCGCTGTCTCACCGGGAAAACCTACCATAACAGTGGTACGCAAGGTGATTCCCTTTACAGTTTTGCGGATGTGGTCAATCAACGCTGTGAGCGTCTCTTTATCCGTTTTACGGTTCATAGCACGCAACACGTTACCCGATGCATGCTGTATCGGCATATCGAGATATTTGACGATTTTCGGCTCGCTTGCCATTACCGTCAACAACTCATCCGTGATATGTTCGGGATAACAGTACAAAAGACGTATCCAAGCTATGCCGTCGATGCGGCAAAGGTCTTTCAGCAATGCAGGTAATCGCCGTTCGCCGTAAATGTCTTCACCATACACGGTAGGGTCTTGTGCAATGACCACAATTTCCTTAACGCCTGCCGCCGCGAGCGCTTTGGCTTCGGCGATAATATTTTCCTGCTTACGACTGCGCAAACCGCCGCGAATCAGCGGGATCGCACAGTACGTACAACGGTTATCACAACCATCCGCAATACGCAGGTAGGCAAAATAATGCGGTGTGGACTGTATGCGTTTACCGTCCAACACCCAACTGTCAAGTGAAGGAAAGCTCTGCATACTGCCGCCGTCATATGCCGTCTTTACCGCCGCCACAATATCACGGTTGGCACCCAGACCCAATACCGCGTTACATTCAGGCAATTCGTCTGCCACCATCTGTCCGTACCGTTGCGCCATACAACCCGTCACCACGATACCGCGGATACGCCCTTCTTTTTTCAGCGCGGCAAACTCCAGAATATTTTCAATCGCTTCTTTCTTTGCATCTTCAATAAAACCGCAGGTGTTTACCACCACCACATCAGCTAAGCCGCTGTCGGGGGTGATCTCCATACCCGCTTCATACAAAGATGCCAACATCAATTCGGCGTCCATTTGGTTTTTCGGACAACCGAGCGACACCATACCCACTTTAATAGCCATATATGTTTACGTTTCCTCCGTAGCAAGCATTTCCATTGCCTTTTTTACCGTATCAAAACCAAACCCGCTGCGCGCCAAAGCGGCGGCAACTTTTTTACGGTCTTCATCGGTTTGCAGTTTATTATAATATTTTTTTCGCAAGAGTGCAAGTGCAACTTGCAAATCGTCGGTTTCTAATTGTTCAACAGCATTTTCAGCATCTTCACGGGATACGCCTTTTTCCCGCAACGCCGCCATGATGCGCCGCCGCGGATACAAGCGATAATTGGCGTAACTGCGGGCCATACGCTCTGCGTAGGCGCTATCATTTACAAGACCCACTTCTTCCAAGCGTTCCACCACCGCCGCGGCAGTTTCTCTATCGACAGAACGGGATAATTTCCTCTGTAATTCTTTGGCGGCATAATCCCTGCCGGAAAGGTAGTACAGTGCCCGGGAACGGGTACGATTTTTACGGGATAACGCTAAAAGTGCTTCCAATTCGTCAGCAGAAATGTCTCTGCCCACAAAAAAATACGACTCGTCAAAGGTGGCGGCATCCACCGTCACCGTAAAATCATCATCCGTATCAAAAGATAACACGTACTGTGACCCACGTATTTTCTGTTTATCTGTAATTTTCATTTGTGCTCACCACGCAAGAAAGAGGCGGCAAAGCCGCCTCTTTTCTTTTTTTATTCATCATCAACAACAATATCGATCTGCGCTTTTGCCGCGGGTGCCGATACTTTCGCCGCCGCTTCAATCGGGATCTCCACGGGTTGCGGAGCAGGTGCGGCAAGGTTTCTCTGCGGATTAAGACGCGGCAGACCTTCCCGTACCTGCGCTTCGATTTCCGCAAACAGTTCGGGGTGGTTACGCAGATATTCCTTGGTATTATCTCTGCCTTGACCCAAACGGTCTTCCTTATACGAGAACCAAGCACCCGATTTCTGAATGATATCCAGTTTTACAGCAAGGTCGATAAGTTCGCCGTCGCGGGAAATACCCTGCCCGTAAATCACGTCAAATTCCGCTTCTTTAAACGGGGGTGCCACCTTGTTTTTCACGATTTTCACGCGGGTATGCGAGCCAATGGCTTCGCCACCGCTTTTGAGCGTTTCGGTACGGCGCACATCCAATCGTACAGACGCATAATATTTCAACGCATTACCGCCCGACGTCACTTCAGGATTGCCGTACACCACACCGACCTTTAAGCGCAACTGGTTAATGAAAATAGCGATACAATTGGATTTTGCGACCACAGGCGCCAATTTACGCATCGCCTGCGACATCAAACGTGCCTGCAAACCAACATGGCTATCGCCCATTTCGCCTTCGATTTCCGCACGGGGCACCAGTGCCGCAACCGAGTCCAAAACCACGATATCCACAGCACCTGAACGAATAAGCGCTTCCATAATTTCCAGCGCTTGTTCACCCGCATCCGGCTGTGATACCAACAACGAATCCACATCCACGCCAAGTGCACGCGCGTACACAGGGTCTAATGCATGTTCCACGTCGATATATGCCGCTTCGCCGCCTTTTTTCTGTGCTTCCGCCACCGCGTGCAACGCGAGGGTCGTTTTACCAGACGCTTCCGGCCCGTAAATCTCAATGATTCTGCCGCGGGGCAACCCGCCGACACCCAAAGCCGCATCCAAAGCCATAGATCCCGTAGGAATACTGTCGATCTGCATACCGTGATGCTGACCGAGACGCATCACAGCCCCTTTACCGTAATTTCTTTCAATCTGTTGCAACGCGGCGTCTAATGCTTTCTTTCTCTCGTCGTTTGCCGCTGCTGCTTTTGCTGTCGTCTTTTTTTCTGCCATTTCATCTATTCCTTTCTCCAAGAACCTTTTCGTCCTACACAGTATACAACGCTTTTTTCAAAAAATCAATAGGTTTTACGAAAAAATCGAACATTCGTTCGAAAATTTTTACAAACGCATTTAGCGGCGGTATCCCAGCACTACGCGGTCATTTCCGCAGTAATCTTGGACAACGCGGCAATCACTAAGTCCCGCTTGGTCGAACAAACGGTACACTTGTTCGCCTTGATCAAAACCGATTTCCACCGCGCACAAGCCATTCTTTTTCAGTTTCGGCACCCAATGGGTACAAATCGCGCGATAAAAGGTAAGACCGTCCGCTCCGCCGTCCAGCGCCATTTGCGGTTCATTTTGCACTTCCCGCATCAAGCCGCTCAAATCCGCGGCAGGAATGTACGGCGGATTGGAAACAATCGCGTCATACGTGTCGGTAAACGTTTCATGGTCGGTAAGAATATCCCCTTGCATCGCCGTTACCTTAAGCGCAGGGTAGCGCGCTATGTTTTTCTTTAGATAAGTAAACGCTTGCGGAGATTTTTCTACCGCTGTGACACGTATGTCCGATACCAGCGATGCAATCCCTAAACCGACACAACCGCTTCCTGCGCAAAGGTCGACAACGTGCGGTGCAGGTGTTTCTTGCAATGCCGATGCCACCGTTTCACACAGCACTTCGGTATCCTGTCGCGGAATCAATACCCCTTCGCCGACAAACAGGCGCAAAGACAAAAAATCCCATTCACCCAATATATACTGCAAAGGTCTGCCCTGCAACCGCTGTGAAACAGCAGTTTCTACCGCTGTCACCTTTTCGGTCGGCACAGCGGCGGCAGGCGGCAGTATGCCGTGCGGCATACCGGCGACAACTTCTAAAATGCACCGCGCATCAAAGGCAGCATCTTCCAATCCTGCCGCCGTAAAACGCGCCGTCACGTCTGCATACAATGCTCGGTAGGTCACCACGTATCCGCCTCCGCGTCTTCGGGAATAACCTTTTCCATCGCCGCTATCGCACATTCTATCATATCGTCTTCGGGTTCTTTGGTGGTAAGGTGTTGCATCCACACACCCGGTTTGGAAATACAGCGGGTAAACGCGTTATCTTTTCTGCCCGCCAATTTGATCAGTTCATATCCGACGCTCACCACAAAAGGCAAGGTCAGCAGTTTGATTGCCGTACGCAACCCTGCGTTCATATCGGGAATCAACATAGATACCACCATACCGACCAGCAACATCAAAATCATAAAAGATGTACCGCAACGGGGATGGAAACGCGATTGTTCGCGAACGTTTTCTACCGTTAACGGCAACCCTTTTTCATAACAGAAAATGGTTTTATGTTCTGCGCCGTGGTACATAAATACACGCTTAATATCTTTCATCAAGGAAATAACTGCCACATAACCGACAAACAGCAAGATACGTAACACGCCTTCAAAAACACCGCGAATAAGCGCATGATCCAACGCCGGAACCGCACGGGACAGCATACGAAACAGAAAAGCAGGCAACCAGATAAACAGCACCACCGAGACAGCAACACCCAGTACGGAAGATACGACCATCAAGGTATTCATAATCCAAGACGGCATTTCGCCTTCTTCTTCCAATTCTTCCAGCCCGCTCAGTTCCGCAGAACGCATCAACGCTTTGTAACCAAAGCGCAGAGAGTCAATAAAATTAAAAATGCCGCGGATAAAGGGCAGTTTCATCCATTTCGGTTTATCTGCGCCTTCCGTTGTCCAATCTTCTAAAACGATTTCTCCCGACGTATGACGCACCGCCATAGCAGTCACTGCGGGACCGCGCATCATAACACCTTCTATCAGCGCCTGACCGCCGATAGACGTTTTTTTCATTTTTGTATTCTCGCTCATATCTTAATCCTTTCTGATAGGTAAAGTAATAATAATACCCGTACCTACCGACAATTTACTGTCAATTTCCATTGTACCGCCGTGACCGCGCACAATTTCGTCAGCCACCGCCAAGCCGATACCCGAACCGGGGCGGGTCATATCTGCTCTATAAAACTTCTGCGTCACGCGGGGCAAATCTTCCGCGGCAATGCCTTTTCCCGTATCCCCTACCACGATCTGCACCTTTTTGCCGACCGTGGCATAGTCTACACGCACGGTATCGCCCGCGTCGCTGTATTTAATAGCATTGTCCAGTATATTGATAAACACCTGTTTTAAGCGGTCACCATCACCGCTAACAGTAGGCAATTTTCCCTTGCCCGCCAAGTGCAAAAACACCCCTTTTTTATCCGCACGATCGCGGAACAAAAACACCGTTTCTTCCAGCAGTGCCACAAGGTCTACCGTTTCAAAGTGCAAGGCCAGTTTACCGTTTTGCATACGGGAAAAATCGAGCAATTCTTCCACCATACCACCTAAACGGTCGGTCTCTTCGCTGATAATTTCCATACCTTTTGCCATCAGCGCAGGGTCGTCTCCGCCCATATCCCGCAACGTTTCACTCCAACCACGAATAGCAGTGAGCGGGGTACGCAATTCGTGAGACACAGAAGAAATAAAGTCGTTTTTTAAACGTTCGGCACGTTCAATTTCTCCCGCCATATAGTTAATGGTGTCGCATAGTTCACCCAACTCGTCATTATTGTATTTTTGAATACGGTATGCGTATTCCCCTTTAGCAATACGCCGCGCCGCCCTACCGATTTCTTCCACGGGATGTACAATAGAACGGATAAAGTAAAAACTGACAAGTGCCGTAAACAGCAGTACGAGCAACACCGTACCGCCGATAGCCATTACCAGTAAACGTATCTGGCGGTCAACCAGCCGCATACTGACAACATACCGCAACGCGCCTATCGTCGTGCCGTCTGTCGCAGTTTCCAACGCTGTGAGCGCCATAATGTGCTCACCCGTCCCGTTACGGGTATCGCGGGTCAGCGTACCGCCCGCCGCTTTTGCTAAAGCAAAATCGGCCGCCGCATCTGCTCCAAGCGGCATAAATCCCGTAGACGACGCCAAAACAGCGCCCGTCTCGGACAACACTTGCAATTCCATTTGTTCTTTACTGTCAAAATTGCCGACAAAAACAAACGCAGTATCTTCCCACGTATCCGCAGACACCGTTTCGAATACGGCAGAACGGCGGTGCAACGCCGCCCTTTCTTCCAAAAGCGAAACCACGCCGCGATGATAGTACATATGTACCTGCACCGCCAGCACACAACCAACTGCCAACAGAACGGCGGCGATCACCGAAAAACCGTACAGCATCCACCGACGGGTCATACTTTTCTTGACAGCCATTCCGTTCCTCCTTTCAGTCTTTCCACATATATCCCTTACCCCATTCGGTAATGAGATGCCGCGGTGCAGAAGGGTCTTTTTCGATCTTCATCCGCAGACGGCGTAAATTCACGTCCACCACTTTGGGGTCACCCACATAAGCGTCCCCCCATACGTGTTGTATGATCGCTTCCCGTTTATGACACATATCGGGATGTGAAAACAAAAATTCCAACAATTGAAATTCTGTTTGGGTCAATTCCACGGGCGTATCTTTTACCCGCAACAAATGACTGCGCATATCCAGCACAAATTCCCCGCGGGATAAAGTGTCTTTCTTCTCGTTCGCCACCTGCACACGTCGGTATAACGCTTCCACACGCGCTACCAATTCCGCAGGGCTGAACGGTTTGGTCACATAGTCGTCAGCCCCCTTTTGCAGCCCCGTAATCTTCTCGCTCTCCTGTGAACGCGCCGTCAGCATCACAATACCGATAGACGCGTCTTGTTTTCGCAACTGTTCACAAACGGTAAACCCATCTATACCGGGAAGCATCACATCCAGCAACGCCACGTCAATAGGCGCCGCAGCAGTTGCATACAATTCCAGTGCTTTTTCGCCGCTGTCTGCCGCCAAAACGGTATAGCCTGCTCGTTGCAGATTGAATACCACAAACTCACGGATTGCGGCTTCGTCTTCACAAACCAATATATGTTTCACTATGCCGCCTCCTACAAGCTTATCAGCATATAGCTGATTTTTTCGATGGTCAGATTAAACGGTGCGTCGCTTTCAAACCAAATTCTCAGCGGTAAATTACCGGGTAAAGTTTCAAACGTGTATCCGACGGCGGGTAATATCGGGTTGCGCAAATTGGCGATACTTTGCACCGCCAAAAACGGTTTCACATCATCTTCTTCCGTATATTCCAACCACAACGTATGGGTGGCTTTATCGTAACGGGTGACGATTTTTTCTGCCCACCCGTCTTCCAGTTCCAAACTGTACCCGTCCGCACGGTTAACAATACTACCGAACTGCCGTACGGCAGTTTGAGAGATAACGTCCCACGTATACCATTCGGTAAGCCAACGCCACGTTTCTTCCGGCGTAGCTTGCTCACCGTCTGCCAAACGGGTGGTCACGGGAATTTCAGGTACACCGTTACCGTCCACAT
This sequence comes from Acutalibacteraceae bacterium, assembly GCA_045543675.1. GTDB lineage: Bacteria > Bacillota > Clostridia > Oscillospirales > Acutalibacteraceae > URNF01. The sequence goes on from JAZPXM010000072.1 coordinate 14,691, forward strand.
CTGTCAGCGACACGGCAGGAATACGATCAGCGATTGCCGCATTGCCCGTCTTGGCATCAAACAGCGGTGCGCACAACTTTTTGCCGTCCCAGTACACAAGCAACGTTGCATACGTGTCAGCCACCAATTGTACATCCATATACACACCGTTCCCGCCGCCGGTGGTATATCCTGAAAACACTTTTTCAAAACGCCGTACACCGTCGCGCAAAACAACGGTATCAACAGCAGAAACGCTGTTGCCGTCATAGCGGCAAAGGGTGGCGGTAGCCGTAGCGCCGCCATGCAGTAACAGAATGTCTTCTTTCGCATCCGCAGTCATATCCCCCGTCACAAAGACGGTATATCTGCCCGCATCTTTCACCGCTTGCATCGTATCGTCCAAGCGGTATATGCTGAGTTGATAATCTTTACTGAACAGATCCCAACCAAGCAACAGTTCCGCCGTGCCGTCATTGTTCAGGTCGGCAACCGCCGCGGTATGCAAGTCGGTACCTTCACCCTGTACATCCGCCACAGCTTCCCAACCGTTTTCCTGTCGCCGTAACAACGCGATATGTACCCGTTCACCGCCGCGCGGTGCATAAAACGCCACCGCTAACACGGCATCATCATTTTGTGTAAGCGTACCGTCGGCACCGAGCATCACAAAAGCAGACGAATTGTTATCTACCAAAGCATATTTCAGCGTATAGGTATCCCTTGCTTCACCACGGGCCAATGCGTTCTTTAACGCTTCGTGTACCGCCTGCTGTTGTCCGCCGGGGTGCGGCGGCTGTAAATACGACGCGATATCCATACAACCACACAGCAACAGTGACAACATTAGCACTAATGCGAGTATTTTGCGTTTCACAGCCGACACCCCTTTCCGTATATTCCGTAATAGTATACTCTTTTTTGACGCTTCTGTCAATCACGCGGCGGTGTTTCACACAACAAAAATCCCGCAAGAAAATTCTTGCGGGATCTTTTATCAGAATACTTCCAGTTTTGTGAAGCCGTCGGGCAATGTAATTTTCGTTTTGTTATTTTCGGCTGTAAAGGTCGTTTCTTTGCCGTCTACCAAAACTTTGGTTGCTTCCATACCGTACACCAGTACCGCGTCGAGTTTGAAGCCGTCTTGATTGGTGACGGTTACCGCTTCGTTTGCGACTTTATC
>JAZPXM010000073.1:0-13918 GCA_045543675.1 Acutalibacteraceae bacterium
AAGAAGAACTACCCTTCCGTCAAAACCTACGGTTTTGCCACCTCCCCTGACAAGGGGAGGCAAGAAAAAGATGTCTGCAAAAGATAAGAGAAGACACACAGCTTTTGTGTATCTTCTCTATTTTTATCCCTATGACCACCCACCGCAAGGCACGTTCTTTTTGTTAATCATCTTCGTCTTCGCTTTTCTTTTCGTGGGGGCGAATGGTAATTTCCAATTCATCTGCACGCAGTTCGTCGGTGGTCAACACCGTTACGGTAATATGTTCAAAATCGAAACTGTCGCCCACCTCGGGAATTTTGCCGATATGGGACAGCAACCAGCCGTTAACGGTGGCAACGTCGGTTTCTTCTTCCACTTCAAATTCTTCAAAGAATTCCGAAAGGGACATGGACGCGGGTACGGTAAACGTGTTTTGTGCCACTTCACGGGTGGCGTCTTCCACTTCATCGTGTTCGTCCCAGATGTCACCGACCAGTTCTTCGACAATATCTTCTAACGTTACGATGCCTTCCGTGCCGCCAAATTCATCCACCACAACCGCCATATGCGTCTTTTTACTCTGCATCTCTTTTAACAGCGCGGAAATTTTAACCGACGGGGGTACACATAACGCAGGTTGCAGAAGGTCGGTAATATGCACGTCTCCCTCTGCCAGCGCATTATAAAACTGCTTCTCATTGACGATGCCGATAATGCTGTCCACCGTCTCTTTATAAACGGGGATACGCGAAAATCCGGTTTCGCGGAACAGCGCCGCCAGTTCGTCGGGGGTTATGGCAACATCCGCGGCGGTAAGGTCGATACGCGGGGTCAAGATGTCCTTAGCTTCGCGGTCGGTAAATTCGATCGCGTTGCGGATAAGTTCGCTTTCTTCGCTGTCTAAACCGCCTTCCTGTTCCGCTTCGTCCACGATGGTGAGCAGTTCTTCTTCGGTGATGCCGCTATCCGCATCCACCTTAAACAGCTTGCTGATAGCGCTTTTTAACTTTACAAGCAGGAAATTCAAAGGGGTAAACACGGTGGCAAGAAACGAAATAATGCCGACAACACGCATGGCGAATTTTTCCGGCATTTCTTTGGCGATGCCTTTTGGCGTAACTTCGCCGAACAGCAGCACCACCACCGTCATCACGATGGTAGAAATGGTGGCGCCGTTCCCTTGGAAGAATTTTACAAACAAAATGGTCGCAAGGGATGCGGACGCGATGTTCACGATGTTGTTACCGATAAGGACGGTGGACAATAAGCGGTCAGGGTTATCGGATAACCGCAACACCCGCTTGGCTTTTTTATCGCCCATTTGCGCCAAGTTTTTGACTTTAACGCGGTTTAAGGACATAAACGCCGTTTCGGTGGCGGAGAAAAACGCAGATAAACCGGTCAGGATAACAATAGCAACGATCAAGATAATACTGTGACTATCCATTTTGGATACAAACACCTTTCCTTTTTACGCTTTTTTAAAAAGATTGCAAATACAACTGTTCAGAACAAATTTAGCGGCGGGTTTTTCGGATCTTTGCAAGGCTTTTTCCAAATAATGGAAGATGAGGTACGCCGCTGTACCGCACACAAAACCGACAACCGCACCGGCTAACACGTCCGAGCAGTAATGTACGTGGATGTACAAACGGGACATACCGATAACAGCGGCAAACACAAGGCCTGTCCAACTGTATTTTTTCGGCAACGCCCAGAAAAACGCGAACATGGCGGCGAATGCAGACGTAGCGTGCCCCGACGGGAACGAACCGCTTTCGCTTTCAGTACCGTGTCCGATAGCCGCCCAGAACTCACGGAAAATTCCCAATTCATCTACATACGGACGGGGACGTTCCACCAAAGGTTTGATGGTCATATTGGTCAAGAACAGACCGAACAGCAACGCAATCAGCATCCCTGCCCCTGCTTTGCGGGTGCGGGGAAACAGCAAAAATACGATGCCCAGCACAATAAAAAACAGCCCTTCGTCCCCGAGATGGGTGATGTTCGGGAAAAAGAAATCGAAAAATGCACCCAAGGGGCCTTCGTGTAAACCAAAGAAAAATTGTGCCACAGCGGTATCCATTCCGCCGAAAACGGTATTGAGCCAAGCGGCAAATGCAGTCATACTGTATACTCCTTTATATGTACTGATACAAGGTCAATATAGCATATATATACAAAAACCGCAAGTAAAAATAAAATTCTTGACAAATTTTTGAGCGGTATGGTAGAATAACCCTGTTAAGAGGGAGTAGCTTACGCACCCGCGTGACAATCGGCGTCAATACGGTCAACAGACCCGCCGTTGTATGAAAAAGCAAGACTCTTATTGCGTAAACTACGCAATAAGAGTCTTTTTTTTACGCGGCGCCTTTCGGCTGCTTTTTTCAAAAAATCATACAAAGGAGCATATCAAATGGAAATCTTGTACGAAAACATCTTCCAATTGCAATGGCAACATTTGGTTATGTGGGCTATTGGCGGCATCCTTATCTATCTTGCGATAGCCAAGGAAATGGAACCGACCCTTTTGTTACCTATCGGTTTTGGCACGATTCTCGTTAACCTGCCTTTTTCCGGCGCTGTGGACCAGTTATTGCAGAACGGCGAAGTGGAACACGGTGCGTTAAGCGTTTTGTATAACGCGGGTATCGCCAACGAACTGTTCCCGTTGATCCTGTTTATCGGTATCGGCGCAATGATCGACTTCGGTCCGGTACTCACCAACCCGAAACTGATGATCTTCGGTGCGGCGGCACAGTTTGGTATTTTCTTCACCCTTTGTGCGGCGTCTATGTTCTTTAAAGAGAACGATGCGGCGTCTATTGCGATCATCGGTGCGGCAGACGGCCCTACCGCTATCGTTGTTGCCAACAAATTAAACTCCGAATTCAAAGGGCAGATCGCGGTTGCGGCATACTCCTATATGGCGTTGGTGCCGATCATCCAGCCGCCGATCATCAAATTGCTGACCACCAAAAAAGAGCGTTTGATCCGTATGCCGTACGAACCCAAAGAAGTGTCCAAACTCACCCGTATCTTGTTCCCCATTGTGATCACGGTGGTGGCGACTTTGGTAGCGCCTTCTGCGGCTTCGCTGGTCGGCTTCTTGATGTTCGGTAACCTTATTCGCGAATGCGGCGTGTTGGATTCCATTTCGGAGACTGCACAGAAAGTGCTGGCTAATCTCGTTACTATCTTCCTTGGTATTACCATTGCCACCCAGATGCAGTACGAAAAATTCCTGCAGGTTCCCACCCTTATCATTATGGGACTCGGTCTTGTGGCGTTTATTATGGACACCGCGGGCGGCGTACTGTTTGCGAAATTCCTGAACCTGTTTATGAAGAAAAAGATCAACCCGATGATCGGTGCAGCAGGTATCTCCGCGTTCCCGATGTCCGGTCGTATCGTACACAAAATGGGTCTTGCGGAAGATAACCAGAACTTCCTTTTGATGCACTCTATCGGTGTAAACGTGTCCGGTCAGATAGCTTCGGTTATCGCGGGCGGTCTGATTCTCGCCTTCTTCGGCGGGGCTATGTAAAGAGAGGTGCGTAGTATGAATTTCGAATTTAATCCTTTGAATTTTGTGAAGTATCTGCGCTATATGGGCACCGGCATGCTCACCATCATTATCGTTATGGCGTTGCTTATCGGTATCACGGTGTTTTTAAACTACGTGACCAAAAAGAAAAAATAAACGCAACAAAAAAAGCGCCGTGCAAGGCGTTGTACCCGTAAGGATACAACGCCAGTTTTATTCGCCTAAGGCGAGTGATATTGCTGCGCAGTGATATTTGGACTAAAGTCCAAGTGATATTGCCTTCGGCAGTTTATGAGCGAATAAAATAACACTGAAACCGTAAGGTTTCAATAACACTATTGCCGCAAGGCAATAATATCACTCCGACAAAGTCGGAATATAACTTGAAAGACTATCAGTTTTATGTATAATGGATTTAGAGGTGATACCTTTGGCTGATAGCATTTTAAGAGATAAAACAAAAGAATTTGCAAAGAAAATCGTTTTTATTTGCCGTGATATGAAAGCAAATCATAAAGAATCCGTTTTAATAAATCAGTTGCTCCGCTCAGCAACATCTATCGGAGCAAACTTGCACGAAGCTCAATATGCTCAAGGAACTAAGGATTTTATTTCAAAACTCGAAATAGCTCAAAAAGAATGTTATGAAACAGAATATTGGTTAGAACTTCTTTTTGAGACAAATTGTATGAATGAAGAAAATTATAAAGCATTGCAAAATGATTGTGGTGCTATTCGCAGAATGTTAATCTCGTCACTTAAAACTATAAAGTCTAAATAAAGAGGCACATATTATGAGCAAAAGAAAAAGATTAGAATATTTGATAATCACTTCTTGTGTATTATTATCAGGATTTGTCATTTATGGTTTTGTAGGAAGTGTTCAGCCGCTAATTAACGATAGTAAAGTGGCTTCCTTTTTTGCTTTTGGTTCTTTGGGTGGCTTTGGGTTTAGCCTTATCTTATCTACCATAATTTTAAGCTCAAGATTTTTTCAAAAAAGAGGTTTAACCTTTAAAATAGTTGCGGCTATTCTCTGGCCTATTACTTTTGCTTGTTGTTTTTATGTTGGTGTTTTTATGTATATCCCCTATGGAATATACAATGTTATAATGTTGATTAAAAAAGAGCCGCAAGTTGTCGAAAGTTCCGTTGATAATTTAAATGAATAAAGAATACACAAATTCTTTATTTGAGTTTGGTTAAGGGTTTTAGGTTCTCCTAAAGTGTGGAAAATTTGATATACATTTTCCCTGCATGTTACGGTATAAGACAAAAATACAAACTGTGTAGAAATTTTCTACACAGTTTTTTTACTGTCCTTTAGAGTACGGCTCTAATGCACAGCGCTTTTTTATTTTACACAGTTGGCGGGGTTTGCGGGTCGTCCAATAAATCGCCTAAGGTAATGTCGTCCGACAGTACGCCTGCGGGCGGTTCTTCCGTCTGCTTCTTGGGAACAGGCAGGGTCGGTTCGGACACCGGAACGGTATGGGTCGGTTTTTTTCTGCGGGTGATAAGCAACAGCAGGATAAATGCCACTAAACTGATAGCGGAAATCAGCAAGCCTGCCGTCAACCCTTTGGGCATATACGAGAACGTAACATCGTGGTTGCCCAACGCGACGTCAAAGCACAGAAAAGCGCCTTGCGAGCCGTCTGCGTTCAGGTCGCCGATGGGATAGGTCTCCACCTCTTTGCCGTCCACCGTTACCGTCCAGGATGCGTCGTACGGAATGGAGGTAAACACCACCCCGTTGGCGGAGGCGTTTAATGTACCGTTGATACGGTGGGCGGAAAAATCGGTAACGGTCATACCGTCTTTTTGCAGGTACGCGATCTTTTCTTCGAGCACGGTATTATCCAGCGCCGCCACAAAGATGTTGCCCGACACCGACATTTCGCTGGAAATGGACACCTCTACGCGGTAATCCGCTTTGAGCGTACCTGCGTCGATAATGTACGGTTCGTTAAGGGAGGCGTCATAACTGTTCACCGCGGCACCCGTCTCATCGTATATGGTGATATAACTGGATTTTGCGGCGGTACAGTCTACAAAAATATAGTAAGGTGCCGTGTTTTCAATGTATGCTTCAAAATACGCATCCTTTTCCCCCGAACAGTTAAAACGGGTATCGCCGTAGGCGGATGCATCTGCGGCACTTGCCGGGGTTGTGGCTATCGGTGCAAAGGAAAAGAGCGGGCGGTCATCCCCCGTTAAGGCGGTGTACAGCGCTTCCTGGGTCGCAAACGGGTCGTACATAGCCGCCGCAAAGGTGGGAAGTTCGGAACAAGCGCGGAACGCAATCGGCAACGCCAAACGGTTACGGTACAGATAATAATCGCCTTGGGTGCCGATCTTTTCTAAGTGCGGGTGGTTGACATCAGATTGCAAGGCGAGATATTTGAGCCCCATCAATGCATCCACCGACGGCACGAAACTCTGATACAGATAACTGTTCACCCCGTTGTCAGCATACCCCAGATAGCCGAGTAAACGGGTGGTGTGGTAGTAGTTGCTGGACGAGAAGGATGTCAGTCCTCTGTAATGATACAAAGCGGTATCGACACAAGTGCGCATCGGCAAAAATTCTGCACGGTAAAAATTACCGTTTTCTGCGGCATCCGCCAATTCCTCTAACTTGTTGACAGCATTGACCGCCGCACGGTGTTCATCGTTGGCAATGTATCCTGCGCGGTCGGTGTAATATTCATTGCCGTTGAGCGCGTCGAGAGATACGCCGCCGCTTACCGTCATTTCCAGTATGCATACTGCTGCCAACACGGTGTAAGCGGAACGCATAGCCAGTTTGCCGTGCTTTATAAGCAGGATGATGCCGCAATATACCGTTACCAACAGCAACGTGACGTATACAGGGGCGAACACCTGCGCTTCTTCGCCTTGCAATGCTTCATATACGGCGATATACGCGACGATTGCCGCGAAGGTGCCGCCTAACTGCTTGTGGGTGATATCTTTCAGATGGGGAAGTATTGCCGCCGCTGCGAGCAACACCGCAAAAACATATAAGAAGGAGAAGCGGTACGGCAGGTCGTTAGGGGTGTGCAGGCCGTGCCAGATAAGGTCAAATATATTGACCGTAAAACTGAGCGCCAACACGCCGACAAGACCGCCGTAAGCCAAACGGCGCCGCAACGGTACGGTTTTGGTAGTGAGCAAAAGGGGAACCAATACGACGGGGAGCACACCGCAGAAAATGTTGGGCAGATTTCCCGAACGGATGGTGGGCACCATGCCGAACAACTGCTGTGCAGGGACACGGAATAGCGCAAAATTCGCCTCAAATGCGGGTAGCGTTTCGCCTGCCGCCGAGGTGTACTGCAACGCGAATACAACGGGGAGCAGAATACACATAGCAAGGCCGCCGCCGATCAAGGATGCAAGTGCAAAACGAAGTCCCGCACGGAAAAATGCTTTGCCGTCGTGGTGAGAGCGGATAACGTATGCAAAGAAATACAACACAAGGAATACGCATACCATAAACCCGATGTAGTAGTTGGTGAACAGAATGTATGCCAAGGTGAGCACGTATACGCCGTACTTACTTTCCCGCATCATTCTTTCAAACCCGAGCACAGCGAGCGGGAGCAACATCACGCCGTCCAGCCACATAATGTTCCAGGAGTACGCGATCATATACATAGACAGCGAGTATCCCAAAGACAGGACAACCACCGAAAAATCTCTGCGACGGAACACGTACTGCACACAAGCAGTAAACATCGCCGCCGCTATCGCGTTTTTCAGCAACGTGATAATGAGAATACCCTCGGTGAGCATACTTTCGGGCAACAGGGCGAGCAGTAAATTAAACGGGCTTGCCAAATAATAGGCGAACAGCGAGATAAAGTTAGCGCCGATGCCCGTTTCAAACGTGTACAGCGGGCTACCGCCGTGTAATACCATTTCTCGCAACTGCGCCAAAAGCGGTGCATATTGGTGGTGCATATCCACGATCATCAGCGACTCTCTGCCAAACGGCCAAACGCCGAGCCAGATATAGCCAAGGGTCATCGCCAGCAGACCGAGTATACCGCTGAGCAACGGATAGTAGACGGCGTCCACCCGCGGCGCACGAAACCGTTGTGTCGGCAGGCAGGTATATAAAATAGCGGTTAAAAGTCCCGATAACAACGCCGAGAAGCCGACGCTGTATGCGTATTTTTGACGCAGACCGTCAAACGTGACCGCTTGCATCAACGCAAAACTGCATACTGCCGTCAATAAAACAAAAATGAACGCGAGCAGTAATTTTGTGGACACGGGCACGCCGTTGTCGAGACCGTTTTTGCGGTTAATTTTCATGCCAATCCCCCTAAAAAATGGATAAGTACATATATCATATCACATATTCAACAAAAAGTAAATCACCTATCATTTTTTCGCTTGCTTTTACATATCTTGTTAAAAAGAAAGGATGCGATAAAATGGAAACGGTCTACTATCCCGAAGGAATGTTACTGGGCACACCCGCAAACGAAGAATGGGTGAGTACGCAAAGCGCGCTTGCCGCCGCCGCAATGGAGGGGGTGGTGCTGGAAGGGCGGGTGGCTATGTGCGATGCCGCGCATAATCTGCACATTGACCTGCCGTGTATGAAAGGCATTATCCCGCGAGAAGAAGGCGCTATCGGCATCGATGACGGGACCACACGGGATATCGCACTTATTTCCCGTGTCGGCAAAGCGGTGTGTTTTACGGTAATGGGTTTTGAAAATACGGTGGACGGGGTGCGCGCGGTGCTGTCCCGTCGTTTGGCGCAGGAGGCGTGCCGCCGTCAGTATTTTACCTGTCACCGTACGGGGGATATTGTGCGCGCGAAGGTTACACGTTTAGAAAGTTTCGGCGCATTTTGTGACATCGGTTGCGGCGTCACCGCTTTAATGCCGATTGCGGGTATGTCGGTCAGCCGCATCTCCCACCCGCGTGACCGCCTACGTGTAGGTATGGACGTGTGCGCTGTCATTCTCTCAATGGATGACGGCAGAATTTGTCTTTCCCAGCGGGAATTGCTCGGCACGTGGGAGCAAAACGTCGCACGGTTTGCACAAGGGGAGACGGTGATGGGTATCGTGCGGTCCATCGAACCGTACGGCGTGTTTATCGAACTCAGTCCCAATTTGGCGGGTCTTGCTGAGCCGCGGGGTGACCTTGTTCCCGGTCAAATGGTCAGCGTGTACATAAAAAGTATACTCGCGGATAAAATGAAAGTAAAACTCATTATCATTGATGTCGGCGGCGAAGCACCGCCGCCTGCCGCCCCCGATTATTATATCACCGACGGACACATTGACCGCTTTGTGTATTCACCGCCGTCAGCGGACAGACGGATAGAAATGGTATTTTAAGATATTTTCCTGCGAAAATGGATTTTTCGCAGGATTTTTCTTGCAAATGTATAGTAATTTATGTATACTTACTATGTATGATTTGAAAAGGGGGCATACCGTTGAAAAAGCGAGTATTTGCAGTATTTCTCACGTTGTGCCTTCTTGTATCTTTTGCGGGTTGTCGCGGGGAAGATGAGGGCGGCGGTTTCGGTTTTTCCATTGCCGCTGAGCCCAAACAAATTGACCCGCAGACCGCCACCGATACCGCATCCCTGACGGTGATCGCCGCGGTGTTTGAAGGTTTGACACGGGTGGAAAACGGCGAAGTGAAGCCTGCCGCCGCCGATTGGAACGTGTCGGCGGACGGATGCACCTACACCTTTACCCTGCGGACAAGCTATTGGAGTACGGTTACGGTGCGCGGTACCGAAACGGGATTTGAAGAGCCGCTCATGGTGACGGCGTATGACTTTGAATTTGCCATCCGCCGCGCCGCAGACCCGACCACCAACTGCCCGTACGCGAAATTGCTGTACGGTATTCAAAACGCCGAAGCGGTGCTAAACGGCGAGATGCCGTCTACGGCACTTGGCGTAAAAGCCGCAAACGACACCACCTTGATTATCACGTTGGATGCGCCCGACCCTGCGTTTTTGGCACGGTTGGCGACCCCCGCGTTTATGCCGTGCAGTCGCGAGTTTTTTGCCTTTACGGCAGGGCGGTACGGATTGGAAACCAAGTATATTTTGACAAACGGTGCATTTTACGTGTCGGGTTGGGACCATAATACGTCCATTACCTTGCGCAAAAATACGCACTATCACGCGGCGACAGAAGTGTTGCCGGATTTGGTAAAATACCGCGTGACCCAATCTGCGGATGAAGATTTTGAATTACTGACAAAAGGGTATATTGATGCGGCGTTTGTACCTGCGGATAGATTGGACGAAGCCAAAACAGCAGGTGTGCGCCCCGTAGAGATGCAGGACACGGTGGAATATCTGTGGATAAACACCGGCGTGACCGCGCTTGGTAACGCGGATGTACGGCGGGCGTTGCGGGATGCGATAGAATGGAACACACTCCGTGAAAATCTGCCCGACAACTACGTGGTTGCCACGGGGTTTGTGCCCCCTGCCGCCACAGCGGGCGGAAAACCGTATAAAAAGGAGACGTTGCCGTTTACAACCGACGTAAATGCAGCGCGCACCGCACTGGAACGCGGGCTTTTGGCGTTAGAACTCGAGAAATTGCCCGCCTTGACCTTGTTAGCGGCAGATGACACTGACAGCGCAAACCTTGCACGGTACATTGCACAGTCGTTGGTAAAAAATCTGAATATCCGTTGTGAATTGGATCTGACCGACGCCGAAACATTAGCGGCGCGTGTGACCGCGGGCAACTACCAGTTGGCGATTTTTCAAAAAACGGGACGCGGACTGACCGCTACCGAAAATTTAGAGATGTTTACGTCTGCGGCAAGCACGGGAAATTACGCGCGGTACGCGGACACGGCATACGATACGTTGTATGCGGCGGCAACGGATACCGTACGCGCCGCTACGACCTTGGAAACCTATTTATTGGACGCGTGTCCTGTATTGCCGCTCGGGTTTTGTACCCGCTATTACGGTATACGGGAAGAGGTGAGCGGTATTACCGTTGCCCCCTTTGACGGCGGATTATACGGTGCACCGCTCGCGTTCAGACAAGCAAAGAGAGAAAAATAACCGGGAGGTATATTGTTATGGCAAAAATTCAAATGAAAACACCGTTGGTGGAGATGGACGGCGACGAAATGACCCGCATCTTGTGGCAGGCAATAAAAGATAAATTGCTTACCCCGTTCGTAGACTTAAAATGCGAGTACTACGATTTAGGATTGCCCTATCGTGATAAAACCGATGATAAGGTTACCGAAGAGGCGGCGTTGGCGATCAAAAAGTACGGCGTCGGCGTGAAATGCGCGACCATCACCCCCAACGCACAGCGTGTAGAAGAATATAATTTAAAACAGATGTGGAAAAGTCCCAACGGCACCATTCGTGCTGTGTTGGACGGCACCGTATTTCGTGCGCCCGTCGTGGTGAAGGGTATTACCCCCACCGTTTCCACCTGGAAAGCGCCTATCGTTTTGGCGCGTCACGCATACGGCGACGTATATCGCGACACCGAATTGAAGGTGCCCGCAAACGGTAAAGCAGAACTGGTGGTTACCGATAAAGACGGCAACGAGACCCGCGCGCTTATCCACGATTTTGACGGAGACGGCATTATTCTCGGTATGCACAACACCGATGCGTCCATTTCCAGTTTTGCACGCGCTTGCTTTAACTATGCGCTGGACCAGAAGCAGGATCTGTGGTTTTCCACCAAAGACACCATTTCTAAGACCTATGACCACCGTTTTAAAGATATCTTTGCAGAGATCTATGAAGCGGAATATAAAGAGAAATTCGAAGCGGCAGGTATTGAATATTTCTACACCTTGATCGACGACGCCGTGGCGCGTGTGGTACGCTCCGCAGGTGGCTTCATCTGGGCGTGTAAAAACTATGACGGCGACGTTATGAGTGATATGGTCGCTACCGCGTTTGGCTCGTTGGCCATGATGACCAGCGTACTGGTATCCCCCGACGGCAACTACGAATACGAAGCGGCACACGGCACCGTGACCCGCCACTATTATCGCCATTTAAAAGGTGAAGAAACTTCCACCAACTCGGTGGCAACCATCTTTGCTTGGAGCGGCGCTTTGCGTAAACGCGGCGAATTGGACCAATTGCCCGCATTGGTGGCGTTTGCCGATAAACTGGAAAAAGCAACGTTGGATACCATTGAAAGCGGCGTGATGACAAAAGACCTGTATTTGTTGTCCACCCTGCCCGAAAAGACGGCGGTAAATTCGATGGAATTCTTAGACGCTATTGCAGAAAGATTGGCACAGTAAAAACAAGCCGCGGCAGATGTCTGCCGCGGCTTATATATAATGTATTATATAAGAAGATACCCGAGCAACGCCAGCAATGGATGATTGCCCCCGTTTTGAGATAACATCAGTATCAGTAACAGCAACAAAAAACGGTCGTCGGGTTGTTTTGGTTTTTCGGGTATACCCTCGCCGTAGGTGGGAACGTTGCCGAGCAGACGTTGTGACCGTTCGTGCATTTCCCGTACCCGTCTTTCTGCCGCTTGTAAAGCGGCGGTATCGGTGTCCACCTATAATACCCCCTGTTCTTTTAATATATGGGCGAGCCGTATCCATTTTAGAATTTCCAGGGCATCATCCAACCGTTTTTGCCGTTCTCCGTGCAGATACGGGCGGAGTGCGGATAACAGTTTGGTGCTGTCGTCCTCTTTTTGCATCGCGGATAACAGCGGTGCCGCTTTGGTGAGCAAGGAAAGGTCGGGTGCTGCTGTGGTGGGCGGTGCAGGCGCTTTTGTGCCGAGCAACCCGTCTAACAACGCGGCGGTGTCGGTATTCTCCCCTAAAATGCCTTGTAACTGTCCCGCCGCTTCCTGCAATTTTTGCATACCGTCGGGGGAAGACAGTAAACTTTGCAGTTTTTCACTAATGTCTGCCATATCATTTGTCTCCCAGTAGGTTTTGCAGCATGGCTGCTACCTGCGGCGACTGCAACAACGCTTCGGGGTTTGTACCGAGCATACCACTGAGTTTTTGCCGGGTATCGGGAGAAAGGCCCAAATGGGATGTGTCCCCCGTTTGTACCGTCTTGGCGAGTTGCTGTTCCGAAATGCCTAATTTCGCGGATGCGAATTGCAGTAACGCCGCTACCTGTTCGGGTGTCAGATTTGCCATAACCATCATCCTTTGTACCGTGATGGTAAAATTTATGAAAGAAAGGGGCGCTTTATGTGCGCGTTTTGATTTTTTCCGATTCCCACGGAGACGGACACGCTTTAACGGATGTGTTACTGCGCCATCCCGATATCACCACCGTTATACATTTGGGTGACGGCGCACGCGAGGCAGAAGATGCCGCACAGCAGTTCCCTAATTATACCTTTTATATAGTACGCGGCAATTGCGACTATGCGGGGACGGCACCGGACAGCCGTTTGGAAACGATAGGCGGCAAAAAGATATTCCTGACCCACGGGCACCGCTTTCATGTGAAGTGCGGTTTGTACACCTACGATTGTGCTGCCCGTGAACGCGGCGCACAGGTGGCGCTGTTTGGCCACACCCACCAACCGTTTGAAGATTATAACGACGGCATGTACCTTTTTAATCCCGGATCACTCAGAAACGGCAGTTACGGCATTATGGATGTGTCAGTTTCCGGACTTATCTTCCGACATATGAAACGCTAAAAACACAGTATATTGTTGTTTGAAAACCACCCAACCACAAGTCAAAAAAAGTTCTTAAAAAAGTTTGAAAAAAATTAAAAAAAGGTGTTGACAAATCGAGAAATGGGTGGTATTATAGCAAAGCTGTCCCGCAAGAGACAGCACAGGACCTTGAAAATTAAACAACGAGACAAGAACACTTTACCCGTTAATTCACATCGAAAAGATGCAAGTGGGTGAGAGGCCCACGAAACAAAGACGCATAGCGTCGATGAGTCAACAAAGACTCTAAAAACGATTAGAGCGACCGCAAGGTTGTTTTGATACCATTTTTAGAGAGTTTGATCCTGGCTCAGGACGAACGCTGGCGGCATGCCTAACACATGCAAGTCGAACGGAAAGTAACGCTGAATTGATGATAGCTTGCTATAGGATTTTCTTGTTGCTTTTAGTGGCGGACGGGCGAGTAACGCGTGAGTAACCTGCCCTTCAGTGGGGAACAACAGTTGGAAACGACTGCTAATACCGCATAACGTCATTTTCCCGCATGAGAGAATGACCAAAGGATTTATTCGCTGAAGGATGGACTCGCGTCCGATTAGCTAGTTGGTGAGGTAACGGCTCACCAAGGCGACGATCGGTAGCCGAACTGAGAGGTTGATCGGCCGCATTGGGACTGAGACACGGCCCAGACTCCTACGGGAGGCAGCAGTGGGGG
>JAZPXM010000074.1:0-9291 GCA_045543675.1 Acutalibacteraceae bacterium
CGCGCCTGCTTCGGCGATGGCGTCAGGGTCGCGGTCCAGCGAGAACAACCGCCCGCTTGTCAACCGTTGGGCAATGGCGAAAGAATGTCCGCCGCCGCCCGCTGTACCGTCAAGGTATATGCCGTCAGGCTTAATTTCCAAGGCATCAATGGTTTCTTGCAGTAACACCGGAATATGATATTGTCCGCTGTCTGCCATACCGTTCACGCCTTTCTTAGAAACCGAGTTTCATAAATTCTTCTTCCATGGATTCGGGGGTCAGCTGCTGTGTGGTTTCTTCAAAGACAGCAGGATTCCAAATCTCGGCGCGCTTACCCACACCGATGACCATCGCTTCTTTTTCGAGACCTGCATACGCAAGCAAGTGCTTCGGTAACAAGATACGGCCTTGCGCATCCGGCGTGACGTCTTCGGCGTTGGACGTAAGTTGTCTCATCAGTGCGCGCCCCTGCGTCATCGGTAAAGCGGCAATGCCGCCTAACAATGCGTCCCATTCGCCGATGGAGTAGAGACATATACATTTATCAAGCACAGCCGCCGCGATAAAGCCTTCACCTAACTTTTCACGGAACTTTGCCGGCACAAACATACGACCTTTGGCGTCTACGTTGTGTCGGTACCGTCCATATAGCATATATCTCACCTCCATACAGCAAATTAAAGGGAAAAGAGAAAGGTTTTCACAATATTGTTGAAAACTTTGTTGAAATGTTAAAAGTTCACCATTTTACGCCACAGCGATGCACTTTTAGCCACAAAACATATTATAAAGGACGTTTTATAAAAAATCAATAGGTTTTTCAAAAAAAATAGGATTTCTATTAAAGTTTTTTATAATAAAAAAAGACGCCTCGTTGAGGCGCCTTTTCAGCGGTAAATATTGGTTAGGCGAGCATACTTGCCAGACCTACGATCAGCGGCATAGTGAGTACGGAAAACAAGGTGGAAAGGGACACGATGTTGCAAGATGTGCCGGGGTAGCGGTCATATTTTGCCGCAAACATCGTGGATAAAGCGGCGGTAGGTGCGCACGCGGAAATGGCAAGCGAAATCAGCATCGTACCGCGCACACCGCACAGATACATCACACCAAGTGCCACGAGCGGCAAGGCGGCGTTGCGCAAGAAAATGACGTAAAAACTTTTTATATCCCGTAACGATGCTTTCAAATCGGTGTTGGCGAGATAGTAGCCGATAATGATCATCGGCAACGGTGTGTTGAGATTGGCAAGGTGTTTAATAGGGGTGAACACCAGCGTGGGCAGTGCAAAACCGCGTATCAGTTGCGGCAGAATAAACAGGATAAGCCCGATAAGCACGCCCAGAATGCCGGGAGTTAAAAACATCTTTTTCACCGAAAGGGTCTTACGGTTACCGCTCATCAACAGCAAACCGAACGACCAGACAACGACATTAAAAACAGCAACATATGCGCCGCCGAAAAAGGTGCCTTCTTCGCCGAGTATCGCTTCTTGCAAAGGCAGACCCATAAAGCCGGCGTTGGAGAAAATAATACAAAACCGTAACATACGTTCGCGGGAATCGTCTGCATCTCTCACCAACGGGTAACACAGCAGAATGAAGCCGACGTGTATCAGAACGGCAATCAGCAAGGATAAAAACAATTCCTTTACTTTTTGCGCGCTAAACGGAATTTCTACGAAAGATTTTATCAGCACGCACGGGGTCACGCAGTACAGCACCAAATCGGTCAGCCCTTTGGTGATGGTTTCGTTTAAAAGTTTTGTTTTGGTGCAAACAAAGCCGACGCCGATAAGGATAAACAGTATCAGCACCTGCTGTGCGACGGTTAAAAAAGCCATATATTACCTCGCAATAAAAAATAGTGAACGGAAATTGTCCGTTCACTATTATACTGCGCATTTTATAAAAAGCAACTAAAATTTATGCATACATAGGCATTTCGTATACATTATCTGCACGTCTGACAGTCGCGGTACGCGCTGCAAATTTCGCTTTGGCGCGTTCACGGTTGCGGGCGATCAGCATACGGCGGTCACGGCGTACGGCGGCCACACAGCAAGCGATGACGGCAATGCGCGCTAACTCCATCAGCACGAACAAAGCGGGGATAGCCGCAAAATTTGCCGACAGAGAAGTGCAGTCGAGCAACAACATCCCCAACGGCACGAACGCTACCATACGGTTTTCAAAAAAGTGTGTTCTGTTAAATACGCATAAAAAGGTGATTGCCATCACGGCGATTTGTAATACATTCCACATAGTTTTTTCCTCCATATATACCATCGAAACAGCCGAACACTTGTTCCGAACATCTGTTCTGTTTTGATTATACCGCCTTTTTTCAAAAAATCAACCCTTTTTTCAAAAAAAGTTAAAATTTTTTTCGAAAGCCGCTGCGGATGCTGTATCGGCGACGGTTTGCAGTAGGAGGCAGGTTTTTCTGTTTTTCGACTTTATAGACGTGTTAAAATGGGCATAGAAGCGTAGAAATAGCCTGTTTTTGTGCAAGATATACAAATTTTACCAAATAAATTTTGTTACCTTACAATCTTTTTTACAAAAGGTTGCCTTGCATTTTGCAGAAGTATCTGTTAACATATATATAGAAGTCGTGCGCCCATCGACCGGCGGCATATTTTATGTGTGCCGCACATAGGGTTTTGGATGGACGAGCAAAATATGAGGGAGGATTTTTATGTTCCGCAAACAAGAATGTGTCGCCATGCTGTTAGCAGGCGGCCAGGGAAGTCGCTTGTACGCGCTTACCCGCCGTATCGCAAAACCTGCGGTACCTTTCGGCGGCAAGTATCGTATTATCGACTTTCCGTTATCCAACTGCATCAATTCAGGTATTGAGACGGTGGGTGTGTTGACCCAGTATCAGCCGCTGGAGTTGAGCGATTATATCGGCTCGGGTCAACCGTGGGACTTAGACCGTATGGATGCGGGTGTGCATTTGTTGTCCCCGTATCAGAGAAATGCGGGCGCGGACTGGTATAAAGGTACCGCAAACGCGATCTATCAGAACTTAAACTTCATTGAACGGTATGATCCGGATTATGTGTTGGTACTGTCGGGTGACCATATTTATAAAATGGATTACGCCGCGATGATTGAAGCGCATAAAGAAAAGGATGCCGCTTGTACGGTGGCGGTGCTGGAAGTGGAGATGGAAGAAGCGTCCCGTTTCGGCATTTTGAACACCAATCCCGACGGTTCTATCTACGAATTTGAAGAAAAGCCGAAAAACCCGAAGAGCAACTTAGCGTCGATGGGTATTTACGTGTTCGACTGGAAAAAGTTGCGTTACTATCTGGAAGAAGACGAAAAAGATCCCAATTCCAGTAACGATTTCGGCAAAAATGTCATTCCTGCGATGTTGAACGGCGGCGAACGCATGTTCACCTATCGCTTCGAGGGATACTGGAAAGACGTGGGTACGATCGATAGCTTGTGGGAAGCCAATATGGATCTGTTGAATCCGCGCGTGCCGCTGGATCTGTCCGACCCGAAATGGCGTATTTATTCCCGCACCACCGGTCTGCCGCCGCAGTACATTGCGGATACTGCCGAAGTGCAGAACAGTATGATTTCCGAAGGTAGTAATATCTACGGTAAAGTGGATTTCTCGGTTATTTTCTCGGGCGTTACGGTGGAAGAAGGCGCGGTCATCCGCGACTCTATCCTGATGCCCGGCACACACGTCAAGAAAGGTGCACGCGTTCAGTACGCCATCTTGGCGGAAAATACGGTGATTGAGGAAAATGCTTCGGTAGGCGAACGTCCGGAAGATTGTAAGGAACTCGCCGATTGGGGTGTCGCGGTTATTGCGGAAAATATCCGCGTAGGTAAAAATGCGTCGGTACCTGCTAAAGCTATGGTAGAAGCCGACGTGGAAGGAGGGGAATAAAATGATTAAAAATCAAACAATGGGTCTTTTGTTCCCTAATATGGGCGACGGTATGTTAAAAGACATCACCAACGTGCGCTCTATCGGCTCGGCACCGTTCGGTGGCCGTTACCGCCTTATCGACTTTGCGTTGTCTTCGATGGTCAACGCGGGCATTTCCAAGGTGGGCGTTATCACGAAGAAGAATTACAATTCTTTGATGGACCATCTCGGTTCGGGCAAAGCGTGGGACTTGTCCCGCAAAAACCAAGGTCTTTACTATCTGCCGCCGTTAGGCTCGGACGACCTGTATGAAGGACGCATTTCGTCTTTGGCGGATATTCTGTCTTTCTTGCGTGCATCCAAAGAAGAAATCGTGGTGTTGTCCGACTGCTATACGGTTGCCAACATCGATCTGGATAAAATGGTGGAAGCGCATATTGCGAGCGGTGCGCATATTACGCTCGGTTACGTGAAAACCACTTTGCAGGGCGCTACCGACCGTATGATGGTGTGGACCGATGATAACGGACGTGTATCCGATATCGTTTTCAATCAGGCGGATACCGCCCAAGGGAATTTTGGTATCGGTTTGTATGTTATCAATAAAGCGTATTTGATGCAGATGGTGAAAGATGCAGTTGGTCGCAACTTGATGCATTTTGAACGCGATATTTTGCAAAAACATTTGGATACCATCTTTGTTTTGGGGTATGAGATCAAGGAGAAAACCATGATCATTCATTCTCCCGAACAGTACTTTGCCGCGAATACGGCATTGTTGCAGCCTAAAGTGCGTAACGAGATTTTCTTGAGCGGCCGTCCAATCTATACCAAAGTACGTGATTGCGCGCCTGCAAAATACGGTCTGCACAGCGTTGTCGGCAATTCCCTTGTCGGCGACGGCGCGGTGGTAGAAGGTACCGTGAAAGATTCGGTTATTTTCCGAGACGTAGAGATCGGTGAAGGTGCCGTTGTGGAAAATTGCGTGGTGATGCAAGGTGCGTCTATCGGTCAGAATGCGGTATTGCGTAATTTGATTATTGATAAAAACGTTGTCATTAAGACGGGTAAAACCTTGCAGGGCTGTGACACCTATCCCATCTACATCGCCAAAAACAGTATTGTGTAAGGGGGTTCCTTATGAAAGTTTTATATGCCGCCAGTGAGGCGTTGCCGTTTATCGCATCGGGCGGACTTGCAGACGTTGCGGGCTCTTTGCCCGTAGCAATGCGTAAACGTCTGGTCGGTTGCCGTGTGGTGTTACCGCTGTATGAGTCTATTCCGCAGGAAATGCGGGAAACGATGACCTTTGTCACCAGTATTTCGGTGCCGGTGGCTTGGAGACGGCAGTATTGCGGTATTTTTGAAGCAAAATATAAGGGCGTTATCTATTATTTACTGGATAACCAGTACTATTTTAAACGTCAAGGTCTGTACGGACACTATGACGATGCAGAACGGTTTGCGTTTTTCTCCCGTGCTATTCTGGAAATGTTGCCCGCGGTGGATTTCTGGCCGGATATTCTGCATTTGAATGACTGGCAGACAGCATTGGCACCTGTGTATTATACGCTGTACTATGGCAGCCGTCCTGCGTATCAGAACATCAAAACGGTGTTTACCATTCATAATATCCAGTATCAAGGACAGTACAGTATGGATATTTTGGAAGATGTGCTGGGTATTTCCAAAAATGACAGCAGTATCGTGGAACACGACGGCGCGGTCAACCTGATGAAAGGTGCCATTGAATGTGCCGATAGGGTCACTACCGTGTCCGAAACGTATGCGAAAGAGATTTTAGACCCGTATTTCTCGCACAAATTGGACCCCATTTTGAAAGAACGCGAATGGAAGTTGTCGGGTATTTTGAACGGTATTGATACCGACGGGTATAACCCCGAAACCGACCCTGCCATTTATGAACATTACACCGTAGAAACCGTACAAACGGGTAAAGCCGCTAACAAAGCGGCGTTACAAGAGCGTTTGAACCTGCCGAAAAAAGCGGATGTGCCGCTTATCGGTATGGTCACCCGTCTTGTGTCCCATAAGGGCCTGGATCTGGTGAAATACGTATTTGAACGTGTGATGCAGGAAAACGTGCAAATGGTGGTGCTCGGCTCGGGCGATTGGGCGTTTGAGACGTTTTTCCGCGATATGCAGGATAAATATCCCGAAAAATTCTGCTATTGCGCGGGCTTTGTACCCGAATTGGCGCGCAAGATCTATGCCGCCGCCGATATTTTCCTGATGCCGTCTCAAAGTGAACCGTGCGGTCTTGCACAGATGGTGGCGTGCCGTTACGGCACGGTGCCGATCGTACGTCGTACGGGCGGTTTGGCGGATAGTATCCGCGATTGCGGTGACGGCGAAGGGTTTGGATTTGTGTTTGATACCTATAACGGCGACGATATGTGGTATGCTATCAGCCGTTCGCTCGGCGCGTATGCCAATAAAGACCATTGGCCGATTTTGGTAAACCGCTGTATGACCACCGATTTTACATGGGGGCGTTCTGCGAACGCATACATCCGTTTGTACCGTTCGTTGGGCAAAAAATAAATCGCTTTTTGAAAAGGGGCGTTCTGCGGAACGCCCCTTTTTGTTGTATAGGTCGGCGAGCGAAAACACGAAGGACACGACGGACGGTCGGGGACGCCCGTCCCTACGAACACGCAATAAATGATACTGTAGGGGTGACCATTGGTCGTCCGTAAGCGCGCGAAATAAAAAATCCCCCACCGTCCTGCGGCCGGAGCCCCCCTTTAGGCAAGGGAGCCTTTGTATGCGCAATAAATGATACCGTAGGGATGTGCATTGCACGTCCGTTTCAAATAAAAAAACAGCGGCGCGGATATATCCACGCCCCACACGGTGAGTGCGTACAAAACCAAGGGTGTAGGGAACGGATGTATCCGTTCCGCAAATGCCACAACGGACGGTCGGGGACGCCCGTCCCTACAAACACGCAATAAATGATACCGTAGGGGTGACCATTGGTCGTCCGTAAGCGCACAAAATAAAAATCCCCCACCGTCCTGCGGACGGAGCCCCCTTTAGGCAAGGGGGCCTTTGTATGCGCAATAAATGATACCGTAGGGGCAGGCGTCCCCGACTGCCCGCCATCGACACAACGAAACGGATGTATCTGTTCCAACGGTGTAATCCTCTTGCATTAGGACAGCGGTGATATATACCGAAAAGAACCCTAAAACAGATACAACAGAAAATTGTTGTTGGTTTTTATCAAAAAAAGCGAATATCAGCCATTTATATTAGTAGAATTGCACAAAGTAAACACTACAAATTTGTGGATTTCGGCATACTGGATTTTGTTGCTAATTACAAAACGTTGTGTTACTATTATATATGTAAGAGAATATCCCTTGTTGGAGATGGGCGTATCTCTTAACGGCATAACGGCTGTAAGCCGAATATATTTTTGTAAGGAGAGAGAATTATGCAAAAGACAAGAACATGGAAACGCGTGAGCGCTGTTATGCTCACTATCGCCATGCTCGTCGGTATGCTGTCTGTGCTCGGCGGTTTAGGTTTTACTGCAGGCGCGGCGACATCCGAACAGATGAAGTTCAAAGCGGACTTCAGCGAACTCGCGGCGATTGCTGATAACGGCGGCGCATTCGCGAGCGCAACAACCTATCGTCCCGGTTACACCGCGGATGTCGACAAAGACATTATGGCGTGGGTAGACGAGAAATTTGATATGTACGGCGGAAAACGCTATTTCCCCCGTGAATTTCTTGGCCAAAGTTCCTCTACGCTGATTACCAGCAAGGACACTTGGAGTGGTGAAAACTACTGGAATCTCACGAATGACGGTTCGATTCAGTTAACCACCCTAAGCTCCGGTCAGATGCTGCGTTCGGTGGAAGGTCTTACCGTCAAAGCAAACGACAAAGCGGCGGTACTGGCAAACTTTGAGGCAAAAGTGACGTTCTCATTCGCGCGCATCGGTTCTCAGGCGCAGGCGGTTGTTCTGGCGTTCCACGAAGATGAGACGGCAACGATCAAACAGGATTCCGACTATCATATGGCTCATTCCGGCAGTATGGTCGTGATCGGCAACGGCAAAGGCAGTTATTCGAAAGCCGCTACTTTCGGCATGTCCGTGTATGACCACAACAACACGCTTGGCACCGATGGTGCTGCTGTATATGCGTCCTCGACGGCTGTCATTGCCAATACACCGTCGGGTCAAACGAATGTTGACCGTGTGGGTGCAAACACAAACGTGGATGGCGAATTGTTTACGGCAGAAAAGAACTTGGTTGCCGGCACCAAATATGACCTTATCGTCAAAGTGGTGGGCACTGCGTTGACTGCTACCGTGAAAGAAACGGCAACCGACACGGTGGTATATACGCGCACCAAGACGCTTGAAAAAGCGGACAGCGGTTATCTCACCGTTGCTGCTGCCAATGGTTCCAACCGCATCTATGCACTGGAAGTACAGGCGTTGGACGAAAAAGGTCTTCCCGTTGCGTTCGGCACCAACACGGAAACCGACGAACTGGAAACCTTGAAAATCGACTTTACAGACCTGCCGGAAGCTGTGTGGACCTCGCATTCTGAGGGATCAGGAACCAATGCAGTAACTTATACCGGTTATCACATGAATCCTGATCACGACACTTCTAATGTAAAAGCGGCGGTGGAAATGAGCACCGATTGGCTTACGTACCAAGGAACTTCCTACACCATTAATACCAAAGATCAGATTTTGGTGGATTACCTGGAAAGTAAATTCGCTTTCTACTATGCGCAGGAAGGAAATGCGTGGGAACGCTTTGACGTTAACGGCTATGCTGTGTCGGATGCTGGTGTGGAATACACCTCTAAAACCGGTAACGTGAACGCGTATGCGCCCGACAATAAAACGTCTATAGGTAAATATGTTGACGGTATCGGCTATTCCGGTAACTCCGGCAACGGTATTGCTAAGTGGACGTTGGATGGCAATAAATGGTTATGTTATCTGAATAACGGTAAGACGCACGACCATCTGTGGCGTAAATCCGGTTCTTTGGCTGTCAAAGGTACCGACGGCGCATTGGTCCTGATTGATAACTTTAAGTTGGATATGGACTTTATGCTGACAGGTGCAGACGGCACGTATGATACCAATGCTTTAGCGGTCGCATTCCGTTCGGATAACCCGTATATTGACCGTAATGTTGTTACGCAAGGTATGTTTGCAGTTTCCGCACATGGCGGTTATTTCTTCGGTGATGATTTCACCACCGCTTTGGACGCGGGTCAGTATATCTTCAATAGCGCCGGCACCGGCGAAAGCGGCAACGCAAAGTACGATCTCTTTACGTCGGATATTGCGACGGATAAAGATGACCGCACTGTGACCGGCAAATTGGGCGGTACGAATTTTATGAACA
>JAZPXM010000075.1:0-2964 GCA_045543675.1 Acutalibacteraceae bacterium
GGCTACGATCCGACTTGGTTGCCCCCATTTTTGCCAGCGACGATTTCAAACGGTTGCGTCCCGCGCCGCCGCCCGACGTTTCGGTTGGGGTACGGGTCGAGGGCAACCTGCTGGAAATGGATATTGACCTGAATGGGTGGGAAAAATCAGAGCTCGCCGAATTGCTTGCACGCTTTCGTGCCGAAAAGCCGTATACCCGCCTAAAATCCGGCACCTATATCTCCTTGGACGACGACACGGTAAAAGGTTTGGCGCTGTTGGCGGAAGAATTGGAACTCACCCCCGCCGAACTCAAAAGCGGAAAGATCTCTTTGCCGCGCTACCGCGCACTGCAACTGCAATCACTGTTGCAGTCCCGCCAATCTATACCGTTCCGACAGGATAAGGTGTTTTTGGCGCTGACACAAACCTTGAAAGACGCCTCCAAAACGCCCGCCGCTATACCGCCGTCTCTGGAAGACGTGTTGCGTCCCTATCAAAAAGAGGGATTCCGCTGGTTACATACTTTAACCAAGGCGGGTTTCGGCGGTATTCTGGCAGACGATATGGGCTTGGGTAAAACGGTACAGATCATTTCGCTGGTATTGGCAGATACGAGCGGTCTGCCGTCTTTAGTGGTGTGTCCCACTTCGTTGGTGTTAAACTGGGAAAACGAGATCCAAAAATTTGCCCCCACCCTTTCCACCCTCGCGGTGACGGGGAACGCCGCCACCCGCGAGCAACTGCTTACCACGGCGGGCGGGTATCGCGTTATCATTACGTCATACGATATGTTGAAACGGGATATTCTGTTGTATAAAAATTTGCGGTTCCGTTATCATATTTTGGACGAAGCGCAATATATTAAAAACCAGAAGACCCAAAACGCCAAAGCGGTCAAAGCAATCGTATCCGAACAGCGCTTTGCCTTGACGGGTACGCCGATCGAAAACCGTTTGTCCGAACTTTGGAGCATCTTTGATTTCTTAATGCCGGGATTTTTATACTCATACAACCGTTTCAAATCCCGTTTTGAACTGCCCGCCGTGCGCGACGGGGATACGGTGGCGTTAAAACGCCTCGCCGCCATTGTGTCACCGTTTTTAATGCGGCGACTGAAAGCGGACGTTTTAACCGAATTGCCGCCAAAAACCGAGCACGTACTGGTATCTCAAATGGGCGAAGAACAACAAAAATTGTACACCGCCTGTGCCGCGCAGATCAAAAATCGCATTGACGAAGAGTTGACGGCAGGTACGTTTGAAAAGAGTAAACTGTCGGTATTGACCTTGTTGATGCGGCTTAGACAGATCTGCTGTGACCCCGCTTTGTGTACCGACCCGTACACGGGCGGCAGTTGCAAACGGGAAGCGTGCCTGGAACTGCTGACCCAAGCCAAAGCCGCCGGACACCGCGTACTGCTGTTTTCGCAGTTCACGTCTATGCTGGATATTCTTGAGCAGGATCTAAAAGCGGCGGATATCTCATATATGGTGCTAAAGGGCAGTACCCCCGCCGTGCAACGTGCACGTATGGTCAACGACTTCAACGCGGGCAAAGGCGACGTGTTCTTGATCTCGCTCAAAGCGGGCGGCACCGGCTTAAATCTCACCGGCGCGGACACGGTCATTCACTTTGACCCGTGGTGGAACGTTGCTGCCGAACAACAAGCCGCCGACCGCGCCCACCGCATCGGTCAACGCAACCCCGTGCAGGTAGTACGCCTTGTTGCTAAGGATTCGGTCGAAGAAAAAATCATAAAATTGCAACAAGAAAAAGCACATCTTGCAGAAGCAATTTTGTCCGAGGGCGTTTCGTCTTTGTCGGCGCTTTCTGCCGAAGATTTGCTCGCACTTTTGTGACGCGCGCCGAGAAAAAGTGCAGTTTTTAACATTTTCACAGTTTTTTCAACATTTCTGTTGACAAAATGCCGCATGTGCGGTATAGTAAATCTAGCGAAAAGAGAGACCCGAAACGGTCTCTCTTTGTATTTCGGTTTTTGATTTTTTGGAAAGTGCAGGTGAAAGGAATATGGAGTTTTTGCAAGAATTATGGAACGGAATTGCAAATGAAGCACCGTATATGTTGCGCTTGGTCGTTGCGGCAATTTGCGGTTGTGCTATCGGTGTGGAACGCAGTTTCCGACAAAAAGAAGCGGGCATCCGTACACACATCGTGGTGACAATCGGTGCGGCGCTCGCTATGATTTTATCTAAATATGCGTTTGGCGACGTAGCGGACGCGGATGCATCCCGTATCGCGTCCCAGATCGTTACCGGTGTTTCGTTCTTGGGCGCGGGCGTTATCTTCGTGCGCGGCGCCACCATCCGCGGTCTTACCACCGCAGCAGGTATATGGACCACCGCCGTTATCGGTATGGCAATCGGTGCAGGTATGTATCCTATCGGTATTTTTACCACCGTGTTGATGGTTAGTCTGCAACTGTTTTTACACCGCTTTGTACATATCGAAAAAAATATCACATCGGACGTAGATGCCATACTTGCCGATACCGAAGGGGCTATCCCCCGTTTTCGTGCGCAGTTGGAAGCGCACGGTATGGACATCACCGGCTTTGAAATTCAAAAAAGCGGCGCAGGCGAATTACATTGCGTACTGTCGGTGAAGGTAAAGGAATCCAAACTGCTGTCCCACCTGGATACCTTTATGCAGGAAAACCCCGACATTCTCTCTATTTCGATGTAACAAATAAAAACCCCCGCATAAGGTGGGTGGTCTAAGGGATAAAACAAGAGAAGATACACAAATATCGTGTATCTTCTCTTGTTTTTTGTGGGTATTTTTCCTGCCTCCCTTGCCTAAAGGGAGGGGGACCGCCGCGCAAGCGGTGGTGGAGGGATATATCCCCCAGTCTTTCGCCTACGGCGAAATCCAGCCCCCTTTAGGCAAGGGGGCCAAGTGCATCCGCAAGTTTCATCAAATCCCTAACCGCAACACCCTTAGCGGGGGGTATTACTCCATATT
>JAZPXM010000076.1:0-2745 GCA_045543675.1 Acutalibacteraceae bacterium
CATAATATCGGTTGCCGTATATCCCTCCGGATGCCCTGCATGCAGACCGACACCCGACGGATACGGAAACATATCCAAAACATAGTATTTGGGTTTAGAGAAATCCCATACGTCGGTATGGAACGTTTCGTTCTCTTCCCAATATTTTTGCCATTTCGTTTCGATTTCCGAATGATTGTAGCGCATTTATATCTCCTCGGTTTCCAAAAATTGTTTCAAATCTACGGGGGTACCGTCTTTCCACAAACGTTCTATATCATAGAACCCGCGGGCTTCTTGTTGGAAAATATGCAAAACCACATCGCCGTAGTCAACCAAAATCCAACGGGCGGTCATATACCCTTCTATACGTTCGGGTGCTATCTCTAAAGCGCCCAAATCCTGTTCTACATAATCGCAAAGTGCTTTTACCTGCGTCGTACTGCCACCCGTTACAAATACAAAATAATCGGTAATGGCAGAGATGCCGACAACGTCAATTGCGACAATATCTCTCCCTAAATGTTTATCCAAAGAGCGCACAACACGCTCTAATTTTTCTTTTGCTGTCATAAACGCTCCTTCGTTATTGCGCTGCAGTAGTGGTGGTCGGTGCCACCGTCGTTGCGCTGCTCTGTTCTACCGCCAACGCCTGCATTGCCTGTTCGTTGGTCTCTACCGCCGTACCTTTCGAACTCAACTCGGTAATCAACAAATGTTCCGTTTTTAATTCAAGACCGTGCGGATTAAAAGCGTCTTGCAACAGTTTCAAGCATGCTTCACGGTCAATGCCAAAGTAGGTAGCCGTACCGAGTTTAGCGATCTTGCCGGGCATAGTATAAAACTTTGCATTATTCAAATCAATTTTCTTGAAATTTACAAGCAATTTGGAAAGCGCTTGCGCATAGGTCATATTCTCGGTGCTGCCGTTATGCACACCTGCCATCATTTTCGCCACCGACACAGCATCTGTATTGGTTCGAATCGGGGCACCGCCCGCCATAATGGGAGAAACGACCTTTTCATACAGTGCCTTTTCATCCATTGCGGATAACCGCTGTAACAGTGCTGTCCACACTTTTCGCTGACGGGAAAGACGGGCAACGTCTTTCGCCGGCGTTTTATTAAAATCACAATCGGTTGCATAATACAATGCCGCTTTGCCGTCTAAAATGCGTTTTCCTGCAGCGTACTGCACACCATCCACCGTTATAGCGGTTTCCAATTCCACGTCAATACCGCCGACAAGATTGACC
This sequence comes from Acutalibacteraceae bacterium, assembly GCA_045543675.1. Lineage (GTDB taxonomy): Bacteria > Bacillota > Clostridia > Oscillospirales > Acutalibacteraceae > URNF01. The sequence goes on from JAZPXM010000076.1 coordinate 1,236, forward strand.
ATATTGACCAAGGTTTCTTGGGGTAACAAGAAATAATTATCAATCGGCATACTAAGTTGGTCATTAAAAAACGCCACCAGACTTTCCACCGCAGAACCCGTTTTTTCGGTCAAAGGCGTACTGCAAACCGTATGCTTACCGTCTTTCTGCTCGGGTTCAAACACCCTGCCGCGGCAGGTTTCACACCACGTAAGCGGTGTGGGATTATTCCAAACATTACCCAGGCGAGAAACCGCCCATGCGCCGCTGTTTCCCATATAGGTATCCACCGGCATTTGCAGGAAATTGACCGATTTTGCTTTCTTATCAAAACAGACCAATGTCACCATATCCATCGGCGCGCTATCGTCTTCGCCTAAAATCCCCACCGCAAAATAGGATACTTTTTTCTCTGCCGCTTCGGGCGTGGTATCATACGACGTGATATCCACGTTATGTGCATTACCGCCCGAAGAAAAACTGGAAATAATACCGAAGACAACCACACCGATAAAAGCCAACGACAATGATACCAAGACAGCAACCAACACGCGGATAACCACCGTGCCAACCGGCACCTTTTTCTTCTTTGCTTTCTTTGCCGCTGCTTTTTTCTTCTTAACGCCTGCAGAAGTTGCAAGGCTTACTTGCTTTTCTTTACTTTTTTTACTATTCTTCGCCACCGTCGTTACCTCCTGTTAAAATTTCATCCAGTGCCGCTTTTGTATCGGGGTGTACCGCGGCACCTTTCTGATTTAAATCCCGTATAGTGTATTCCAACGCGTATTGCATAGCGCTTTCCAGCGATTTTTCTGCCCGCTTGCGCATCACATCTACATCCAGATAGGTGCGGTCAGCCGAGATAAAGTCAGCAATAAAAATTACTTTTTCGAGCAAAGACATACCTGCCCTTGCCGTTGTGTGATACCGTATTGCATTCACAATATCGATATCGTGAAATCCCAAAATATGCTCTGCAAAAGCCGCACCTGCCATCGCGTGCCACAGTTTCGGTGCATCCTTTTCGATATCGGTTAACAGTATACCAAAGTCTTTCAGAATTTGCAACTGTTCCGCACCCGAAACATCTTTCATTACGTCGTGCAGCAGTCCCGCCACACGCGCTTTATGCACATCGGCGCCGTAGCGTTCTGCCAACATTTCCGCTGATTTTGCCACTTCCAAGGAATGTAAAAAGCGGTAATTGCTTTCGCGTTTACGGATGATTTCAATCAACTGCAATTCCAACTGTTGTTGTGCATCTTCCGCCTTTTCCGTATACAGACGGTTTTCAGCAATATACGTCGCCACCGTGTCGGGTACAAGCCCATCCAGAGTGTCGCCGGTTGCAATACGGGCGCGTATTTCGGTAGAAGAGATATCCCCCACCGCGTGTTCTGCCACATACCATTTTCCGCCGAGCGTTTTGCCGTATGCACGCAACGTGTCTGCTGAAATATCATCACGCGGTACGGTACATACCGTTACCGTTTCCAGAATTTCATCGGCGCAATACCATGTACAAGTCGGA
>JAZPXM010000077.1:0-12219 GCA_045543675.1 Acutalibacteraceae bacterium
CTCCCCTTGTCAGGGCGAGTAGCGCTTCGCGCTACTCGGTCGACACTCGCTTGCGCTCGGTCGCGAAAACTCTTGGCTCCCCTTGTCAGGGGAGCTGTTGAACGAGCGTTTAAGCGAGTGAAACTGAGGGGTAGTCGAAGTTCTTTTCTTATGTCCAGAACTACCCTTCCGTCAAAACCTACGGTTTTGCCACCTCCCCTGACAAGGGGAGGCAAGAAAAAAATGTCTGCAAAAGATAAGAGAAGACACACAGCTTTTGTGTATCTTCTCTATTTTTATCCCTATGACCACCCGCCGTAAGCGTGGCTTTTTATCAGGTATAAGTTTCAATCGGGAAAGAATTGCGGATACAGGTGCGTGCGGCATTAAGGTCAGTAAAGACACCTGCCGTGATCATCTGTACGATAAGATTGCCCAGCGCTGTCGCTTCGGTAGGACCTGCGTGTACGGGCTTGCCTACTGCTTTAGCGGTAAGTGCATTTAAGTAATCGTCCTTAGAGCCGCCACCCACAATGTGAATAGCGTCATAGGTGACACCCGTCATTTCTTCCAGCTCCTTGACCGCATCGCGGTAGCAAACCGCTAAACTGTTGTAGATAACAGCGGCAATTTCACCGACCGTTTCGGGTACCTGCTGACCGCTTGTTTTACAAGCGGTTTTTACCGCTTCAATCATACTGTCGGGGGCTAAGAAAGTGTTATCCTGACAGTTGACAATGGAAGGAATATCGGTTTCTTTGGCGGCGTCGCACATATACTGGAAGGAATATTTTTTATCCCATTCTCTGCGTACGGATTGCATCATCCAAAGACCCATAATGTTTTTCAAAATGCGGAAACGGTATTCATAACCGCCTTCGTTGGTGAAGTTAGCCGCCATACTTTGTGCGGAACACAGCGGGGTTTTGCTTTCGGTACCGAGCAGAGACCACGTACCCGAGCTGATATATAACGGGTGTTCGCTGGTCATCGGTACAGCCGCCACCGCAGACCCCGTATCGTGGGTCGCGGGGAGAACAACATCCACATCATACCCGACGGCATCGCGGATTTGAGGTAACAATTTACCCACCTTCGTACCGGGTTTTACCAACTTTTGGAACAGATGACGGGGGAAACCGCACATATCAATAAGTTCGTAATCCCAGTCTTTGGTGTCTAAATTGATGAGCTGTCCCGTGGTGGCGTTGGTATACTCGCTCAATTTCTGACCGCTCAAACGGTAGGTCAGATATTCGGGAACGAGCAACAGCGCATCCGCTTGGTCCAAAAGGTCGGGATTTTCCTGCTGTATGCTTAACAACTGATAAATGGTGTTGTAAAGCTGTTTTTGGATACCCGTACGGGCGTACAGTTTTTCAGGCGGGATGATTTTGTCCAGCACAGCATCCATACCTTGGGTACGGGCATCGCGATAACTGACAGCATCGCCCAAACGGTTGCCGTCTTTGTCCAGCAGAACGAAGTCCACGCCCCACGTATCAATGCCGACAGAAGCAGGGATCTTACCAATTTCGCCGCATTTTTTCATACCTGCGACGATTTCGTCAAACAGGTGGTCAATGTCCCAGCAAAGGTGACCGTTTTTCTTCTCAAAACCGTTTTCAAAGCGGTGAATTTCTTCTAACACCAGTTTGCCGTCTTGTAGGTGGGAGAGAATATGTCTGCCGGACGACGCGCCGATGTCTACTGCGAGAAAATACTGCATAGACTTTCCCCCAAAATTATTTCAAGAATTCTTCGTCGATATCTAAGCCGAAATCTTTTGCTAAGGCGCGGAATTCATCCGGTTGGATGGTTTGGCGTTTTTTATCGGTCATACTGCGCACTTTGACAAGGATCTCTGCCGCTTTCTCTACGGTATGGAACAAACCGAACGTTAAATCAAAATCTTCACCGGTACAGAACATGCCGTGATGTGCCCAGATGGCCACGTCATATTTTTTCATAAGTTCGCTGGTTGCCACCGCAATATCTTTTCCACCGCATACCATCCACGGCAAAACACCGATACCGCGTGGGAACACAACGGGACATTCGGTAGCCATTTCCCAGATCTCGCGGGTAAACACCGCGTCTTCCAACGGCAAAACGAAGGTCAAAGCGATAACGTTTGCGGGATGCGCGTGATAAATGACGCGGTGGGTGCCGTTCGAACGTGCCTTGGTCACGGCGTGGTTCATCAAATGCGCGGGCAGTTCGCTGGTGGGACGTGCACCGTTTAAGAGCCCCCACACAATGCGGAAGTTTTCGCCTTTTTCGTCGATTTCCACAATGCCGATGTTGGCTTCGGGGTCAAGAATGATGTTGCGGAAATACTTACCGCTGCCCGTCACCAAGAAAAATTCCCCCGCCAAGGTGGGCACTTCGGTGCCGATAGCGGTCCACGGACGGTCGGTTTTTAACGCCTCTTTGACCGCTTCAATTTCTTCTGTTTTGATGCGGTAGGACAGGTTGCCGCCGTTTCTTTCGTGCCAATTCTGTTCCCAACCGTCGTTTGCCATACGGACAAACCCTTTGACAAATTGTGCGTCTAACACCTTCATTTTTCTTAACCTCTCTTTGCTAAAACGTCTGCTTCGTATGCTTTTACGGTATCGTACCAGTCCGTATCGTCTGCCACACCGTTTCTTTCACAGAATGCCGCCCACACGTCACCGTAGGGCATCATTTTCAAAGCTTCACTTTTTACCATTAAGGCGGTGAAATCTTCCGCGTCCTGCAACGCTTCCAGTTCTGCCCACGGGGTGAGCATCGCAACCAGCAACGCTTTTTGCCAGTTGCGCATACCGACCACCCATGCGGCGATACGGTTAATGGAAGCGTCGAAATAGTCAAGCGCCATAATTACGCGGTCAAGCGCGTTGTTGCGTACCACTTCTTTGGCCATTTCCTTGGTTTCGTCGTCCAACAGCACCACGTGGTCCGAGTCCCAACGGACGGGACGGGTGATATGTAAAGCGATCTTGTCACTAAACAGTAACATAGACGAAATTTTATCGGATACCATTTCGGTGGGATGGTAGTGCCCGTTATCCAAAAGGGACATCACGTTGTTTTTAGCGGCATAGTTCATATAAAATTCGGAAGAACCGACCGTATAGGACTCTAAACCGATGCCGAACACTTTGGATTCCAGGGTGACCAGCACTTTTTCTTTGTCATAAGGTGTAGCAAGGATCTCGTCCAAAGACGCTTTTAAGCGTGCGCGGGGTGCTAAACGGTTGGCGGGTACGTCTTTTAACCCGTCGGGAATCCAGATGTTCAGACAGCAGAACGTGTCCAGTTCGTCGGCAAAATATTCGGCAATTTTTAAGCAACATTTTGCGTGCTTTACCCAGAAGTTGCGGATATCTTCATCTGCGCTGGACAGGGTAAGCCCCGCCGCTTTCGGATGGGAGAAGAAGGTGGGATTAAAGTCAATACCCAAGCCGCGTTCTTTTGCAAATTTTACCCACGCCGCAAAGTGCTTCGGCTCTAAAGCATCTCTGTCCGCCCATTCGCCGTCCTCAAACACGGCGTAAGATGCGTGCAGATTGATGCGGTGTTTGCCGGGAATCAAGGACAGCGCTTTATCCATATCCGCCATCAATTCGGCGGGGGTGGTGGCTTTGCCGGGATAGTTACCCGTTGCCTGAATACCGCCTGAGAGCGCATCCTTACTGTCAAAACCGTTTACGTCGTCACCTTGCCAACAATGCATTGAAACAGACACGTTAGACAGTTGGTCGATAACAGCGTCGGTGTCGATGCCAAGCGCGGCAAATTTTGCTTTTGCGTCACTGTATGCCATGGTTATTGCCTCCAAAAATATTTTTTACACCTACAGCATACACCATTTCCATAAAAAAGTAAAGGACGCAAAATGGTTTATTTTGCGTCCTTATTCGACATATTGTTGCGGTATTTTGTGGGGGATACACCGCACTTTTCTTTGAAAATACGGAAGAAGTAACTGGTGTTTTCGTAACCGACGGCAGCAATAATGTCGCCGACGGGCATAGTGGTGCTAACAAGCAGGGCGGCGGCTTTTTGCAACCGTTTTTCCTGTAACAAATCTTTGAAAGTGCAGCCAAACTGACGGGTGATACGTTTGCTCACCGCGCTGAAATGCATACCCAAGAGAGCGGCAAGGTCCGCTAACGTACCGTCTTTGTAATGCCCGTCTACGTACCGCAAAACAGCGGCGGTAAAACGGTGGCGTTCGCTGTTTTCGCCGACAAGGGTATCCATGGAGTTGGCCAGTTGCAGCAGCAGTAACCCCATTGTGCTTTCACGGATACGGCGGCGGTTGGGCTCATCATACAGCATCGTCCAAATGAGATTTTCCAACAGGTTTTGTATCGGCAACATATCAGCAACAGCGAAATGGAGAAAACCTGTATCGGTACGTTCGGGAGAAAGGCAACCGACCAGAAAATCTACAATGCGGTTTTGTTCACCTGCAAACATCTCAAAGGTTTTATCAAAAAAGGCGGGGAGAATGATAAAGTTCACCGCAATATCATCCTTACCTGCAGGCAAAATTTCCTGCACGGCTTTGGGCGCTAATAGCAGCAACTCGCCCTGACGCAGATGTACGGTTGTACCGTCGATAATATGGGTGGTCTCACCTGCACACATATACACCATTTCCACAAAATTGTGGGTATGCGGCGGAAAATGCACAAAGCGGGTATGCGGGCGCACCTGCATAAGCCGCCCGCTTTGCAACAGACGGGCAGCGTCCACTTCCAACAACTGTTTCACCGCACCATAAGCGGTATAATCCAGATTGTCGGGATTTTCACGCAATCGTTTTTCTTCGTCGGTGATGACCGACAAACGTTTCAGCAGAGAAGCGTTCACAAAAGCACTCCTTATACAAATAGCTGTGTAACAAACACCACGGCACAGCAAATACTTGCCACCCAGATAAGGTTAGCACCGCACAAAGCGGCGATGATCCCTGCAATCAATGCCAGCGCACCTGCAAGCGGCGACCCTGTCGCTTGGATAATGGCAGGGAAGGTCATAACCGCCAAGGTCACGTACGGGACGTAGTATAGAAATGAACGGAAAAATCGATTTTGGATAGGTTTACGAATGAGCGTTAAAGGGAGTACGCGGATAAGGTAGGTGACCACAATCATTGTAAGCAGATATATCCAAGTATTAGGCATTGCTGTCACCGTCCTTTACGGGAAACAACAGCGCCGCCGCACCTGCAATCAACAATGTGAGCAGAATGGTGCGGTTTCCGTCGGAAATGCCTGACAAAAACGGCAATTTTGTAGCCAAGTAACTGAGAAGGAAGCTGACAGCGACCAGTCCTGTGATAATCTTACTTTTTTTACACGGCGGAATGATTACCGCTAAAAACATACCGTATAATGCCACACTTAACGCGCTGACCACACGCACGGGCAGCAATGTACCCATCATAATGCCTAACGCTGTGCCGATTGCCCAAAACGGCACCGAAGTGACCATAGCGCCGTAATAGTAGAAAGGTTCCAACATACCGTCCACGGCAATGGAGATACCAAACAGTTCGTCGGTGATGTCCGTGCCGATAATTAAACGGTGTGTCAAAGGCGTGTCGGGGGACAGCCGCTGACTTAAAGCACAACTCATCAACAGGTATCGTGCGTTGGCAATCAAAGTGATCAGAATGATTTCCAATACGGTGGTACCTGCGCCGATGAGGGTAAATACCGCGTGTTCACCTGCCGATGCGTTGGTAAACAAACTGGCGAAAAAGCCTTGTAACGGGGTAAGACCGGCATCTCTTGCGGCGATACCCAGCGAAAAAGATACGGCAAAATAACCGAGACCTATCGGGAAACCGTCCCGCAGACCTGCGAAAAATATACCTTTTTTGTTCACATTGTTTGACATGCTATCGCTTCCTTCGCGGAAGAGTATACCAAATTATTTTTGCGATGTAAAGTAACAAATAAGGCATTGACACAAAAAAAAGAAACGGGTATAATTGAAACATATATGGTTTAGATAGTATGTAAACCCCTTGCGGAGGTATAGTATGCAAAATCTTTCTTTGGACACCGTTTTGGATTTAATGTTATCCAAACTGAAATGGCTTTTACTCGGTTTGGTTTGCGGCGCGTTGATACTGGCGACGTATACGGTGCTGTTTGTGGACGATACGTATCAGGCGTCGGTGTCGCTGTACGTGCAAAATACAAAGCAGGCGCAAAGCGCTTCTACAGCGAACAATCTCTACGCCGCGCGGATGCTCGCTAACAGTTACGCGGTGGTGTTGCGTGACGTATCCACCCTTGAAAAGGTGGCAGAAAAGGTGACCGTTTCCGCTTCTTTATTGGAAATAGCGAGTTCGCTGTCGGTGGAAGCGTCCGAAGACTCGGCAATTTTGACGGTAACTTCCCGCACACACGATGCTGTTTTGGCGCAGGCAATTTGTCAGGCGGTCTCCGACGTGGCACCCGAATTACTGCCGCGCGCTGTGGGTGCGGGTGTGGTAAAAACGTTAGGCGCTGTTCCCCCCGCTGTAAAAACGGGCCCCAACATCGCAACAAACTGCATTTTGGGCGGCCTCGGCGGCATGGTATTGGTTGCGGTGGTTGTATTTGTTATGTATTTGTTCGACTGTGCCGTGAAGAGTAAAGAAGAACTGATACAGTTGACCAACCTGCCTGTTTTGGGTGAAATTCCGTCCTTGACGGTATAGTGATGGCGTAAGGAGAAAACAATGGAAGAGAAGAAGCAGGTTTCTAAGAAAGAACAAGTGCCCGACAAAAAAGTTGTAAAACCGTTCCAGATAGTGGAAGCATATAAAACGTTGCGTACCAATTTGCTGTTTACGTTGGCAACTGCCGAACGCAAAACGGTGATCATTTCCAGTGCCGAGCCGCATGCGGGTAAGTCTACGACAGCCGCGAACTTAGGTATCGTGATGGCGCAGACCAATTTTAAAGTATTGCTTATTGATGCAGATATGCGTAAACCGTCCCTGGACCGTATTTTCCACGTGGGACGTAGTGACGGGCTTTCTAAGGTAATCAGTAATCAGTCTACTTTTGAACAAGCGGTCATAAAACAGGTGGCACCGAATTTGGATCTGTTGCCTGCCGGTCCTATTCCGCCCAATCCGCAGGAATTGTTATGTTCCGCAGAAATGCGCAATCTTATCGAGCAAGCGGAAAAACAGTATCATTACATCTTTATTGATGCGCCGCCGGTCAACCTGGTGTCCGATGCTTTAATGCCTATGGCGTGGTGCGCGGGTATGTTACTGGTGGTACGTGAAGGACAGACGGGACGCGACGATGTGCGTGACGCTATAGAGAGCGTAGAACGCATTGACGGACGTATTTTAGGCACGGTGTTGACCGATGTGAAATCCCGCCGTGGTCTGCGCGGTGAACGCTACTATAAAGCCGCCGAGTATGAGTACGGAAATTAACAAATGGTTCGGGTTTTACTGCGGCAGGATTTTCCTGCCGCAGTTTTTTTGAAAAACAGTACATACTAATGGTGTGTCTGTATAAATAGGAGAGATAGTATGTTTGCAAAAACGACGGCAGTTGCCGACGGTATCACCTTTTCCGCTTTACCGGATGCGCGTTTTAAGACGACGCGGTTGACGGTGGGTATGTTTTTGCCGCTTAGCGAAGAAACAGCGGCGGCGTATGCATTGTTACCCGTGCTGTTGACCCGCGCTACCGCGCATACCCCCGATATGATAGCGATGCACAGACGGCTTGCCCGTTTATACGGTGCAACGGTGACGGCAGGGGTACAGCGGTTGGGCGACTGCCAACTGCTCACAATGACGGTACAATGCATTGATAACCGCTTTGCATTAGAGAACGAAGATGTGGCAAAAGCCGCTGCCGACTTATTGCTCGAAATGTTATTTTGCCCGCATCTGTCTGATGATGGGTTGTTTGATGCGGAAGATTTTTTGCAGGAAAGACGGTGTCTTTTAGAGCGTATTGCGGCGCAGATCAACGATAAGCGTGCGTATGTCCGTACCAAAGCGGAACACTTATTAGTGCCCGACGACGTATACAGTGTGTCCGCTATCGGCACTGAAAAAACGGCAACCGCATTAACAAGAGAAAGTATTACCGCTGCGTGGAAAACGCTGTTAAGAACGGCGCGGTTTCATTGGTTTTATGCCGCTTCAGATAACGGTGATGCGGTGCAAAACGCTGTAAAACGCGCTTTTGAAAATATAAAAAGAGATGTGGCGGCTTGTACCACCAACGTGGCAACCGCTGTTTCACAGGTGCGTCGCGGCCACGAAACCATGGCGGTAGCGCAAGCAAAAGTTACCTTGGGCTTTTGTGTCGGTGCGGCGGAGCCGCACACCCGTACGGTGATGGCGGCACGCTTGATGGCGGCGTTGTTCGGCGGCTCGCCCACATCGCTGTTGTTCCGTAACGTGCGCGAAAAGCAGAGCCTTTGTTACTATTGCCGCGCCGCTTTTGACCGTATTAAAGGGGTTATGATGGTGGATTGCGGTGTGGACGCCGCAAACGTGACGGTTGCAGAAAAGGCTATACTGGAACAGTTGCAGGTAATACAAGACGGCGCGTTTTCCGCAGAAGATCTGGAAACGGCGCGGTTGTATCTTAAAAACGCCTTTATTGACAAAGAAAATTTACAGGGTAGTATGGTGTATTGGCTGTTGGGACAAAGCAACACCGATGTGCAAATGACCCCTGCACAAGCGGTGGCATTGTTAGACACTATTACTGCTGCTGAAGTGACGGCGGTGGCCAAAACCGTGCAGTTGCAGAGTGCTTTTGCCGTGTTACCGGAAGGGGGTGCCGTATGAACTGGGAAACTATGACGATAGCGCAGGCGGATGAAACGGTATATTACGGCGTGCATCCGACAGGATTGCCTATATACGTACTGCCCAAGAAGGGATTTTCGTCGACCTATGCCGTTATCGGCACCCGTTACGGCTCTATTGACAATGATTTTGCGGTAGACGGGGAGCAACTGCACGTGCCTGCAGGTATTGCACATTATTTGGAGCATAAACTGTTTGAAGACGAAGATGGGGATGCGTTTGAAAAGTATGCCAAAACGGGCGCTTCTGCGAATGCATATACCGGCTTTATGCAGACGGCATATCTGTTTTCCTGCACCGAAAAGGCGGCAGAATCGTTGGAAATTTTGCTGAAATTTGTACAAAATCCGTATTTTACCGAGAAAACGGTGGAAAAAGAGCGGGGTATTATCGGACAGGAAATTCGTATGGGGGAAGATAACCCTGATCGTTTATCTTTGTTCCAAATGTTGCGATGTATGTATGAAAAACACCCCGTCCGCGAAGAAATTGCGGGTACGGTGGAGTCTATCGCCAAAATCACACCCGATTTGTTGTATACGTGTTATCACACGTTTTATAATCTGCACAATATGGCGTTGGTGGTCAGCGGCAATATTGACGTTGAAACGGTGGAAACGGTAGCAGACCGCGTGTTACAACCTGCGCCGCCCTTTACGTTACAACGTACGCCTGTTGATGAACCCACCACCGTTTCTGAAAAACGGGTAGAAGCGACTATGCCGATTGCGGCACCGCTGTTTTATATCGGGTTTAAGGAACCCGTCGCGGCAGGATATGTGCATACGTCCGAAGAACTGGTGGCGGCGGAATTGTTGCTGGAACTGTTGGCAGGGAGCGGATCGCCGCTGTATACGCAGTTGATGGAGGAAGGCCTTATCAACGAAACCTTTGACGGCGCGTATTTTGAGGGTGCGGGGTATGCCGCTTTTCTGTTCAGCGGCGAAAGCAGCGCCCCTGACCGTATCGCTGACCTGCTGGTAGAGGAAATTGACCGCTTGAAACGGGACGGTATTGATAAAGAACTGTTTGCAGAAGAAAAGAAGGCGTTTTACGGACGGTTGATAGCGGGACTGAATGACGTGGAAAGTTGCGGGGATTGGTTGCTGGACGACTGTATGTACGGCAGAAAACCGTTTTCACTCATTGACAGCGTGGCCGCTCTTGATGTACAATCGGTAGAGAATGTGTTACACCATTGTTTGCTTACGGACAACAAGGTTATTTCTATTGTGAATACGCAGGAGGAACAGTAATGGAGTATATTCAGTTTCCCGCGCTGGGTTGGGAATTTTCGGTAAGTCCCGTTTTGGCGGAGTTTACCCTTTTTGGCATCCCGTTTTCTATCCGTTGGTATGGGGCGCTTATTGCGCTGGGCTTTTTGCTGGCGGTGCTGTACGCGGTGAAAACCGCAAAAAAACGCTTTGAGATCGACCTGGACCCTATGACCGACGTGGTGCTGGTCAGCACGTTACTTGCCATACTCGGTGCCCGTTTATATTACATTATTTTTTATAATGGTATTGCAACGCTGTGGCAACAACCGCTGAAAGTGTTGCGTATCTGGGACGGCGGTCTGGCAATCTACGGCGGTGTTTTAGCGGCGTTTCTTACCGGTATATGGATGTGTAAGATCAAAAAGGTGAATATGTGGGCGATGTTTGATCTGGCGTCTATCGGTTTTTTGATTGGGCAGTCGCTCGGTCGCTGGGGTAATTTCTTTAACCAGGAAGCATTCGGCGGCAATACAACGCTCCCGTGGGGTATGACCGGCAGTATTATTGCGTCCGGCGTGAACGGGAGCGGGTATGACCCCGCACTCCCCGTGCATCCCACCTTTTTATATGAGTCTTTGTGGTGCTTTTTAGGATTTTTGCTGTTACATATCCTTTCCAAAAAACAGTACACCTTTAAAGGTAAACTGTTTTGCACCTACATTATCTGGTACGGCGCAGGACGGTTTATGATTGAGGGATTACGCACCGATAGCTTAATGCTGGGGATATTCCGTGTGTCGCAGTTGTTGGCACTTTTGTGTGTGGTTGGCGGTGTGGCGCTGTACTACGTTTTACGCATGCGCGCAAAAAAAACACCCGTAGTGTGTGAAACGCCTGCAATCACAGCAGAAGAAATGGAAGAAATGAACCGCGAAATAGAGCGGGCGATAGGGCTCAGCAAGGAGGAAACACAAGATGGCGAAAATCATTGACGGTAAAGCGATTGCCGCCGCGGTACGCGGTGAAGTGGCGCAAGAAACCGCACTTTTGAAAGAAAAGGGTATCACCCCCGGTTTGGCGGTGATTTTGGTGGGGGATGACCCTGCTTCCCGTATTTACGTGAATAACAAGAAAAAAGCGTGTGCGGACGTCGGCTTTTACTCGGAAGAAATCACCCTGCCTGCGGATACCACCGAACAAGAGTTGTTAAACGTGGTGTATGGACTGAACGAAAGAAAAGACATTCACGGTATTCTCTGTCAGTTGCCGTTGCCTAAACCTTTATCCGATAAAACGGTTATCGAAGCCATTGCACCCGAAAAGGACGTAGATGCTTTCCACGCGACCAACGTGGGGCATATTATGATCGGCGATTACAGTTTTCTCCCTTGCACCCCTGCGGGTGTTATGGAACTGCTTGCCCGTTCGGGTGTGGAAATTGAGGGTAAGACGTGTGTGGTTGTGGGCAGAAGTAATATCGTCGGTAAACCGATGGCGATGTTATTGTTACAGAAAAACGGTACGGTCACCATTTGCCATTCCCGTACGCAGAACTTAAAAGATGTGTGTCGTACGGCAGATATTTTGGTTGCCGCTGTGGGTAAGCCGAAATTTATCACCGCGGATATGGTAAAGCCGGGCGCCGCTGTCATTGACGTGGGTATGGACCGCGACGAAAACGGCAAATTGTGCGGCGACGTGGATTTTGCGAACGTTGAGCCGATTGCAGGGTATATCACCCCCGTCCCCGGCGGTGTCGGTCCTATGACCATTGGGATGTTGATGAAAAACACTTTAACCGCCGCCAAAATGCAAAACGGTATATAAATACAACAAAAACCACGCGATAGTCGCGTGGTAGAATAGAGCTTTAGCGATGGACAGGAGATATAGAAAATAAAAACAAGTGTAGAAGGCATTTCTTATCTTGCCTCCCTCTGACGAGGGAGGTGGCAAAATCTATGATTTTGACGGAGGGAGAGAAAAGGAAAATGATATTTTTACTTGTCCATCTCTCCCTCAGTCCTCGCAGACACGCGGACAGCTCCCTCGTCAGAGGGAGCCAAGGCAGGGTTTCACCCATTTATGGGTAGATAGTAATGAATGCGTGGCTGGCAGGCCAATAAAAAGCGCATTTGTGCGAGGGCTGTGCCCGAAAATGAAATACCCCCTAAG
>JAZPXM010000078.1:0-8320 GCA_045543675.1 Acutalibacteraceae bacterium
AAAACTGCCCATAAACACCGCCACACCCGACAGCGCACCATTGACAGCACGTACACACTCTAAAAACGGCACCGTCGCCACCGTGCATACTGCAAGCGCGCATACTGTTTGGTAAACACCGTTGACACCCGTATTCCCCAACGAATCTTTAAGACCGCCCACATACGCACACAATATCACCGCCGCCAGCAACATACCCATAACTGCAAACGGTGTTTTCCCTTGTTCAGCAAACAATCCGCCTGCGACGTCCACCAGACCCGCCGCATGCATTCCGGATTGCATCAAATCGGCAAGCGTACTCACACCGACTTTTTCAAACATTTCACGCGTATCCGCATCCAACTGTTCCCAGAGGGTCGCTGCCCCGCCCGCTTCTAATTGTTCTGCAATATACGTATCGGCAGTATCCGCCGACGCATGTAACATAAAGACGCCTAACAACAACAGCGCCATTACACATTCCACAAATTTTCTCATTTTTGCACCAAAGACAAGGCAAGTGCTATGATCTCTTCAAACAATGGCAATGCCACCGCGAGCAGTAACACTTTCCCCACCAATTCCGCTTTATTTGCCAATGCTGTTTCTCCTGCATCCCGACAGGTATCTGCCGCAATTTGCGTTAACAAACAAATACCAAGTCCTTTCAAAAGAATGCCCATATAGGCGGTTGGCACAGCGGCGTTTTCCGCCAATACCTGTACGCGCTGTAACAGCGGTAAAACCGTTTTGAGCAATCCCGCCAACACCGCTACGCCCGCAAGCAAACCGACGCCTAACGCCAATTCGGGTTGGTAACGTCTCAAAAGCACTGCCAAAAACGCCGCCGTTATTAACAACATCAATACCGCTGTCAAATGCATATCACAACCCAAAAACCGATTTTACGGTTTCAAACAAATCGCTGATTTCCACTACGATAATGGACAACACAACAATAAGGCCGGCCAGGGTAGTAAGCATTGCTTGCTCTTCCCTACCAGAGCGCACCAACAATTGATTCAGTACCGCCACAATGATGCCGATAGCGGCTATTTTAAAAATCAGATCAATCTCCATTTTACACTCCCACTATATCAACAGCAAAGCAACCGCCATACCCGCACAACTGCCGAGTCCCACGTACAATTTACTCGCTTTTTTTGCGACTTCTGCCGCCTTGACCTTATGTGCAGATATACCGCTCACCGTTTCCTTGACGCATGATAATTGTGTTGCCGTATCGCTTTTTCCCAGTTGCGTACCCAATCTTTTTAAAACCGTCACATCTTCTTCCAAAAGATACGGTGCTCTTTCTACCGCGCTCTGCCATGCTGTTTCCAAATCACTATCTGCAAGCAGCGTTATCGTATCTTTCAAAAAAACAAGGTCGGCATATTGCGATAAACACATCGCTTCCGTCAGCCATTCGCGTAACGGCACAGCGGTAAACTGCAACCGTTTTTCAAGATCAAGGAGCAACATCTCTATTTCCGTCAAAATATGTACTCTCTGCTGTTTTTCTCTCTGCGCGGATACGCCGATGACCGCACCCGCTACCGTCAGCACCAGAAACCCCAGCCATTTCAAGATCCGCCACCTCGATTATCTCCCGTATCTGTCCTACGTTTTCCCTGCCGCGCAGAAATACAATTTTTTCAAAAATTCCACGTTTTAATGCAAGCCGCACGGCAGGGCGGCGCAACGCTTCACCTATATTGCGACAATGTGCGGTTGCGATAGCAGGGACACCCGCGTGCAAATTTTCGGTTATAGCTTCCACCTCTGCCAATGTTCCCAGCTCGTCCACCACAATAACATCCGGTGCCAAGGTGCGAACCGCCTGCAAAATGCCGATAGGCTTGGGTATAGCGCATAACACATCCGCATTTTCAAGACCGCCCAAGCCTGCAATTTCGCCACGCTCATCCACCACCGTCACGCGATAGCGAAAAGGCGGTGATGCTATCATACGCGCCACGTCCCGCAACATACTGGTTTTACCTGACGACGGCGGTCCCGCTATTAACAGCGACGGTATACGGGAACAAAACAGTTCCCGTAAAGGCGTTGCACACCCATCATGTCGTCCTGCCACGCGAATACATAAAGACGAAATATCACGCACCGCCGTAATCGTGCCGTTTTCGGTAACGGTTGTCCCTGCAACGCCAACGCGAATACCGCCTTTGGCGGTAACAAATCCCTCTCGCAGTTCAGCCATATGACTATGTACCGAATAATCGCACGCTTTTAAAAAGGTTTTTTCTATATCCGTACTATCACAATATATTGTCAATGGTCCAATCACATCCGACAGCACACCTGCTGCATCTACCGTCTTTTCGCTTGCCCCTACCGAAAGGGTCAGCAAGCCGCCCCGTCGCAAACGTATCTCTTGTATCCGCCGCATTTCTTCACCGGAAATCAACCGTAAACTGCGTGCCAATCCGTCAGGCAAAAGTTCTATTGCCGTTTCAAAAGCTCCCACGCCTGTCCGCCCCCTTTTGACACAACATATGCCCGCAACGGTGCTTTTAGAACACCCCACATTGACATATACACGGTTTTAGGGTAAAATATAGTGAAGAACGGAGATGACAAAAATGAAAAGAGCAACTTCAATTTGCATATCTCTGCTTTGTATTGCTTTAGCGCTTATCATTATCGGCGCATGTTTATATCCTTGGGACACCGTTATTTCAGAAAACACGCCTACTACCGCAACACAAACGACCACAAAGGTCACCACCACTAAAACGACTGCCACCACCATCGCCGCCACCATACCGTCTTCCACCCGAAGCGTGTCACACATCATTAAAAATGTGCCGCTTATCAAACAGTTTCCCGCCTATCCCACCGGATGTGAGACAGTTTCTGCTATGATGGCATTGCAGTATTACGGTGAAACCGTTTCTATTGAAGAATTTATTGATAACCACTTAGAAAAAGGACAACTGTACACCAAAAATGACGTGCTGTACGGGCCCAGTCCTTACGACAAGTTTATCGGCGACCCCAGAAGCGAGAGTTCTTTTGGCTGTTTTGCTCCTGTCATGGAACGGGCGCTCATTTCCTATTTAGGAGATAAAAACCGCATACAAAACGTCACGGGTTTAAATATGGACCAGTTATGCGCGCTGTTTATCGAAAAAGATATTCCCGTACTGGTATGGGTTTCCATTTATATGGAGCCGGTCGGTTTGAGTACCGTTTGGTATAACGAGAAAAACGGCGAAAAATTGCAATGGCGTACCAATGAACATTGTATGGTTTTAGTTGGTTTTGACGCCACCCACTATTATTTTAACGACCCGTACAGCGGCAAGCAGTTACGGTATGCAAAGAGTATTGCCAAAGACCGTCACGCAAAGTTCGAAAATCAATCTCTTGTCATTACGAAATAAAAAAAGATGGGTTTCGGAAGAGTCCGAAACCCATCTTTCTTATTCTAACAGTTGGAAAAACGTTGCTTCATCTATAATGCGAATACCGAGTGTCTGTGCTTTCGTAAGTTTACTGCCAGCGTCTTCGCCGGCTAAAACCACCGTGGTTTTTTTAGAGACGGAAGATGCCGTCTTACCACCGTGTTTTTCAATGATTGCTGCAGCTTCATCGCGTTTTAAGGTTGGTAACGTACCTGTCAGAACAAAGGTCATACCCGCAAAGCGCGTATCTGTACCCACCGTTTGTTGGGTGGTCATATTGACCCCTGCCGCCGCCAATTTTTCGACAAACTCACGAGATTGCGGTAATGCAAAAAACGCCACAACGCTCTTTGCCATAATCTCTCCAAAGCCGTCAATCGCACACAACGTTTCTTCATCAGCCGCCATAAGCGCTTCCATAGAGCCGAATTGATTGGCGAGCAATTTTGCCGCTTTTTGTCCGACATGACGAATGCCCAAGGCAAATATTACGCGGAATAAGTCATTTTCTTTAGATTTTTCGATAGCCGCCTTAAAGTTTTCGGCAGATTTTTCGCCCAAGCCTTCCAAAGCGGAGACTGCCGCAAAATCCAGCGTATACAAATCATACGCCGCAGTTATAAGTCCTGCATCCACCAACTGTTCCAGTACGGCAGGTCCTAGCCCTTCAATATCCATCGCATCTCTGGAACAAAAATGGATGAGATGCCGTAAAATCTGTGCAGGACACGCAGGATTTTCACAACGGAGTGCCGCTTCGCCGTCTTCGCGGTAAACGGGAGAGCCGCAGGAAGGACAAACACGCGGCATCGCAAAAGCAGGTTTATCGGGCTGATGCGAAACTACCCGTACCACTTCGGGAATAATATCCCCCGCCTTGCGCAACACAACGCGGTCACCGATAGCAAGATTTTTTTCTTTAATAAAATCTTCATTATGCAAAGTCGCACGGCTAACCGTCGTACCTGCCAAAGTAACGGGTTCAAAAATGCCCGTCGGGGTCAACACCCCCGTTCTGCCCACCGCTACGGTAACGTCCAGCAAGGTCGTTTCCTTTTCTTCGGGCGGATATTTAAACGCTACCGCCCATTTCGGGAATTTGGACGTTTCACCGAGCTCTTCACGTTCAGCAAAATCCGCCACCTTTAAAACAGCACCGTCAATATCAAACTCTAACGTCTGTCTTACCGTACCAATGCGTTCGATTTCCTTGATAGCCACTTCAATGTCGTCGGTTACGGTATAGAAAGGTACCATTGGGAAACCCAATTCTTTCAAGCGGACAAGCGCCGCATCGTGCGACAACAGCGTTTCGCCTTCAACCAGTTGCAGATTAAACACAAACAAATCCAGACCGCGCGATTTTGTCACGGCGGGATCTTTTTGACGCAAGGAACCTGCCGCGGCGTTACGGGGATTTTTAAACGTCTTTTCTCCGTCCTGCTGTTGACGTTCCACCAGCGTGGCAAACGTCTTGCGTGGCATATACACTTCACCGCGTACGATCAAGCGCGGAATGGCAACGGGCAACGTCCACGGGATAGACGCAATACCGCGTAAATTAGCAGAAACATCTTCACCTACAAGGCCGTCGCCGCGGGTAGCACCGCGTACAAACTTGCCGTTTTCATATTCCAGCGCAATAGACAACCCGTCAATTTTCGGCTCTACCACGTACCGCGGATGCGCCACTGTTTCCCGCACACGGCGATCAAAGTCCCGCACTTCATCCAATGAAAATACATCCTGCAAACTGGCAAGCGGCACCGCATGGGTCACGGGCGTAAACAAATTTGAAATCTCGCCGTGTACCTTTTGCGTATATGAATCGGGCGTTATCAAGGACGGATACAGTTCTTCCAGCGCTTTCAATTCCCTTGTCAGTGCATCAAACTCATCATCTTCAATTTCGGGTGCATCTTCATCATAATACCGTTTACTGTGGTATTCGATCTGTTCACGTAATATTTTTACGCGTTTGGCCGCAGTTTCAAAATCCATCATATTTCTCCCGAAAAGGTATTTTTATTTAGTATACCACCTCTTTTTAGATTTTTCTACTGTTATTTTTCAAGTTGTGCCCCATAATCGAAAATTTCTCCTACCGTTTCTTCGTCGATATTTTCTACCACCGTATATGCATCTGGTATCTTGCCTAACAGAATACTTTCTGTTATAATAAAAGAACTATCTACCGTAACCGACGTATGCGCGGTCGGTATCGCCGCAAATATTTTGGTTTTTACTTCCAAAATCAAGCGATGACGTGTCTGGTTAATACCGGCAGACGTAAATTCACTTTTTATATCGGTCAGCACACTGCCGCTCACCCCGATAGGCATACGGATGAAAGGACCTCTACCTGTAAAAAAGTGGCTACCCACAAAGGTGCCGAGCGGTATAGATACCGTCAAACGTTCCTTTTCGCCGATACGGTCAAGTATTGCAAGAGAAACACGCGATTTCAAAAGGTTGATTGCCGACGTGTTGGCAGCAAGCGACGTAACGCTGTTGTCAGCGTCTGTGGTCAAGGTGACAAGGTCACTGTACGTCGGTGTATACGCAGTAAAGGATGCTGTCACCGCTTCGTTGACCGCCTTTGTTGCAAACCACTTTGCTTGATTTTCGGTGTATTGTTTCACAAGCGGCATCACCCGCGCATCCAAACGCAATAAACCAACTACCAACAACAACACTATTAAAAAAATCACCAAGCGGCGATATACGTTGCGCTTACGAAAGAGATTGGCACGACGTTTCAACCGCATCCCCCCTTTTTTAACACATTACGCCGAACAGCTTATCCTTGTTCGGAAAGGAGAGCAATATGAAAGCAATCTTAAAACAGTTGACCTTAGAGCGGTTACTGCCGCGCCTGTTTACAGGTTGGTGTATGGCGGCTTTTATCGAAACCGCCTTAAATCCATACGGTTTTGCGCTGAAAGAATTTGTCACCGCCATGTCAACGGGGCGTTTTTTGCTGGTATTAGTGTTGATTACCGTCGCCATTACCGCCGTCAGCGTGATTGCGAAGCGGGACACCGTACCGTGGGAAACCGCCGTTTTGGTGTCTGCTTCTTTTCTGTATCTTAGTCAACTGGCTTTTTATGAACACAATTTTTGGTTTTCTCTGTGTCTTGTGTTCGTAATGCTCATCATCTGCCTATATGCACTCCAAAAAGACCGTTTAGACCTTGCAAACATCGAACTGACCGACAAGGCAGTAATAACGCTGATTGGTTGCGGCGCCGTTATTTTCACCCTTTACAGCGCTTTTGTCACCGTCTGTCGTTACAAAGGATTTATTAGTTCCACCTTTGACCTTGGCATATTCGCACAGATGTTTTACTATATGAAAGAAACGGGATTACCGCTTACCACCTGTGAACGCGACGGCTTACTCTCCCATTTTGCAGTACACGTTTCCCCTATCTGGTATGTGTTATTGCCCGGCTACTTCATTTTCCCGTCTCCCGTATATCTGCAAATTATGCAGGCGGTGATATTAGCAAGCGGCGTTATTCCGCTATACCTGTTATGTAAACAAACCGCACTTTCCAAAAACAGCACCCTTTGCATCTGCCTTTGCTACTGTTTCTTCCCTGCGCTTGCAGGCGGGCAGTTTTACGATATACACGAAAATCTGTTTTTAGCGCCGTTGCTACTGTGGTTATTCTATTTCTACGAGAAGAAAAAAACGTGGGGGATTTGGGTATTTGCCGTACTCACGTTCCTTGTAAAAGAAGATGCCGCCATATACGTTGCATGCTTTGCTTTATACGCATTGTGTTCCCGCAAAGATATAAAACACGGTCTGCCGCTTCTTTTGGTAGCCATCGGGTATTTCTTTGCCGCTACTGCTCTGCTTGCCGCGTTCGGTGATGGTGTAATGACCTCTTCCCGCTTTGACGCGTATCTTCCCGTAGGTAGTAACAGTATGATAGACGTGTTAAAAACGGTCTTTTTCAATCCCGCGTTTCTGTTTGAGCAGGTATTCACCATGGAAAAGGTGCGGTTTTTATTGCTTATGCTGTTGCCCGTTGCCTGTTTGCCGCTATTTACCAAAAAAATCTCTTCGTTGTTACTGCTCGTACCGATGTTGGTGGTAAACGTTATGCCCAACTGGGAATACCAGTATTCTATCCATTTCCAATATGTATTCGGTAGTATAGCGCTCATTATGTATCTTTCTGTTATCAACGTCCAAGCGCTATCGGCAAAAATACGGCGGTTTATCCTGCCGTTTGCCGTATCCTGTGCCGTATTACTCTCCATAGCGCATCTATCGCAGTTCAGCGATACGATCACGTCATATTTCCAAAAAATAGAAACCAACAGGACCGTCAGCGAGACACTCGCTTCAATCCCCGAAGACGCTTCGGTGGTCTCCCACGGGTTTTATCTTCCCACCGTTTCCCAAAGGAAGACGGTATATGACCTATCCACCGGTAAACGCGCGGAATATATCGTCATAGACCTACGTCCCGGCTGTGAGGCGGATGCTGTTGAGAAAGATACTCACTATGCATCTCTGCCTGACAGTTATGAATGTATTGCACGTCACAACAATCTGGTAGCGGTGTATAGGGATAAGAATTTTAGTGAAGAGTGAACAAATAGCCCCCGAACGCAATGGCATTCGGGGGTTTGACCTACATATAAACTTTTGCGTTTTTAATGATATATCGCCTGACAGCGATATGATGTTTTTCGCTTCGCTCAAAATGATGTTGCTCGTTTCACTCGCAATGATGCGATGTTTGCCCCAAAACATTAGGCGAAGCCGACATCATTAGCGTCAGCGGCATCATTAGTGAAACGACATCATTTGCCGAAGGCAAACATCATTCAAAAAAGCCTAATTTGTCAAGTAGACAAATTAGGCTTTTTTGTTGGCGGAGGAGAAG
>JAZPXM010000079.1:0-13071 GCA_045543675.1 Acutalibacteraceae bacterium
GACCCCTTTATCCACCACAACAACACGGTCAGCCGCTGCGGCTTCTTCCATATAGTGCGTAATTAAAATAACCGTCATACCGCGTTCTTTATTGAGCGCATGTACCGTCTCCAGCACTTCTTTTCTGCCCTGCGGGTCCAACATCGCCGTCGGCTCGTCCAACACTAACACATCCGGTTGCATGGCTAAAATACCCGCAATCGCCACCCGCTGTTTTTGTCCGCCCGACAATTTGTGCGGGGCACTTTCACGGTATGCATACATACCTACTGCACGCAAAGCATCTTCTACCCGTTTGCGTATTTCTTTCGGCGGAACACCGAGATTTTCAGGGCCGAAAGCCACGTCTTCTTCCACAATGGAAGACACCAGTTGGTTATCGGGGTTTTGTAACACCATACCCACACGTCGACGGATGTCATACAGGCGATCTTCATCCACCGTATCCATACCATCCACCAAAATTTTACCGCCCGTAGGCAGTAAAATAGCGTTGAAATGCTTTGCCAACGTGGATTTACCCGAACCGTTGGAGCCAAGAAGCGCAACAAAACTACCCTTTTCTACCGAAAGATCAATACCTTTCAGCACGCAAAGAGGGGCTTCATCCGCATATTCATATTGAAAGGACACATTTTTTGCGCCAATGATCTCCATAGTTTTCTCCCAAAAATTACTGTTGTTCTTGCCATAAAGCGGTAGCACCGCAAGGCAGTACCAAGCCGCTCGCGGTAACCGGCAGACCGATCTCATCCGCCGACGTCATACCGCCGTACCGTTTTTGCATCAACGATGCCAAAATATACTGCATTACCGACGGCGATAAGCCGGCTGTATACGAGTTAATAAGGAAAAACAGCGGATTATCCGACAGCAGTTTGACACATTCTGCCACTAAACCGTAAATCTGTTCTTCCAGTTTCCACACTTCACCGCCGGGACCTCTGCCGTAAGACGGCGGATCCATTAAAATTGCGTCGTACGTATTGCCGCGACGCAATTCGCGCCCAACAAATTTACCGCAATCGTCCACAAGCCACCGCATCGGGCGGTCTCCCAGTCCCGAATTGACCGCATTTTCGCGTCCCCACGTCACCATACCTTTGGAAGCATCTACGTGGGTGACATGCGCGCCTGCAGCAACGCAAGCCAAGGTTGCACCACCCGTATACCCAAACAAATTGAGTACCTTTATCGGACGCCCTGCGTTTTGTATCAAATCGGTCATTTTATCCCAGTTGACCGCCTGTTCCGGAAAAAGACCCGTATGCTTGAACCCCATCGGCTTTAAACTGAATTTCAGGTCACCATAGGCAATCTGCCAACTGGCAGGAATGTCTTTATACGTTTCCCAATGACCGCCGCCCGTGCCCGAGCGGATATATCGCGCGTGCGCTGTTTTCCAGCGCGGATCTTTTTTCGGACCTTTCCATATAATCTGCGGATCGGGACGAATCAAAATGATATCGCCCCATCGCTCTAACCGTTCACCGTCACAGGTGTCCAGCAATTCATACTCTTTCCAGTTTTCTGCTATTCTCATTACTTAACCGCCGATCAATTGTTTAATGGCATCGCAAATGGTAACCGCCGCTTTGTTAATGGCATCAAAGTCCTTACCCTCCACCATTACGCGAATGAGCGGTTCGGTACCCGAAGGACGCACCAATACTCTGCCGTCTCTGCCGAGACTATCGTCTACTCCTTTAATCAAAGCGGCAATATCCGCATCATTTTTGTAGATGTCTTTCTGTGCAGCATCCGCACGCACATTGAGTAACACTTGCGGATACCGTTGCATCATTGCACCGACTTTAGAAAGTTTCCAACCGTTACGGCGTGCTACCGACAACAGTTGCAGTGCGGACAACTGTCCGTCACCCGTCGTTGCGTGTTCCAAAAGGATGATATGACCCGATTGTTCACCGCCGATAACGTATCCTTTATCCCGCATTTCTTCCAGCACGTAGCGGTCACCCACCTTCGTAGATGCCACGTCAATACCGGTTGCTTCACAGTAACGGAAGAAACCGAGATTGGACATAACGGTAACAACCGCCGTATTACCTTTCAGTTCGCCGCGCTGTTTTAAATCATACGCCACAGCGGCAATCATCTGATCACCGTCAATGATGTTACCTTGTTCGTCTACCGCCAAACAACGGTCTGCATCGCCGTCAAACGCCACACCGCCGTCCAATTTATGCTTCTTCACATACGCCACCAGATTTTCAAGATGGGTAGAGCCGCAATTTTCATTGATGTTCACGCCATCAGGCTCGCACGCCAGCATTTCACAACGCACACCCAGTGCATCAAACAGTTTTTTCGCCGTTGCGCTGGCAGAGCCGTTAGCACAGTCTACGGCAATATGCATACCCTGTAAATCCACCGACATTGTGGCGAGCAGATGCCGTACGTAATCATCCACCGCCTTGTCACAGGTGTATACACGACCCACTTTACCGCCCGTGGGGGCAGGCAATTCTTCGGCGTTATCCAGCACAATGGCTTCAATTTTTTCTTCCAGCTCGTCCGAGAGTTTATATCCCTCGCCGTTAAAAATCTTAATGCCGTTATATTCGCAAGGATTATGGGAGGCGGAAATCATAATTGCCGCATCTGCCCCGTAAGCTTTCACCAAAAAAGCCACCGCAGGCGTCGGTACAACACCGAGCAAATATACATCCGCACCAACAGAGCAAAGACCTGCCGACAACGCCGCTTCCAACATATCGCCCGAAGCACGGGTATCCTTACCGATAAGCACCTTGGGGCGTTTACCGTCTGCAGAAATCAACACCCGTGCCGCCGCACGACCGATAGCCATCGACAGTTCGCAGTTAAGTTCCGTATTGGCAACGCCGCGCGCGCCATCCGTTCCGAATAATCTTCCCATTTTTCCTTTCTCCTTTTATCACAAAATTACAATAAACTGGTTTGTTCGGGTGCACTATCACCGCCGTTGGGATTTGGTAAGCCAAGGTGCGCGTATGCCGCAGGCAATACCACACGTCCGCGCGGTGTACGGCTCAAAAAGCCGATCTGCATCAAATACGGTTCGTATACGTCTTCAATGGTTACCGACTCTTCGCCGATAACCGCCGCCACCGTATCCAAACCGACGGGACCGCCGTTATAATGCTTTATCATTGCTTCCAACATATTTCTGTCCACGCGGTCAAGACCCAACGCGTCCACTTCCATACGGTCAAGCGCTTTTTTTGCCGTCTGTTCATCAATGACACCGTCGTTAATGACCTGTGCGAAGTCACGCACACGTTTTAACATACGGTTAGCAATACGCGGCGTGCCGCGACTGCGGGACGCAATCTCAAAAGCACCGTTAGGTTCACACGGCGTATTCAGTATCTGCGAACTGCGGCTGACAATCCGTGCCAATTCTGCAGGCGTATACAATTCCAGTCGTAAAATCACACCAAAACGGTCACGCAAAGGCGCAGATAACTGTCCTGCACGGGTAGTCGCACCGATCAATGTAAATTTTTGCAATGGCAAATGAATAGACGAAGCGCCCTGTCCTTTGCCGTTGATGATATCAATAGCAAAGTCTTCCATTGCGGGATACAAAATTTCTTCTACCGTACGGGGCAAGCGATGTATTTCATCAATAAACAGTACATCGCCTTCTTCCATATTGGTCAACATCGCCGCAAGGTCACCGGGACGTTCCAGCGCAGGGCCGGACGTAATACGGAAATTCACGCCGAGTTCTGCGGCGATAATTGCCGCTAAGGTAGTCTTACCCAAACCGGGCGGTCCGTATAACAACACGTGATCCAGCGCTTCGTGCCGCATCTTGGCGGCATCAATAAACACAGAAAGGTTTTCCTTTACCTTTTCCTGTCCGATATATTCGCTGAGCGTGCGGGGACGAAGCGGGTTATCCCCTTCATCTTCGGGAAGATATTCCGCCGCCACCATACGGTTTTCATAATCGGTTTCGAAATCCATAGGAACACCCCTTTCTCATCATTTTGCGGCGAGAGAACGCAATGCCTGCCGCACCAACGTTTCTACCGGCAGCGTGCTGTCCAGTTTACCAACAGCGGCCGCCGCTTCACTTGCAGAGAAGCCAAGCACCGTCAAAGCACTCACCGCTTGCGCCGCATTGCCCGCCGCGGACACCGGTCCTGCCGTAGGTATATCCATTCCGCTTGTACCCGACGTGGGCAAAGCACATTTATCTTTTAATTCCAGCACAATACGCTGTGCAAGTTTCGGACCGACGCCTGCCGCTTTGGTCAGCGCTTTATAATCGCCCGCCGCCACCGCCATCGCCACCCGTTCGGGTGTAAGTTCGGACAGTATCGCAAGTCCCACTTTAGGACCGACACCTGAAACGGTGGTCAACAGTTTAAAAGAAGCCAATTCGTTTTTCTCGGCAAAACCGAAAAGTTCTATCGCGTCTTCCCGCACATTCATAAAAGTATACAAACTCACTTCACTGCCCACCGACGGTAATTGCCGTGCCGTATTCATCGTAATCTGGCACGCCATACCGACGCCGCCGCATTCTACAACAGCCAATTTCGGTTCCGCATGTATCAATTCTCCGCGTACGCTGTATATCATCGTATGCTTCCTTTCGTCAATAAAGATTGTTTTAAAGCCGTGCCACCGTACTGCGCATGGCAAATCGCAAGCGCCAATGCATCTGCCGTATCGTCGGGTTTCGGTACAGCTTTTAACCGCAATAAGCGGCGGGTCATTTCCATCACCTGCGGTTTTTCTGCTTGTCCGTATCCTGTCACCGCGCTTTTCACCTGTAAAGGCGTATACTCGAAAAACGGCACGCCCGCCTGCTGCATCGCTAACAGAATGACCCCACGCGCTTCTGCAACTTCAATAGCGGTTTTTTGGTTATTCTGAAAGTACAGTTTTTCCACCGATGCCACATCCGGTCGATAACGTTCCAAAATATGCTGCATATCGGTATATATCTTTTGCAATCGTTCGGGAAACGGGGTGCCTGCCGTTGTAAGTATCGCGCCGAAATCTACAGGAGAAAAGCGGCCGCGTTCATAACGAATAACTCCCCAACCGATGATGGCATAGCCGGGGTCTATTCCTAAAATAACCATACTTCTCCCCTCCCAAACAATTTTTCATAATATTATAACATATATATAATAAAAATGCAAAACTTTCAGGTAAAATATTTGAAAAATTCTCAAAAATTTTACAGTTGCTATTTATATGTATTTGTTGTATAATGTGTGTAATTGTAAGCATTTCACATATTGTGAGGTTTTGTGTTTGAAAATCACCTATCTGGATAACAGCGCTACCACCGCAGTTTGTCAAGCGGCTGTGGAAAAAGCGTCATATATGATGACCGTGTGTTACGGCAACCCGTCTTCTCTGCACCGATTGGGATTTGAAGCTGAGCGAGAACTCGAAGCGGCAAAACAAGCCGTTGCCGACCTTATCGGCGCGCCCAAAGACCGTATTTTCTTTACATCCGGCGGCACGGAAGCAAACAATCTTGCCATTATCGGTGCCGCACACGCATTACAACGCCGCGGTAAACATATCGTCACCACCGCCGTGGAACATTCTTCTGTTACGGCGGCGTGTGACCAACTGGAAAAAGAAGGGTTTGAAATTACCCGCTTGATGCCCGACGAAAACGGCACCATTACCGCCGCCGCTATCGCCGCCGCTTGTAAGGCGGATACCGTAGTGGTTTCGGTGATGTTGGTAAACAACGAAACAGGCGCACGGTTTGCGCCGGACAAGGCGATACCGCTCATCCGCAAAAAAGCGCCGCTCGCTTTTATCCATTGCGATGCGGTACAAGCGGCAGGTAAGTTACCTATCGCCGCTGTGCGTTGGCAGGTAGATGCGCTCACTGTTTCAGCACATAAATTACATGCACCGAAAGGTTGCGGTGCTTTATATCTACGCAAAGGCGCGCGCGTTCTGCCGCGGCAATTCGGCGGAAAACAGCAGGACGGTATCCGTCCCGGCACCGAAGCCGCGCCGCTCATTGCCGCTTTCGGCGAAGCCATTAAACACTTACCGTCGCTGACGGAACAAGCCGCGCATTTTGAAACATTACAGCACATATTACTGGAAAGGCTATCCCCTTTACAGGGTGTAAACGTACACCGTTTTAAAGACGGCGTCCCTTATATCACCCACCTATCCGTACCGGGATTGCGCAGTGAAACGATTTTGCACTTTTTATCGCAGGAGAATATATTTGTCTCCAGCGGCTCTGCCTGTTCCAAAGGCGCACCAAGTCCCGTTTTAGCGGCATTCGGTATGCCGCCGGAAGAAATTGACAGCGCCATTCGCGTGAGCTTATCTCACACCAACACCGCAGATGATATACATCGCTTTGCTGACGGTCTTGCAAAGGCCATCCAAAGCTTAGCCACTAAAGCGCCACGAAAGGAGATCCGTCCATGAAAAGAGAAGACGATCACAGCACCTTTGATGCAGAACAGGAAATTTTGTCCATACTTAGCCAGGTGCATACAAGAAAGCCGCAAGAAGAAGCCGAACCGTCTCCTACCGAGGAGGAAAGTGCTGTTCAGACGGACATTCCCGTAGCCCCCGATGCTCCTGCTATGCCTGTCGCCGATATTCCTTTGATTCTGTCACCCGACGTCGACGAGCAACCGACAGCGCTAAAGCTGTCGCATAAGCGCAGAGCCGCCGCACCCGCTCATGTTGCGCAAACAGAACCCCTTGTTACCGATACCACGAGTGAAACGTCTGTCGAAGAGTCTCCGTTTGCAAAGATCGGTAGAGGCATTTGCGGTCTTTTCCCCAAAAAGGGAGATGCCGTTTCGGAATGTGTCAGAAAATGCATTTTCTTGTTTTCTCTTGTAGTATTCCTGGTATCGCTGGGTTTTCTCACCTACTATATGGTGATAGAGCCCAACGAAGTCAACAAAGAAAACGACAGTTACGCGTCTTTGTTTAACGATACCGACGGCAACAATAAAGCCGAGACCAACAGTGAAACCCAAAGTATCCAGTCTTCTTTCCGACAGTTACACAAAATCAACAAGGATATTGCAGGTTGGCTGGCATACAACTCAACCGACAGCGATAAATTTATGCGTATTAACCTGCCGGTTGTTTGGAGCGGTGATAACGACACGTATCTTCACCGCGGTTTTGACGGCAAATACAGCCGCAGCGGCACCTTGTTCTTTGAACAAAGTAACATCATTAAAGAAGGCGTTTCCAATAAGGTGACCATTATATACGGTCACAATATGGCAAGTGGTACTATGTTTGCGCCGCTCAACAAGGTAATAGGCAACGTATACCGTGCACGTTCTGCCGCCACGTTTAATTTAGACACCTTATATGACAGCGGTCAATATAAAGTATTTGCCGTTGTTATCAGTGACGAGGGCGCGGATGCCGCACATCGCTTTGGCTATTTACGTACCGCTTTTGCCGATGACGACGATTTTATGAGCTATGTTGACGAATTACGCGCCCGTTCGTTGTTTGATTATCCCGTAGACGTGCAACCCAATGACGAGTTGGTCATTCTCTCCACCTGCACGAACAAAAGTCAGGTAAAGGTTGCGGACGGCAGATGTGCCATTATTGCCCGCCGTGTACGCGACGGTGAAAACACAACTACCGACACCGCTAAAATCGTCAAAAACGACGACGTGATTATGCCGTATGCGTGGTACACCGCGCAGGATTTGACGCCGCATGCTTTCTATACGCAAGACGATTTTGTTGTGCCGGAAACGGACAACAGTACCACCACAGCCACCACGGGTGATACCGGCACTACCGACACCGATACGACTACCACGCAAACAACGACGGCAAACACCACAGAAAACGGCACCACCGATTCTGCAACGACAACGACGCAAACGACCGTCGGTACAACAACCGAAACTGTCGCAACTACGCAGACAACCGCCGATGTGACCGAAAACACCACCACAAGCACAGAAACGAATACAACATCATAAGGAAAACAATATGAACGACTTACAGGAAATTTTACTCATAAAAAACGGTGAGTTAGCGTTAAAAGGGCTTAATCGCGGAACATTTGAAGCGATTTTGGTAAAAAATCTCAAATACCGTTTGAGACGGCTGGGACATTTTGAAATACGCAAAGCGCAATCCACCGTATATATCACCCCCACCGACAGTAATGCCGATATGGATGCGGCTGTAGAAGCGGTTTCCCGTGTATTCGGAATTGCGGCATTTTCCCGCGCGTGCGTTGTCGAAAAAGACATCGTCGCCATCGGGGATGCGGCTATCCGCTATCTGGAAAACGACCTTTCGATTGCAGGTACATTCAAGGTGGAAGCCAAGCGCGCCGACAAGGCATTTGCGCTCACTTCCCCCGAGATCTGTCGTGAAATCGGCGGCAGAATTTTAGAGGCATATCCCCATTTGACCGTGGATGTGCATAATCCGGATATTACCGTATACGTGGAGATCCGCGATTTCGGTGCTTATGTACACGCACCGCAATTACCCGGTGCGGGCGGTATGCCCGTTGGCACGGGCGGCAAATGCGGCATTCTCATTTCAGGTGGTATCGATTCCCCCGTTGCCGCCTATATGATGGCAAAACGCGGCATCGAACTGGTAGGTATTCATTTTGCTTCGCCACCGTACACCAGTGAGCGCGCCGAGCAGAAAGTCATCGACTTATTAAAACAAGTATCGCTGTATGCAGGACACATTCCGCTGCATATTGTACCGTTTACACATATTCAGGAGGAAATTCAGAAAAACTGTCCCGAAGAGTATTTTACACTCATTATGCGGCGGTTTATGATGCGTCTTTCCTGCCGCATTGCCAAAGAAATGGGATGCGGTGCGTTGGTTACGGGCGAAAGTGTCGGTCAGGTTGCCAGTCAAACCATTCCTGCGCTTGCCTGCACCGATGCGGTAGCAGATATGCCCGTATTCCGTCCCGTTATCGGTATGGATAAAGAAGAAATCATCCGTATTTCCCGCAAAATTGATACCTTTGATATTTCGATACAGCCGTTTGAAGATTGCTGTACCGTCTTTACCCCGCGTCATCCGTGTACCCGTCCGAAGATCTCCGCTGTAGAACAAGCGGAAAGCGTTTTGGATATCGCCGCCTTAGAGCAGGAAGCGATGTCGGGGATTCGCACCATTCGTTTATAAAACATCCTTTCAGGCGGAAAGGAGATGACCGTATGACCGCCGCGCAAGTTGTTACTCTCTTGAAAGAAAAACAGATTACCGTCGCAACCGCCGAATCCTGCACGGCAGGTCTGCTGTCTGCGGCTATTACCGCCGTTTCAGGCGCTTCTTCGGTGTTTGAGTGCGGTATTTCTGCGTATTCTGCTGAAATCAAACACGGTATTTTGGGTGTTCCCACCGATATTTTAGAACAGTACGGCACCGTCAGTAACGAAACCGCCGCCGCTATGGCAGACGGTGTGCGTCGTATTGCAGGCAGTACGATAGGCGTCTCTATTACAGGTGTTGCAGGTCCGAATGAGACCGAAGGCAAACCTGTCGGCAGGGTGCACATTGCACTTGCCAACGAAACGCGGGTATGGTTACAGACATTAACTCCCGACCCTACCTTATCCAGAGATGCCATTCGTGAAAAAGCGGTCACAACCGCTTTGGAAATGGTTGCAACGTTTGCAGATGCTTATCCTACGTTGTGTGCAGGCAGTCTCCCGCTTACGCCCGCAACCGTACAAGAAGTTGTTATCCCGTCCGCGCCCGTACAACCGCGCCGCCGTTTTCTTGCAGTGTTATTACCGTGGAAAGGTGACACGGTCAAGCAATGGGTCATAAAAACACTTTGTTGGCTCGTTATTGTCGGACTGCTGATTGCTGGCGGTTTTGGTGTTTACCGTCTTGCCACCTTATCGGAAAACAAATCTCTTTACAGCGGCTTACAGAATATGTATGTGGATTTGGAAACCGAAAATCAAAGCAACAAAGATGTGTTATCTCGCTTTGATTCGTTATATATGCAAAACGCTGATATCGGCGGTTGGCTATGTATTGACGGTACCGCTATTAACTACCCTGTTATGAAAAATGCCGGTAGCGATTATTACGCCACCCACAATTTCCGCCAGGAATATTCC
Source organism: Acutalibacteraceae bacterium (assembly GCA_045543675.1). Classification (GTDB taxonomy): domain Bacteria; phylum Bacillota; class Clostridia; order Oscillospirales; family Acutalibacteraceae; genus URNF01. The sequence goes on from JAZPXM010000079.1 coordinate 10,119, forward strand.
GTATACGGTGCACCGTTTTTTGACGAGAGAAACAATCTAATGTCTGCTGCCGCTCAAAACAAGGTGCTTATCATATACGGCAATAACACGGGAGACGGACAGATGTTTTCCGAACTTACCGATTATCGCAAAATGGAGTTCTTCAAACAACACACCACGGTAGAAATGAGCACACTTTTCTCTGCTGATAAGTGGCTCGTTTTCGGTGTGATGGTAGTAGACCCCAATGAAATTAACGCCTTTGAGTATACCGATATCACCTTTGAAAACGAACAAGCGTTTACACAGTATATTTCCGATATTGAAAAACGGTCTCTGTATAAGACCGACACAACCATTACAACAACAGACGATATCTTACTATTGGTCACAGATGCCGAAGAAGAATACGGATTTGAAGGCGCGAAACTGATTGTGGCATGCAGAAAGTTTCGTGACGGTGAAGTACCGGTCGAAACAATACAGGTATCCCGTAATGCCACCGTGTTAATGCCGCGAAAATGGGTGTATATGCATCGTGGCAGCACCACAAAGCGTACCACTGTTAGCACAACCACTAATGCTGTGCCGTCTGTCACAACCGGCTATACTGTAGCAACCACCCAAACAAGCCAAACTACACCGCCTACCGACAGTACAACAACCACTATAACCGACGTTGAACAAACAACAACTACCACAACGGGGACGGCAATAACAACAACCGAATAAAAAAATAACGGTTCGGAATTTTCCGAACCGTCATTTTTTATTTATCCCAAGGAATCATACACAATGCTTCTGCCACCGGTTCCCGCATCCACAAAGACGGCGTAATACGCAGTGTAAAACCGTTACCGGGATTGACAACACAATCGCCCATAGACAATTTCGGCAATGCATAGGTCATCATCAGCATCATAATTACGCCGCCGTGAGTACACACCACCGCCTCGGTCTCTCCCGAACGCAACAAATCTTCTACCACCGCTTCAAAAGCGGCACAAACACGTTCTCCAAACGCTTTGGTGGATTCGCCGCCGGGTATCTCACCGGCGGTACCTTCCATCCATTCCGCGAAAGCGGTGTCGTTTTTCAACTGTGCGATACTTTTATTTTCCCAATCACCGAAATCACATTCGGTCAGCCCTTCCACCGTTCTCACCTGTACACCGGGATACAGTACTTCCATCGTCTGTTTACAACGGGTGAGCGGTGCCGAATAAAACCGTGCCGCGCCGGGATACACCATTGTTTCTTTCATATCCAACAATTCACGCAAACCTTCGGGGGACAACGGCAGGTCGGTACGTCCGATATACCGCCCTTCGGTGTTCGCGGCGGTTTTCCCATGCCGAATTAGATGAATTTTGTAAGTTTTCATAAAAAAATCCTCCTATTTGTTGCAATTTGACGGTTTACAAATTGTAACATTTAGTATATAATAATTAAACGCTCTGTAAATTTTATGGTTATGAAAGAGGTATTCGTATGAACAACACCTTTCCCCGTATGATTACGCTTTTGCGCAAAGAACAGGGAATCAGTCAAAAGAAAGCCGCCGCAGATCTCGGTGTTTCGCAGGCGTTGCTTTCCCATTACGAAAAAGGTATCCGAGAATGCGGTCTCGACTTTGTTGTGCGTATTGCGGATTATTACGGTGTATCATGTGACTACCTGCTTGGCCGTACTGCTGACAAGAGCGGTACGATGATTGCGGTGGAAGATATTCCGGATAATGACCCCGCCATTCAGGACAGCCGTATGCGCGGCGGTGTTTTACCTGTTTTGAATAAAAAACTGGTTATCAATTCGTTGCATATTCTGTTTGATATGTTACAGACCTGCAACAACAAAGCGTTAACCGCAGACGTGTCTGAGGCACTGACTATGACGGTGTACGCATTGTTCCGCCAGATTTACGCCGCCAACCCGAAAAACCCCGCCGCAATGTTCTCGGTGGACAAGTACCTATTCCAATCTGCCGCCATCGGCGAAATCAGTAAATGCATTGCCCGTACGGGTGAGTTGGCTCGCGGCAAAACCATTAACGGTTTAGAAGGCGTTAAAGCGGAAGATCTACCCAACATTCTGCCGGATGATATTGTCAAGCAGTACCCGATGTTTGCAACATCGTTATTAAATCTTCTGCGCAATGCGGAAAACCACATTCAAAGCAACTAAAAATATGTACATAAAAAACTGCCTTTCGGCAGTTTTTTATTTTTTCTGTTTTTTCCCCTCAGGCGGACAAATCATAATGGATAACACAAACAATACCAACGCCACTGCGCCGAGCAATACGCTTTTCATCCAAAACTTTATTTCAATAACATATGCAATAATAAGACCGCAGGATACCACGTTCAACAGAGACAGTACGCGGATCATCCAAACGTCGATTTTCGCGTTATGCGTTGCCGCTAACGCCGCCGCAGGCAATACTACCGTCGCAAAAAGTAACAACGAAAAGTATTCGGTGTGGAAGTGTCCCATACACGCCACAACGATGCAAAGCACAGGCACAGCGGCGGCAAATACTACCGTATACCCACGAGTAGCCACCCGCGCAACGGTATGTTTCCAGCAAAGTGCAGGTACACAAACCAGTACCGCCGCCAATAGCGGTAACAAAAGAGATACCATATTTAAAAGCGCAGGTACAACCGCGGCAATACCCGCAAATACCACCAACATTTTCCTATACAGTTCCAACGCTTCAGGGCGTTCTTTACGTAATGCCATATTTTCCTCCGTGCGAGACATAGAATTCTCCTACAGTATACAACATACCGTTCTAAAAATCAAGCATCACGCAAAACTCTTGTATGAAACTCCTGCTGTTTTCTCCTTTTGACGGTTTTAGGCGGTTTAGCGAACAACATCGCCTCTTGCGTAAGCAATGCTGTGCGGAAACAAACGAAAGGACACCAAAAAATAAGTGCAAAGGGAATCGACTTTACATACAAGAAAA
>JAZPXM010000080.1:0-3052 GCA_045543675.1 Acutalibacteraceae bacterium
AAACCGTTGCTGATACCGTTTACTATTTCAATTACATACGCCCTGTTCGAAAACTTAAAAGAAAACCGCCAGTCCAATACAGGCTTGAACTGGCAACTTAATTCTTTCCTTTTTTGTGTCTACTAACTATTGACTACTTCAGAATGCAAAGCATTCCGTCTTTTTTATATATCTTCCAGTATGTCTATATTACGGCGAATGACCGCTTCCCCGCGCCACGCGTACGCGCGTTTTTGGAAGTCGGGGTCGTTTTCTATAAAATGCGGGGTGAAACTGTTAAAATACGGATGCGGGTCTATTTTCGCATCCTTGTTGTGCGGACACACTTCCTGACAACGGTCACAACCCCATATAAGACCATTTTTGCGGATAAGGGCGATTTCTTCTTCCGTAAGTTCGCCTTTTTTCTGGGTAATGGCGGAGACACAAGTGTCTCTGCTATCCGGCAAACACCCACCGTGACACGCCGTGATACACGCGCCGCAATTGCAACAGGTCTGTATCTCACCGCCCGTGGTTTTCAGCGGCATATCGGTAACAATTTCACCGATAAACACATACGACCCATAGGTAGGGTGAATGAGCAAGCCGTTTTTTCCGATAACCCCCAATCCCGCTTTCGCGGCGGCGTACACTTCGGGGATAGGTGAGTTGTCCACAAACGGTTCAAATTGATACGCGGGATGCCGCGCTTTGCAAGCGTCTGCCATCACACGCAGTATATTGCCTACCACTTGGTGATAATCGTTGACACACGCATAGCGGGACAGCGTGCGCGTTTCCGTTTCGGGAAAGCGGTACGGGAACACGTACAATAAGATGCTTTTTGCATCTGCGGGCAACCGTTTTTGTGCCGCGCAGGGAAGCAGACGGTCAGCCACGTCCGCAAAGGCGCAAATGCCATAGGTTTCTGCGTTTTCTCTCATACCCTTTCCTCCTTTTTGCGTTTGTCTTATCATACCACCACTTGCGCTTTTTGACAAGTGGTGGTATGATAGAAAAACAAAAGAAAAGGGGGATATTTATGGACCCGAAAGACTACACCGTTGTGAAAATTGAAGGCGAATATGCGTATTTGCGTGAAGTGGGTGCCGACGAAAACAGCGATTTGTTTATTGCGTTAGCGTTATTACCGTTCGGTACGGACGTAGGCAGTCGTCTGCATTATGAAATGTTCACCTACACATTGGAGAATTGATATGGAAAAACCGCTCATTATCTTTGATACAGATATGGATACCGATTGCGATGATGCAGGCGCGCTCGCCGTTTTACTCAATGCGCATAAACGCGGTGACTGTACGTTATTAGGCATTATCGGCGATGCACCGACAGCGGCGGTAGCGCCTTGCTGTGAAGCGTTGTGTGATGCGTACGGCGTTACCGTGCCGATTGGTACGGTGTATGAAAAACCGTTGATAGACACACCGCGGTTTGCCGATTATAAACACCATTACGGCGAATTGGACGGCAAACACTACAACGCCGCCATTTCCGCCCATTTACATAAAACCGACACCGATTACCCGTCTGCCGTAACACTCTACCGTCGTTTGCTGGAAAACGCGGCAGACAAAAGCGTTACCCTTGTGTGCGTAGGGTTATTGACCGCGGTGGCGGAACTGTTATCTTCTGACGACGGCGTAGAATTGGTGCGTAAAAAGGTAAAACGGGTCATCACCATGGGTAACGCCGCTTACCCTGAACAGCGACAGTATAATTTTAACTATAAAATGGATCGCTTGGGTGCGGCTGTCTTTTTTGAACGGTGCCCTGCACCGCTTTACGTCTGTCCGTTTGGCAGCGACATTGTGACGGGATGCACCTTATCCGCGCGTCTGCCCGATAACCACCCGTTACGCCGCGCGTACGAGATCTATAACGGCGAAAACCGCGGGCGATCCAGTTGGGACCTTGTGTGCGTGTGGCAAGCGGTGTATCCGGATAGTCCGTTGTTCACAAAAGAGACCCACGGCACCGTGCAGTATGACCCCACCGCACACCGTACCTATTGGACAAACGGGGCACGTACCGACTATCAACTTTCTTCTGCCATATCGCGCGATGAATGGACAGATATTTTAGAAAAGGAACTGTACTGATGAGAATTCTTGTTTTTGCAGACCTGCATTATTTCGGCGACCCCATTGAAACGGCGCTGTTTAATACCAAGCAGAAATTGGTACGCTTCGCTGAGCCGCTGTTGGAAAAACTGACCGCCTTGTTGCAAGCGGACGATATCTGTATCAATCTCGGAGATATCATTCAGGATACCAATGACAAACAAAAAGATCTCGACTGTTTGCAATATATGTTTGGCAAAATAAAAGAGATGCCGTGCCCTTGCTATTCCCTGCTGGGTAACCACGATTTAAAAATGATGGACACGGTAAAAGAAGTGGAAGATATTGCGGGACATCCGTCCACCTTTTCTATGGATGTTGACGGGTTTCACCTGGTGTTTTTCACCACCGAACTGCGCCCCGAACTGGGACTTGGGCGCGGCGGTATTTTTAAAACGCAGTACGTGTCGGATGAAACCCTGTTATGGTTGGAAAAAGACCTTGCCGCAAATACGTTGCCTGCCTTGGTGTTCACCCACTTCGGACTTGCAGAAGACAGCACGTTAGAAGACGAATGTCTGTTTCTGAAAAACCGTCAAGCCGTCAAAGATATTCTCAAGAAAGACAAACATCTTGTTGCGGTATTTTCGGGACACCAGCACCGCACCAAAACCCACGTGGAAGACGGGGTTATCTACTACCATCTGGGCTCTATGACCGCGCTCGGTGACACGGCCGGTGTGCCGTCAGGGGTGTATTTTGAATTGTTGTTAGACGATACCAACCTGACCGTCACCGAAAAACACATTATATTATGAAAAGAAACCACCCGTAAGGGAGCTGCGGTAAGGGATTTGATGAAACTTGCGGCTGCACTTGGCCCCCTTGCCTAAAGGGGGCTGGATTTCGCCGTAGGCGAAAGACTGGGGGATATATCCCTCCACCACCGCTTGCGCGGCGGTCCCCCTCCCTTTAGGCAAGGGAGGCAG
>JAZPXM010000081.1:0-18306 GCA_045543675.1 Acutalibacteraceae bacterium
GAAATATTTCTTGCCATTCTCGATGGCCCATTTCTTATAAGTGCCGGCAACGGGATGCTGGAAGCGAGTGGGGTTGGTGGAGTTACCGGTGATGGAAACTTCAACCTTCTCGTGCTTCATGTTCGCAACGCCTTCGGAAACGTCGTTGGCGCCGTAGCATTTTACCTTGGCACGCTCGCCGTCGGAGAAAGCTTTTTCACGAACGATCTTCAGTTCGTCGGTGTAGAAATCATATTCGGTCTCCACATAGGTGAAGCCGTTGATACGGCTGATGATATACGCCGCGTCTTTACCCAAGCCGTTCAAGATAACGCGCAGGGGATTTTTACGCGCTTTGTTCGCGGTGCGCGCAATACCGATAGCGCCTTCCGCAGCCGCGAAAGATTCGTGACCTGCCAAGAAAGCAAAGCAATCGGTTTCTTCGGACAACAGCATTTTGCCGAGATTACCGTGGCCAAGGCCAACTTTACGCTGTTCCGCAACGGAACCCGGTACGCAGAATGCCTGCAGACCTTCGCCGATAACAGCGGAAGCTTCCGCAGCATCGGTGATGCCACGTTTTAACGCGAGCGCAACACCCAAAGTGTACGCCCATACAGCGTTTTCAAAAGCGATGGGCTGTACGCCCTTGACGATAGCTTCCACGTCGATACCTTTGGAAAGGCACAGGTCGCGGCAAGCTTCCATCGAGCCGAGGTCGTTCTCGGCAAGGAATTTTTCAATCTTAGCAAGGCGTCTGTCCTTGCCTTCGAATTTTACATCGTTTGCCATGTTCACAACCTCCTATATTATTCTTCACGCGGGTCGATGTACTTCGCAGCGGAATCGAAGCGACCGTACTGACCGATGTTGTTTTTGTATGCTTCATTGGGCTCAGCGCCGTGACGGATGTCTTCCAGCATTTTGCCGAGTTTTACGAACTGATAACCGATAACTTCGCCTTCTTCGTCGAGAGCGATTTTGGTAACATAACCTTCCGCCATTTCGAGATAGCGAACGCCCTTAGCGTTGGTAGAATACATCGTACCAACCTGAGAGCGAAGACCTTTACCCAAGTCTTCCAGACCTGCGCCGATGGACAGACCGTCTTCGGAGAAAGCGGACTGGGTACGGCCGTACACGATCTGCAGATACAGTTCGCGCATAGCAACGTTGATAGCGTCACACACCAAGTCGGTGTTCAAGCATTCCTGCAAGGTTTTGCCGGGCAGGATCTCCGCCGCCATAGCAGCAGAGTGGGTCATACCGGAGCAACCGATGGTTTCCACCAGCGCTTCTTCAACAATACCGTTTTTGACGTTCAAGGTCAGCTTACAGGTGCCCTGCTGAGGCGCACACCAGCCAATACCGTGGGTCAAACCGGAGATGTCGTTTACGTTGTAGGCTTTTACCCATTTGCCTTCTTCGGGAATGGGCGCGGGACCGTGATGTGACCCTTTTTGACTACACACATGTTTTCAACTTCATGGGAATAGTTCATTGTTATTCTCCTTTCGTTTTTTGCGTTCCCAAACATCCCTATTATACGCAATTTTTCTTCAGTACGCAAGGGGTATTGTGAGAAAATTAACATTCTTTTCTAAAAAATATGCCTTTCCCGCAGGAAAGGCATATGATTTGCTATTAGTCGCTGATAAACGGCAACAAAGCAATCTGACGAGCGCGTTTGATAGCGGTGGTCAGATCTCTCTGATGACGCGCACAGGTGCCGGTTACACGACGGGGCAGAATTTTCGCACGTTCAGACATAAAACGACGCAAACGGGCAATATCTTTATAGTCGACATACTCGACTCTGTCCACGCAGAACTGGCAGACCTTACGACGGCCTTTACGAGCACCGCCGTGTGCGGGTCTTTCAAACTTTTCAGCCATGATGGGGCCTCCTTTTCACGAATTTAGTAGGGTGCTACGATTAGAACGGCAGGTCTTCTTCACCCAGCAATTCTTCAAAGTCGCCGCCTTTGTCATTAGAAAACGCCGGCTGGGGCTCGCTGTACTGGGGAACCTGAGAATCGTAGCGGGGAGCAACATTGTCACTGCTCTTGGACTCGGCAAAGAACGCATTGTCAACGACCACTTCATACGCAGTACGTTTGTTACCGTCTCTGTCGGTGTAGTTGCGGCTCTGCAAGGAACCTTGCAGGGCAATACGCTGTCCCTTACGGAAGAAACGCGTAATGAACTCCGCAGTGCCGCGCCACGCAACGCAGTTGATAAAGTCGCTCTGACGCTCCTGGCCTTTCGGCTGGTAAGCGCGGTCAACAGCAACACAAAAACTGGTGACGTTGACGCCGTTTTGGGTGGATTTCAATTCGGGGTCTGCTACCAAGCGACCCATCAGACAAATCACATTCATCTTCTAAAATCCTCCTTATGCGTCTTTGCGGATAACCATGGAACGCAGAACGCCATCGGTAATTCTTGCGATACGTTCGAGTTCCGCCGGGAATTCGGGGCCGCTCACGAAGTTGTAAAGCACGTAATCGCCTTCCGCTTCGTCATTGATGAGATACGCAAGTTTGCGTACACCCCAAGCATCGACCTCGCCGATTTCCGCGTTCTGCTCGATCAATTTCTGGAATTTCTCCTTGATCGCAGCAACGCCTTCTTCCCCTACTTTCGTGGAGAAAATGAGGACCGCCTCATAGGAACCTTTTACTGTGGGCATAGTTGTTGCACCTCCTTACGGACTAATGGCCCTGTCCTTCTAAACAGAGCAAGGATAGCATGTTTACACATGCGGGATAAATTATAGCAGTTTGTTCCCGAATAGTCAATAGAAAAATAAAAAAATATATTTTTCTCTTTACAAGTTCCCATACTTTCTGTATAATGTAGCAGTAACGAAAGGGAGTATTTAAACTATGCTGCAATTTGAAGAACTGAGATTACGATTAGAAGGGTTACTGCCGGGTATTCAGGAACTCGAAAGTGCCATTGGTATTACACAGTTGGAGCGCGAAGTGGACGAATTGGAAGCCAAAGCCGCCGCCCCGGGTTTCTGGGACGATATGGACGAAGCGCAGAAGATCAGCCAGCGCACCGCAAACCTTAAAGATAAAATCGCTGCTTACAAACAGCTCCTTACCGACCACGAAGACACGTTGACACTTATCGAACTCGCCAACGAAGCGGAGGACCTTTCCTTATTGGACGAGTGCGTGGAAGCGGTAGAAAACATTGAAAAATCCATGGAAAAACAGCGCCTTGCCACCTTGCTTTCGGGCGAATATGACGGCAAAAACGCTATTATGACCTTCCACGCGGGCGCAGGCGGTACCGAAGCGCAGGACTGGGCGGAAATGCTGTACCGTATGTACACTCGTTGGGCAGAAACACACGGTTTCCAGTATAAAATTCTCGATTATCTCGACGGTGACGATGCAGGACTGAAAAGTGCTTCTATCGAAGTTATCGGCGAAAATGCATACGGGTATTTAAAGAGCGAAGCGGGTGTACACCGTTTAGTGCGCGTCTCCCCCTTTGACGCTTCGGGCAGACGGCACACGTCTTTTTCCGCTGTGGAAGTCATTCCCGAATTGGACAACACCGTACAGATCGAAATTCGTCCCGAAGATATTAAAATGGACGTATTCCGCGCATCCGGTGCGGGCGGTCAGCACATCAATAAAACGTCTTCCGCCGTGCGTTTGACCCATATTCCCACGGGTATCGTGGTAGCATGTCAAAACGAACGCAGTCAGTTCCAAAACAGAGACAAAGCGATGGATATGTTAAAATCCAAGTTAGTGGAAATCAAGGAACGTGAGCATTTAGACCGTATCGAAGATATCAAAGGCGCACAGGCACAGATTGCTTGGGGCAGCCAGATTCGTTCCTACGTATTTATGCCGTACACCTTAGCAAAAGACCACCGCACGGGTTACGAAATGGGTAACATCAACGCAGTAATGGACGGCGATCTTGATGGGTTTATCAACGCGTATCTCACCGCCGCCAACAACGGCACGTTGGGTTATAAAGAATAACAAAAAAGATGTGTGGATCCCACACATCTTTTTGTTATTCCGCACTTTGGTGCATAGCAAATACTTTTTGTTTTTTGCCGTCAAACAAGCCGTAATCGTCTACTTCCACTTCTACGTCATCTTCCGTATTTTCCAGCGAGTACGCAATCTCGGCATAATATTCTACGCCGCCTTTTATATTCTTCATCTGGTCTTCGTCATCATACGCGCACGTTTGGGGCAGTTCTTCATAATATTCCATCAGTTGAATACCGTTTTGGTACACATAAAAATCGCCTTCATCAAAGAGCGACGTAGCCGTCTTACCTTGATTTTTCAGTAAGTACTTTATAATGATAACGTCTTTGCCGTTTGCATCCTGACACAAGCGGTAACTGTCTATCTCAATTTCCGCCTTAGTCGCCGCACCGTCCAAAAGCAAAACACCGCCGTAAACCAAGTACGGTACGCCCAACGACGTAACAGCGAGAACACAGATAGCACCAATCGCAATTAAAATCAGATGCCATTTTTTCATACAAACACATCCTTGCAAGAAATTACAACCGTATTATACCATACAGCACGTTGATTTTCAAGTGTCACTTATAAGACGTAATAACAGTCAAAAACTCTCAGTTTTTGACAATATACAGAAAAAAACACGGCTTGCGTTGCAAACCGTGTCTTTTTACAAGTATTTTTTGACAATGGCTTTCATTTCATCCCAACAAGCTTCCATTTCCGTTGCCAACTTAAACTGGGTACGGCAACGCACCAGATTATGCTCCGCGTATTTGGTTTTAAAATACACGTCCCCGCGCAGATAATCTTCCAGGAAACGCATACCGCATTCCATTGTCATCATCTTAGCGCCTTCGGGCAACAGCATAATTTCACCTTCGGTAAGCAGACCGCCGCAACCGGCAAGAAAACCTTTTACATACACTTCAAACAGCGCAATATCAAAATGCACCTTGGAAAGATCTTTTTCATCTTCTGCCGCAGTGCTGGCGCCAAAACGAATAGCATCGCCAAAGTCATTGACCGAAAAGCCCGGCATTACGGTATCAAGGTCGATAACGCACAATGCTTTTCTGGTTTTCTTATCCAACATAACGTTATTGGATTTGGTGTCATTATGGGTCACACGCAACGGCAAAACGCCTGCAATATGTGCTTTGTACAGTGTGGGGTAAAACTTCTCTCTTGCCTTAACAAACGCAATTTCTTCGGTCGCATCTGCGGCGCGATGACATACGTCCTTTTGGACAGCATCCATAAAATCGCGGAATCTTTTCGGCGTATTGTGGAAGTCAGGCAACGTTTCCACCAACGTATCGGCAGGAAAATCGTTAAGATGCCGTTGGAACATACCAAACGCTACCGCACACTCGTAAAAATCTTCGGGATTTTCGGTGATTTCCAGACAAATGGAGTCTTCCACGAATTCATACATACGCCAACAATAGCCACCGTCAAAGTAGCACTTTTTGCCGTCTTTTGTAGCCACCATACGTAAGATGCCACGCGGATCATCCACCTTGGTTTTCAAGAAATCGGTCACCTTTTCGATATTCGCAATGACCTGCATCGGTTCTTTGAAAATATGGGTGTTGATCGCCTGCATAATGTACCGTTTTGTGGTATTATCCTCCCCCGGACATAAAACAAGAAACGTATCATTGATATGCCCGTTTCCATAGGGACTGCATCCACTCGCCGCTTGAGGCAAATCAAACTGCCTTACTGCGCGCCAAATATTTTCCACCGGTATCCTCCTCAAATTCACCGCCACCTTTCAAAAAAAGTATACAAAATGACGGTGTGTTTTTCTATGAAATTTCTTGTCAAAATTAGCACAATATGCTATAATAGCCAAAATAAGTAATAAGCAGGTGTTTTTTATGAAAGAGCGCTTGGAAATTATGGATATACTGCGGGATTTACATAAAGTTTCGGGATTTCGCATTTCGCTACACGATGCCGAACACAATGAAATCTGCGCGTTTCCGCGCGAGGGGTTACCGTTTTGTCGTACCGTACAGCGGGACACCGCCGTGTTACAACAATGCCGTGAGTGCGATATCAAAAACTTTGCCGCAGTACGTGAAACCGGCAAGCCGCGCTTATACCGTTGTCCCCAAGGGTTATACGAAGCGGTCGCACCTATTTATCACTACGGTGTGTTATCGGGATTTTTGATGATGGGACAGGCGCGCACACCCGACCCACAATTAGCACAACGGTTATACGATACCGCCTTTCGGATAACGGGAGATTCCGCTTTAGCCAAAGAGTTGGCAGACAGTATACCCACGGTTGAAGACGCTGTTGCCACAGCATACTTAAACCTTGCTACCATATTGGCGGAATACCTTACCGCCACCAACCGTGTAGCCACTGCAGGCGGTAAGTTAGCGGAATGTATTGCACAATACATTCGGAAAAACTATGCACAAGTCATCACGCTGCAACACCTGTCAGATGCATTTGGTTACAGCATAGCCACCCTTACAAAAGCATTTCGCACCGAGTACGGATGTACCATTTTTCAGTATTTGCGGGATACACGGTTAGATGCCGCTGCCAAATTATTGACCGACACGCGAAAAACAATGAACGTGATTGCCGAAACGTGCGGATTTTCCGATCAAAACTACTTTTCCAGAGTGTTTACTGCACAATACGGGTGTTCACCTACAGCTTATCGCAAGAGCCACTCCTGACCGCGTAAAATCACCTTTTCGATCTGCATATCGTCGCTGATAACCAACAAATCCGCATCACAACCCACCGCAATACGTCCTTTGTTGGTCGCGCCAATCAAAGCGGCAGGGGTAGCGGTTGCCATTTGTACAGCGTCATCAAACGGGATACCGCACTTCACACACATGCAAACGCAATCCCACAAGGTAGACGAACTGCCCGCCACAGAACCCGGTTCACCGTTTTCTAAAATACGGGCAACGCCGTCTTTTTTCACAACAGTAAGGCCACCCGCTTCATATATTCCGTCGGGTAACCCTGCCGGACGGATACTGTCGCTGATCATCACCATACGGTCAGGACCAAACATGGTATAGGTTGCCATCAAAACAGGCGGTAACACGTGGAAACCGTCACAAATCACCTGCACGTACTGCTGCCGTTCATAAGCAGCGCCCACAGGACCGGGGGCACGATGGTGAAACGGCGGCATAGCGTTGTAGGTATGGGTAAGGCAGGTGGCGCCCCAATCAAATGCGGAAAGTGCCGTTTCGTAATCGCAAGCGGTATGACCCAAGGATACCACCATTTCGGCAGATGCACGACGGATAAACGCTTCGCTGCCTTCTACTTCGGGTGCTACCGTTATCATACGGATGTTTTTAAAGCGGGACAAGTCATCAAAACACGGTTTTTTGATGTTTTTCGGGTCTTGTGCGCCTTTTTGCGATTCTGCAATATACGGGCCTTCAAAGTGGAAGCCCAGAATTTCCGCACCGGGGTAATCGGTTTTCGCATCGGTCACCCGTTGCAGATCGTCGTACCCCATAGTCATGGTGGTAGGTAAAAACGACGTTGTACCGTGAGACGCATATACACGGCACAGCGTTTCAAAATCGGCATCCATCGTGTCGTGTCCCAGCATACCGTGGGTGTGCACATCTACAAGACCGGGAATTACCCGTTCGCCGCCAATATCCACACCGTCTGCCATAGGTGTATCGGAAATGGAAGCGATTTTCCCGTTTTCCAACACCAGCGTCCACAGTTTACCTGCTATACAGCAATTATTCAAAATCATATACTTGCCCCATTCCCAAACGTAGCGTTCCTTTGTTACCATACACCATTTTTAATAAAAAAGCAAGAACGACTGATAAAAATATGCATTAAAAAGCGCTGTGTCGAAAGACACAGCGCTTTTTGCGTTTATTTACGGATTGATGCAAACACCGCTTGCGTTAAAGGTATAGGTCTTACTGCCAATCTTCATCGATCTACCTGCCACCATATAGCCGTCGGCATTCAGGTAGTACCATTTGCCGTCATCTTTGACCCAAGCAGATTTGGTCATAGACCCATTAGCGTCCAGATAACACCAGCCGATACTGTCTTTCTTCCAGCAGTTCGTGACAGCGTAGCCGTTGCTACCGACATAGCACCAACCTTTGGAGTCTTTGACCCATTTATTGGTGACCATCGCGCCGTCTGCGCCTAAGTACACCCACCCTTTGGAGTCTTTCATCCATTTGTTGGTGAGCATATACCCGTTGGCATCGCAATAATACCATTTACCGCTTGTTTGTACCCATTTTGATTTGGTCATAGACCCGTTAGCATCCAGATAACACCAGCCGATGCTGTCTTTCTTCCAGCAGTTCGTGACAGCGTAGCCGTTGCTACCGACATAACACCAACCTTTGGAGTCTTTGACCCATTTATTGGTGACCATCGCGCCGTCAGCACCCAAATACACCCAACCTTTTGAGTCTTTTCGCCAAGCGGAAGTGAGCAGTATACTGTTTTCGAAGTAATACCACATACCGTTTGAATTCTTCCACCCGTTTATCGGTTTGGAATAGAGCCATTCAGCATTGGTACTTTCAAAACCTGTGTCTGCAATATATATCCACTCCGCAGCAGCTTGACCGGCCGCATACCGTATCGTTTGCAAAGCGGTACAACGCCCAAATGCATACGCACCAATGTAGGTCATACTTTCCGGAAGATGTACCGTAACGAGATTGTTGCACAGCCAAAAACCCCATGCATCAACAAAGAGTACGCCGTCAGGCAGAAACACTTCTTGTAACGCATTGCAGTATGAGAACGCCGAATCGCCAATCGTTGAAACGCCCGCCGGCACAACATACGTTTTCGCACGTCTGCCAATAGGATAATACAACAATGTAGTTACTTCTTTATCGAACAATACGCCGTCTATATCGCAAAAATCGGCATTGTTTACATCGACGGTGATTTTTGCCAACGCTTCACATTTTTCAAAAGCCGTCTCGCGAATTTCGGTAATGCTCGCGGGCAAACACAAAGACGTCAGAGACGGACAGTAGCCAAACGCACGCAAACCAATTTTGCTTACTCCCGCCGATATATTCACCGTCTTCAATGCGTCGCAACCGTCAAACACAAAGTCGCCAATAGAAACAACGCTACTTGGTATGGTTACCGTCGTGAGCTTATCGCATTGTTCAAACGCATGTGCGCCCAGTGCTGTCACACCGTCTTTAATAATTACTTTTGTGATATCTGTTCCCCACGGAATATCGCTTTTATAGTAATCTTCTGTCGCGCCGTTACCCATAATGGTCAATACCGTACCGTCCAATTCCCAGTAACAATCGCCGGTTTTTTGAATGTCTGTACGGGCTTCTCCGCAGTTGTTACAGAATTCATCCCACGCATTATCATATTGGTGCGGTTGTGCGGTACGCGGTGTCCCGCAAACGTTACAATCCACATCGCACGCGTTGCTGTACTTGTGGTCACCCGTCGCAGGAATAACGGTGTTTTGGCTACGGGCAAGATGACACCACACACATTCTTCGTGCTTTTTACCGTCTTTTCCGCAAGTGGCAAAATCGTCGGTTATCCAGCTGTATTGGTGCGTACAAGCTTCAACGCGTATCCATCCGCAAATATTACACGTGATATCTGTTCCGCCGTCATACGTATGTCCGCTTTTGCACGCGTCATAGTGCCAAGTGGCGTTGGTCAGTCCGCTGTTGCCCTCCGCAACCGTTATGGCTGCTCTATCCGCTGCAGAACCCGCATAAAAAACATCCGTCAACGTATCGGTGTTCGAAAACGCACAATACGCTATCTTTTGGATACCAACAGGTAAATACACTTTCTTCAAATTTTGACAGAGACAAAACACGCTGTCTTCTATTTCTGTCACCTTAGGAGAAATGGTGATTTCTTCCAAATTGCTACAATAATAGAATGCATTTGCTTGTATCTGTCGTATACCTCTTCCCAATTTTACGCTTTTCAAATTACTGCAAAAAGCAAACGCTTGCACACCGATCGTCTCTACAGTATCGGGAATCACAACCTCTTCCAAACCGGTTTTTTCAAAACACCATTTCGGGACGCTGATAACTTTTGGTCCGATTTTGACATCTTTCAGATTGTTACACCCTTCAAACGGTGGACAGGATTTTGATGTAGCATTTATTGCGTTAAGATTTACCGTTTTCAGTTGGGTGCACCATGCAAAAGCATCGCCGCCAATATATGTAACCGTAGTAGGAATGGTCACTTCCGGCAGTGCGGTACACTTTAAAAAAGCACTGTCTTGTATAATGGTGATGCCTTCCGGTATTACCAAATCGGTAAGCGCGCCGTTTCTCGCAAATGCACCTGTTTCTATCGTGGCTTTGCTGTTAAGCATAACACGTTGCAAATCAGCGCAATTAGAGAAAGCATTCGCACCGATATTTTCAACTCTTTCCGGTATGATAACTTCCCGTAACGAACTAAAACCTTGGCACATTCTATCGGGGATTTTCCGCACGTTTTCACCGATGTTTACAGTAACAACGGAAGTGCAACCGCACATAGCAGGATACTCATACGCACCGAAAAGCGTACAGTTTTCCGCATTATAATTCACTGTCTTTAACGCGGTACACCCTTCGAATGCATAATCGCCCACGCCGGTTACACCGCTGCCAATGGTGAGTGTTTGCAGACCCGTGCAACCACGGAATGCATTTTTTCCGATAGAAGAAACCGTATCGGGAATCACTATTTCTTCCAACGCAGTACACCCGTAAAAAGCATCGGCATCGATTTTCTGCAGTGCTTTCGGAAGCGTGATTTCCGACAACGACGTACAACCTTCAAAGGTCTTTGATTTGATAGTCTTAATACTATCCGAAAAGACGACTTCGCTAAGAGCGCCGCATTTATAAAAAGCACTTTGCCCTACCGAAGTGACGCCGGAACCAAAAACCACCCGTTGTAAGCTCGGACAATCTCTGAAAGCAAAAGTTCCTATACCGGTAACACTGTCAGGCAGTTCCACTTGTGTCAATTTTTCACAACAACCGAAAGCATTGTCTCCGATAGTCTTAACACCTTCCGGAATGGTAACAGTTTTGAGACCGTTGCAATTATAAAAAACTCTGTTGGGGATAGTTTCCACGCCGGAAGGTATCGTTATGTGTTCCAGCGCATCGCAGGAATCAAAACCTGCCACAGGCAGTATTTTCAATCCCTCTTCAAAGGTGACAGAGGTAAGACCGTCGCAACCTGAAAAAACATCGTTACCCATCGTAGTGACGCTTGCGGGAATATTTACGGAAACTAAAGCATTGCAACCATAGAAACTTCGCGTTCCCAAAACAGTCAGATTTTTCGGCAACGTAATTTCCGACAACGAACTACAAAGGTAAAATGCGCTGCTCTTAATTTCTGTTATCGAAGCCGGTAAGATAACCTGCGTCAATTTGGTGCAAGAATCAAATGCTGCTGCGCCAACCGTAGTCACACCGTCTTCTATAATGGCTTTGGTGATAAGCATATTAGCCCACGGCGAAGAAGAGTAGAGGTCATCTCCCATTGCGCCGTTACCGCTAATGGTCAGAACGGTGCCGTCAAGCGACCAGGTGCATTCCCCGGTCGTTCCACTGGTTTCTGCTTTTACTGTAAAGGTCAACACACCCGTTGGCAATACCGATACAAGCAAGCAAAAAGCTAACAGTAACGCAACAGCCTTTTTCATACTAACTCTTCTTCCTTCCTGTTACCGAAATATGTTTCTAACTGGTCAATCGTAAAATTCTGCCTTGTAAACAACACAACGCAAAAATCGGGAACAAACGTTATGTCGTCTATCTCATACTTAGATGGGGTACTATGAAAAGTATTCGTTTCAAAACCCACCACGTTAGCGCCGTCATAGGACACCGTAAACATATAGTTTTCTTGTTCCAGATTTTTAATGAGTCGAAATCCGTCAATATATTTATGCGAAGAAAAAGCACAACTTATCATCGTCTGGGTCTGCGGGTCATACGACACGTTATTGGCAAAACAAGTATAATAGTTTTCACGGCGTCTAAACGTGATCATCAGCCCCATATCGTCTATGTTATTCTGCGTAACAACCACTTCCACACGCCCTATACCGCCGAGTTTTTGTGCCAGAAACCCTTTGGGGCTATGCAGTACAATGTTGAAATAGGTCACCATTGTAGTGGTAAATTCTTTGTATCGACTAATCGGGTATTCGGCGTACGTGTTACTCATAAGCGCTATCGGGGGCGAAGAAAGGGCGCTTTGCATACGGATAGGAAATTGTGAATGTTCGCTTATGATTTTTTTTGCCGAATAAAAATTCATTTTGTCTATGCTGTCAATCACAAATGCACCGTCTGTATCCGTCGAAACGTCAGGCGCGGTGGTTGACGGCGTATTTTGCGTAGGGGGTGTCACGACAGCATCTTTCGTGGTTTTGGAAGAGTCGGTTTTGGGTGACTGCGTACTTTCTGTGGGTTTCTTAGTCGTTTGCTTTGTTGTGGTGTCCGTAGCGGTTGTTGTCGTTTCCGTAAAAGTTTCTTGCGGATTTTCCACTTGGGGAAACAGTGACTTAAAACGCTCGCCTTGCCACAGCACAAAACCGACAACCAAGGCAATACAACAGACAAACATCGGGGTTACTGTGGCGATAACGATTTTACGTTCTTTTTTCTGTTTTGCGATGTATGCATCTCTGCGCTTAAAAACAGCATTAGCTATCTCTTCGTAATTCTTCATACGCCAACCCCTCCTTTTCCAGTATTGCTCTGAGTGCCTGTTTGGCTCGGAAAATCAAGTTTTCAATCTGTCTTGTAGACTTATGCATAACTTGTGCAGCTTCCTTGTTTGAAAAATCTTCGAAATAGACAAGCCATAACACCTGTCGGTATTGCGGTTTTAGCGCCGATAACGCTTTATATAAAATAACTTTCCTTTCGTTTTCAAGATATATTTTTTCAATGTCGGTTTCGTCTTTCAGATAGTGCATCATATCGTCAAAAGACGATACTGCAGCCCTTGCATTCTCTCGCAAATAGTCAATCGCTATGTTTCTGCCAATAGCAAAAAGCCATGTTTTAAAAGAACTTTTTCCGTTGAATTTCGGCTTTTTGACCGCAATTCTAAAAAACACTTCCTGCATCAGTTCTTCGGCTATGTAGATGTTATCAACGAAACTGTTAATATATAGAATTAAACCGTCTTTATAGTCCTTGATGATTAGAGTTAGGCCCTCATCATCACCATCTAAGAACCGACGGTAATACTGCTTCCCAATATCCACTTTTCGTCCTCTCTTTCACCCTTCATACATTAGACGAAAAAATATGTAAAATCTCTCAGTTTTTTGATAAATTTATCATAGCCGTGCAAGTAAGGCGGGCAATTCGTGTAGACGGGAAATGGTATAATCGGGTTGTGTACAGCCAAGTGCCTTTACACCTGACGGATTAAACCAAACGGTGGTAATACCGGCATTTTTGCCACCCTTAATATCCGAAGAAATACTATCCCCTATAATAACGGCGCGTTCTTTGTTAAAATCGGGGATTTCAGCAAAAACGGCATCAAAAAAGCGTACGTCGGGTTTATTAAAGCCCACTTCTTCGGAAATAAACATCTTTTCAAAATACAAGTGAATATCCGACGAACCAATGCGGCTTCTTTGGATATCGGCCGAACCGTTAGACACGAGAAACAGGCGATAATCACGGGAAAGTGTTTGTAACACCTCTTGGGCACCGTCAACAAAGAAATGCCCGACACTCAGGTTTTTCTCATATGTACGCGCCGCCAGCACCGGAGAAACGTCTACGTTGAATTCTTGGAACAGCAGTTCGTATCGCCGTTCTTTCACCTGCTCGCGGGTAAGTTTTCCTTGTTCCAACAGCTGCCACTGCGCTATGTTGATCTCGCTGTAGCGAGAGAGTACAACAGGATCAGGGGTCAGCCCCAACGTTTCCAGCGTTTTAGTCAAGGCGATATGTTCTGCTTTGTGAAAATCAAAAATCGTATCATCTAAATCCAATAGAACAAATTGTTTCATATGTATGCCCCCTTACCTCCCTATTTTACCACATAATATGTCCGTTTACAACAAAAAAACGAACCGCTTTAGCGGCTCGTTTTTTGTTAGTCTAAATGTCCTTCTTGTGATTTCGCGTCTAGCCACGGTTGCCACGCCGCATACTGCTGGGCGGTGATGGTGGCAACGTAGTCTTTTTTCGAAACATAATACTGCCCGTTATGGCATCCCACATATATTTCCAACATAACGGAATCTCGGGGGTGGAAGTGAAGCACATACGTATAATCAAAATGCACGTATGGTGTAATGTCTCCCACACTCTTGTAGGATAACGTATCAGTAAAACGTACAAAATCTAAAAATTCCTGCCTTTGGGTAGAAGACTCCAATCCCATACGGGAGCCCTCGTAACCATCGTTTCGTTTATATACAAAGTAACAACTGAAAGTACTGTCTACCACATCCGCACTAAAGTCTGCCAGATGCTGTTTCATAACCGTGTCTGCATTATTTGAAAAATACGGTCGATAATCACGCGGCGCGGGTTGAATCGGTATATCAAGTTCCCGGAGCAACATCCTTGTCCGTTTCTCAGTACCCGCAGATAACGTTCCCACGCGCCTTCCCGTGAATTCGGAAGAATAATCCTTCCACGCGTGACCTATATCATATGCCACACCGCCATCATAATCTTCCATCAACACCTGTCGGTTAGTTACCATACCGCCCGTTTCACTTCTTGTTAGCGGCGTGTAATCCAGACACAGGAAACCTTCCCCCTCAAAAGCAACGATATTATCGGGAAAACGTCTTAACAGATCTTCCAACGATAAAATAGAAACCAACTGTTCCGCTTCTTCCAATTTGTGCAAATGATAATATGGGAAACTTTGTTTGTATGCCAACACTTCTTGAGGGTCTACACGATGATTCCCATTGGCAGCATACAGCAGTACCAGTTGATTTTCCCCTTCAAAGGCGATAGAGAAAACAAGCGCAAGTTCCCTAAATTCTTCACTTTCGGTTTGTTCGGTTGGCGAAATGTCAAATGCTACCGTTTGTGTTTTTCCCGTACGTAAATCTCGCATACGCACCGTCTTTTCCCCGCGGATATAATAACATAGGTAGCGCCTATCAGGTGTAAAGGCGCATGCATATACATATTCATTGCACAGCAACTCTTCTTTGCCGGTCAAACGGTCACACAACAATAAGCGATAACACTCAGAGGATAAATCCACATCTGTTTTTTTGACGTATTGTGTGTATTCGCGGGGCAAATCCGATTGTGCTAAAGGTGTGGTGGTTTGTGTAGTAATATCGTATTTCATATAACCTTTTGGAGTATTCAGCAAAAAACAGTTCTTTGCGGGAATTTCCTCGCAAAGTTCGCCTGTAAACTTGCGGAGCTGTTTGGTAGCAAAGGTATAAAAAACGGTCGTTCTGCCCGGACCGTTGGCGTCATTGCCTTCTGCCAACGTGTATATCACATATTTGCCACAGGTGGACAGACGTGCATCATCCATCGGTGTTCCTACATATTTACCGTTTCGGTCTTTGAGTACGTTAATAATTTCTCCGGTTTCCATTTGTATGGCATAAATGTCGTTGTTGCCGCCACCGCGCCAGATCACAACATAAGGGACGTCACTTCTTACAGCCATATTACCGGTACATTGGTATAAAGAAAACGGAAATTTCTGTAATTTTCCTGCTTTAATATCATAAAAATAGGAGTTTCTATCCCCTTGGTCTATCGTGAAAACCAATGTCTTATAAACCGGATGATACGCGTGGATATATAAACTTTTTGCTGTAATGCCATTTTTGGAAAGTTGTGCTAATGCCGTGTGCTCTGCGCAAAAAATCTCGCCTTTTTCTATATCATAAAATACACCGGAGCATCCCGTATGCGTGTTGTTCAGTTTATCGCCATATAACATCACCATGCGAGAAGATGCATAGCAATTTACTGCCGCCAAAAGAGAAGTGGGTAGATGACGGTTGATCGAAATGCCAAGCACTCTGTTTGCAGGTCTGTCAATAGTATGTTGTTGGGTAGTCGTTGTGGTGGACGGTACGGTAGACGGTACGGTAGTCTTGCTACTGCCAATATTGTCGGTTGCGGAACTTTCGCTGGTGTCAGGTGCCACTGTCGGGGTGGTAGGCATCAAGTGTTTGAAACCGATATAACCACCCATACCAACGACAATAGCCACCGAAGCCGCCAAAGCTGCCACACGTTGCCACGGACGAAAAGCAGATGCCTTTATGGGTACTTCTGTCTGCTCGCGGAATTCTGTTAATGCATCACGCACATCCGGAACAGCATTCTCCCGTTTTTGACGGTAAGTTTTTATCCATTTACGAAAAGTCATACACTCAACTCCTTCCCGTTTGGCGCACGGCGCGGCGTAATTTTTTGCGAGCAGTGTGACATCGTGTTTGTGCGGTACCTATCGGTATGTCAAGACCTGCGGCAATTTCTTTATATGTATAGCCATCAAGGTAGTGCAACGAAAATACCAGCTTTTCGGCTTCGGTGAGTACAGACAATGCGCGGTCAACCACATCATCGTCCTCGATTGCACTTGTAGGATCATTGATTTCTACACTGATTTCTTCCGTTAACCATTCCCTTTGACTATCTCGCAATACATTGTAACAACGATTTCTTGTGGCGGTCAGCAACCATGCGCGTACATGACGAATGGTGTTTTCTTGTATTTCCCGATAATACGCCAAGAAGACATCCTGCAGTATATCTTCCGCCAAAGACGGATTTTTGGTAAACGCAAGGGCTGTATGGTAAACTGCGGCACGATAAGTATCATATACCGTATCTGCTTTATGGACAGTGTGACGCATACATATCCCCTCCGTTTTCTCTCTATTCATTAGACACACACATCGACATTTTTGTTTTGTTTTTTGGAAAAAATATTTTCCCCCTTTTTCAGCATATCAAAAAACAAGATTAATAGCAATATACATCTACGGAAGGATAACCAAAGACTGTTTTCCGAAAGTGTCGTAACGGCGCGCGGAGAGCGCTTTGTCATAATACAGTTGTTTGCCGCTATACGGGTCGTTAAAATAATAGCCATGCGCATCATACCCTATTAACACCATACAGTGCTCATTGGTGATCCATTGAAACCGTTTCCCGTTTTCAGTATACCAGACGTTTCCCTGCCCCGTGTCTTTCATATAAATGCTCACCCACACCAACACGGGAATATCGCGGGATATATAGTGTTGACACAAACGGTCCAGCGTCTCGCCCGTTGTATTCTTAACCCGCTTTTCGTCTCCTAAACAGCGAATAAGCGCCTTCTCTATAACAGGGGCAAAACAACCAAGCGCATATTGACTACGTGGGTCCCCTACAAACTGTTCATACGGGTCAGGACCGTATAAAACGCCGTCTTTACGGTACATAGCATCCATAGAAAGATGGTTATTTATAAAACTTGTTACCGAAATCCGTTCTTTCGCATACTGTAAAGCTATAACACTTGCCACCGACTCGCATCCCGACGGGAATTCCGGGAATTGACAAATCAGCGGTACGTTTTGTATCACATGCGATGCATAGGCGCTTTGTGAGGTGTTGTGCGTAGTTTTTGTGGTGGTTTGCACCGTAGTAGGTACTTGCCCACGTGTACTTGTAGTCTGTCGTGTCGTAGACGTCGTTGTTTTGACAGTCACAGATGTGGTAATTGCGTGTGTTGCAGCGGACGTCTCTTTTTCTTCTATATGCCGACACCCACCAAGAAAAATCAACCACCACATCACCAGTAACATACAAAAACTTCTCTTCCTCATTCCATCACCCCATACATAGTTTTGGTCATCTCAACAAAAACTATACCGCAATTTGCGGTATAAGTCAATACTGCAAATTGCGGTAGTTTATACTGTGATTGAGGTGATAAGTATGTATCCACGAATACGTGACTTACGTGAAGACAAAGACTTAACGCAAAAACAGGTAGCACAGATGCTCAACTGCTCACAACAGGTGTACAGCAATTACGAATTGGGGCAACGGGATATTCCAACCGATATTTTAATTAAGCTGTCTGCTTTTTACAATGTCTCTACCGATTATATTCTCGGTATCAGCAATAACCCAAAAATATCTTTATAAACACAAAAAAACCGCTACACGATCGTGTAGCGGTTTTTTCAAATACCCTGAGAACTGAACAAAGGAGAAGAGAAACAAATCGGAAAGAACTGATTTGCATCTTTAGCGATAACATCATCGCG
>JAZPXM010000082.1:0-12413 GCA_045543675.1 Acutalibacteraceae bacterium
CCGGTGTGGCGTTTGAATGTGAAGAACAAACGGGTATGCATATTAACGAAGACCACTTCTTGGCGGAAATTATCGACCCCGATACGGGCGAAGTGTTGCCGGAGGGCAGCAAGGGCGAATTGGTGTTCACGGCGTTGGACAAAGAAGCGTTCCCGCTTCTCCGCTACCGCACCCGTGACATTTGTGTGCTTTCCAGAAAGAAATGTTCCTGCGGTCGTACCTTGATCAAAATGGCAAAACCGATGGGCAGAAGCGACGATATGCTGATCATTCGCGGCGTTAACGTGTTCCCGAGCCAGATCGAAACGGTTTTGCTCAAAGAGGGATATGAACCTAACTACCAGATCGTGATTGACCGCGTCAACAATAATGACACCTTTGACGTTATGGTGGAAATGAACCCCGAAAAGTTCTCGGATACGGTCAGCGGCGTGACCGCGCAGGAAAAGGCACTGGCGAACGCGTTGAAAGTGATGCTCGGTATCAACCCGAGTGTACATCTGGTGCCGCCTAAGAGTATTGCGCGTAGTGAAGGTAAAGCGGTGCGTGTAGTAGATAAACGTAAATTGTTTGATTGAGAAAGGGTGTGCTCGCATATGTCTTTAAAACAGTTAACCGTTTTTGTGGAAAATAAAAAAGGCGCCTTGGTGGATATCACGTCCATTTTGGCGACCCATACTATCAATATCCGTGCGTTGTCCATTGCAGATACGCAGGAATTCGGTATTTTGCGCCTGATCGTCAACGATAACGAAACGGCGGTAAAAACTTTGACCGAAGCGGGATATCTCATTAAGATGACCGACGTTGTCGGTGTAAAGATCGGTGACCAACCGGGCAAATTGTCCAAGGCGTTGGAAGTGTTGGATAAAGCGCATATCAATATGGAGTATATTTATGCGTTTATGACCCGTACCGAAAAACACGCGTACGTGGTAATGCGCGTGGAAGATAACACGGCAGCAGAAACCGCATTGGAAGATGCAGGTTTCCACCTTATCACCGACGCGGACGTTGAAAAACTGTAAAACATACAGAAAAAAGGGGAATGTACCGTATGGTACATTCCCCTTTTTTATAACGGGCGATTCATGAATGGGAGTAGCGACTATGCCGCTACTCCGTCGACACGCGCTTTGCGCGGTCGCACCTTAAACTTGAATCGCCCCTGCGATACTGCTCATTGTATATTCGTAGGGCAGGGGTTTACTCCTGCCGTTTCAACGCCGGTTCCTAAAAAAGTTTAGCGGTTTTTCCGCTAAATCCCCACTTTTTTATTTTTTTGATATATACTTTTGTTATCGTAATTTTTTAGGGGGATTGTCTATGTCAATACTGGAAGAATTATACAATGGTAACATTGACCCATCGGAAAAATATATGCGTGGCGATAGCGTGTTTCGAAAAACATATAATGAGTTGGTACACCAAATGGATACACTGGCTGCCACATTGACCGATACACAAAAAGAGATGTTCGAAAAAATAGAAGATACCGAAGCAGAACTTCGGTATCTTTCAGAAAAAAGCAGATTTATAGAAGGATTTTGTCTTGGAGCGCAATTACAAGGTGAAATATTACGGTGGGAAAACTCCCCATATATTTAGAATCATTCCAAACCCAACAACAAACCGTATCCGATACCCATCAGAATTTCTGCAACGGTCCAGCCGCTTTCTACGGCACACGGTCCCCAACCCACGTCGTGGGGCATACCAAACCCTTCGCGGCGATCAAGATCGATACCGCGACACCAAGCGCCGTCTAACAACGGGTTTTCGCTTTTCATCTGCACGTTGGTCATAAAGGCGACGATCTCCTGCCACAAGGTGCGGAACGTTTCGTCTTTGGTAACTTTGTACGCATACGCGAATGCGAGTGGTAACCAGTTTGCCGAATACAACAGGTCGGCAACGGGGTCGCCGTTGTTGGCAAGCAGGGACGACTCGGTGTTTGCCGTACGGGAACGGTTGGCTTTATACCCCGTGTCGTATTCCATATAGCCACCGCGCGGATGCTTGTGGGTTTCTAAACTTTCCAATACCGTATATAAATACTGTTTGTGTTTTTCTTCACCCGTCACTTCGTAAAGGCAGGCAAGCGGCAGAATAAGACGGCATAGTTCCTGCGTTTCGCTGTGCTCGCGTTTGGTATCGGGAAACGCTTGCATTAACGTTTCGACGCCTTTTTGGGCGGTATCGAGATAATCACGTCTACCCGTCAAGCCGTACGCCATAGCCAGCACCGCCATATAATACCCGTTGTGATGTGCACAAGGGAAGTCGGACGGGGTGTTGTGCAGTTGTTCCATACGTTCTTGGGGCATTGTTTGTATATCGGTGCGGCTGACACGTAAGCCGTCGGTACCGGTGGTTTTCACCAAAAAGTCCAAATTATCGCACACGATATCCAGATAGGTGCGGTCATCGGTCAACTGCATATATAACAGCGTGCCGAGTATGGCGCGTGCGACGTCATCGCCGTAGCAGACGCCGAAAGCATTGGTGGTCCAGCGCAACATACCTTTGTACACCCCGTCGTGTACGGTCATTTTTTCAAAGCAGAATGTCTGTGTGTTTTTAAAACGGATAAGTGACCGCTCATTTTTGTGTAACAACCAGTCGAACATACACGCGGCACCCACTTCACCCGCGCAATCGGCGCGTATCTCAATCGCTTTGCGCTGATAGCCGTCGGGGGAGATGTTGTGTGCCAACCCTTCGTACACGCCGTCTGCACCGTCCTTGATAAACAAGTCCATATTATCAAACCAGCGCATACCGCGACAAAACGTCTCTGCAGCGGGCACTATCGGGTTATCCATTGTGACAATGGGGTCAAGTGATACGGTCACCTTTTTGCCTATAAGGAACGAGAGAATATATGCGGCAACCGCTTCCCACCGTTTCGCCGGTGCAAACCGCGCCGTGTGGAAATTGCACAGACGGATATTGCTGATCAGCGTGTTATCGTCATTGTGCCATAATACCCAATCGGTTTTCGGCAGGTCAGGAATTTCGTTTGTATGGTCGTGTTCAATGATATGTCCGCCGCACAGTAAAATGGGGCGGGCGTTTTCTTCCATAATGGCGTATACCATACGGGTGTTCGCGCGGTCATCCAGCAAATCGCCTGCGCACAGCGTTTCTATTTGGTCACCGACGTATACAAGACGGTCGGAAACCGTACTGCGCGAAGAAGCGGGTTGCGCCAACCCAATGGAAGCGCAAAATTCAGCAAACACGCGTTTCCCCGCTTTGCGTTCCGCTTCAATATGTAATCGCAGGTCGATGGGCATACATAGCGCGTCGCCCGTAGCACCGCCTAAGATGGCGTAGGCATCATAAAAGCCAATGTTTTCAGCTGTATCCGCCGTAAAAACATCCACCGTCGCGTGTTGTTTTAACAAACGGCACAAATCGTTATCTTTTTGGGTGATGACCGCGATTTTCATAAACACATCTCCTGTTGCGTTTTAAATACGTGCAACCCCCGTATCTCTCGCCGCTTGCGCGACCGCTTTGGCTACCGTTTTGCCGATACGCTCGTCAAAAGCAAACGGCATAATGTAGTCTTCGCGCAGTTCTTCGTCGGAAACCAAAGATGCAATAGCAAGGGAAGCCGCCATCTGCATTTCTTCATTGATATCCGAGGCGCGCACGTCCAAAGCGCCGCGGAAGATACCGGGGAATGCCATTACGTTATTGATTTGGTTGGGGAAATCCGAGCGACCCGTACCCACAACACGCGCACCGGCGGCTTTTGCCTTGTCCGGCATAATTTCGGGAACGGGATTTGCCATCGGGAACACGATGGCATCGGTGTTCATCGAACGGATCATATCTTCGTCCACCACGTTGGGTGCGGATACACCGATAAACACGTCAGCGCCTTTAATGGCATCTTTTAATGTGCCTTTTAATAAGGCGCGGTTGGTAACTTTGCTTATTTCCGCGTGTGCGGCGTTTAAAGTGTCGTCACCCTCGCAGATAATACCGAAACGGTCTACCATGGTGAGATCTTTGACACCCAATTTCAACAGATGTTTACCTATAGCGATACCTGCAGACCCTGCGCCGTTGATAACGCATTTGATATCCGCAATATTTTTTTGGGTCAAACGCAGGGCGTTTAACAGCGCCGCACCTACCACTACGGCAGTACCGTGCTGGTCGTCGTGGAATACGGGAATATCGCAGATTTCTTTTAATTTTTTCTCGATTTCAAAACAACGCGGTGCGGAAATATCTTCTAAGTTGATGCCGCCGAAACTGCCCGATAGCAGATAAATGGTGCGTACCAGTTCGTCTACGTCCTTAGAACGCAAGCACAGCGGGAACGCGTCCACACCTGCAAATTCTTTGAACAGCACGCATTTACCTTCCATCACCGGCATACCTGCTTCGGGACCGATATCTCCCAATCCCAATACGGCGGTGCCGTCGGTAATGACCGCTACCGTATTCCAACGGCGGGTCAGTTCAAAGGATTTGTTATAGTCGTTTTTAATCGCCAGACACGGTTCGGCAACACCGGGGGTGTAGGCAATAGACAGTTGCTCTTTGTTTTTGACGGGGGTGCGTGAAGTGACTTCGATCTTACCCGCCCATTCGTAGTGTTGTTGTAATGCTTTTTCTTTAATATCCATTAAAAAATCTCCTTTTTCAGTATAACACCGCGCATTTGCTTGTCAATGACATACAAACAATCACGGACGAAATGCAAAGTGGTTTCGGATTTAGTTATAAGAACTGGAAGCCGTGTCAGCAAACTGTACATCACCCAGATAACTGACAGGGTCAAGACCGACGTAGCGGCACATATCAAACATTTCCGCCACCGTGTTGATGTTGACGTCGATACCGTTTGCCAAGCGGTCTGCTTTTGCAAAGATCTCCTTTTCGCCGTGGGTGTAAATACGGGTAGCACCTTCGGACTTGGGCGAATCGCGCAGTTCCTGCAAGAAAGTGGAAAGATGTTCTTTGATAGCGTCAGGATCGCCGAATACTTTCGGGTCAATGGCGATAAAGCCGTGGCAGGTGCCGCCTTTGCCGCCCGTATGGGTATGGTTGGACGTAAGACCCATAGACAAAATGGAACAGAAAATTTCACAGAACATACCGTATCCGTAGCCCTTGTGACCGCCTAACTGTTCGGTCTCACCGCCCAGCGGCATAATACCGCCGCCGTTTTTGGCAACGATGTTGGCAAGTACGTCTTTGGCATCCGACGACCCGTGTCCCGTTGCATCCAATGCCCACCCATCGGGTAGGGGCTTATGTAACTTGTTGTAGATTTCCAGTTTGCCGCGGGTGACCACCGTGGTGGACGCGTCGAAGAAAAAGTCGTACGGCTGAGCGGGCATCGCTACGGCGATCGGGTTACTGCCGAGCATCGCCAGACGGCCGAACGTAGGCACCATAATGGCTTCACTGTTGGTCATTGCCATACCGATAAGACCGGCATCACACGCCATTTTTGCGTAAAAGCCCGCAATGCCGAAATGGTTGGAATTGCGGACGGTAACCACCGCCATACCCGTTTTCTTGGCTTTTTCGATAGCAATGGACATAGCCTTGTGGGAGATAAGCTGTCCCATACCGTCGTTGCCTTCAATAACAGCGGAAACGGGGGTTTCAAATACCACCTCGGGTTTGGCATCTACTTTGATGAGTCCCTTTTCAATGCCTTTGTGATAACGGGCGAGACGTTGCATACCGTGCGACTCAATGCCGTATAGGTCGGACAGCAGTAACACGTCGGTAATAATGCGGCTTTCGTCGGGGGAAAAGCCGAATTTGCCGAAGCAGTCAAGACAGAATTTTTCTAAGGTTTCATAAGAATAGCGGATATATTCACTCATACAAAACACACCTTTCCTTATAATTAAATCCAGTATAACACAAATCGCTGTCAAGAAAAAGAAAACAGCGGTTTTTTATGGTAGAAAAACGGCGTGTTTTTTTGGTACAAATGCACAAAAAGGAAAGCATTTACATTGTTGCTAACATATGGTAAAATGCATATATAGGGGTGATATTTTGAAACAGAATACAGCGTTGAATGTTTGCGGTATCGTGGCGGCGGTACTGCTGTCGGTTTTGTTGTTTGTGGTGTTGATAGTGACACCGATCGCGGCGACGGTGCAACAACTGACCGTACCGGACAATCTGTCCGATATGCTCGAGGAGATAGATTATACCGAAATTGTCAAAGAAAACAAGGGCTTTCAGCAACAGGTAAAAGAAATGGGACTCCCCGCGGAAGTGATTAACCAGGCAATGCATCTGGATGTTGTGGAGGAAATCACCACGTTGTATGAGCAGGACCTGAATGCGGTGTTGGACGGTACGGATGCTTCGACACAGTTTACCCGTGAAGCGGTGATGGGTATTTTTCTGGAAAATGCCGATGAGATCGCGACGTTTGCCAAAGAATACATACCCGCCGCCGCCAAGGTAGATCGGAAAATATTAGAAAAACAGGTAGAAAAAGTCGTGAAAGAACGCGGTGGTGCGGTGGTGGAATTTTTGCCGCCCGCTAAAGAACTTGCCCAAAAGGTGGGCGCCGCGCAAACGGCAAACGGGGATCTGACATCGTTACAAAAAGCGATAACGTTTGTGCGTGAAACGCTGATGCTGATTTTGTATATATCGCTTGGCGTACTGACGGCGTTATTACTGGCGGTGCGGTGGCGTTACCTGCGTTGCTGTTTGTGGGCGGGGGTCACCTTCGCGGGCGGCGGTTTGGTGACCGCATTGGTAGCACTGGGTATCGGCGGATTGTTTTCGTTGCTTTCCACCGCAGTGCCTGCCGGAGTAGTAGGCTTTTTGGCGCCGTTACGTTTTATTTTTGCGAATTCGTTGTACGCGTTTGCTATTATTTACGGTGGTGTCGGTGTGGTTTTATTGGCAACTTTCATTGTTGCAACCTATTTGTTTAAGCAAGAACCAAAAACCGCAGAATAATACTTTACATTTTTTGACAGATATGCTATACTGTAATAAAGAAGTTTGCTGACGTTAAGGGTTCGTCCCGAGACGGAAGGGATGTATAGTGTATCAAAGACAGACGTATACCTCCCTTTGTAGCAAAGGGAGGTATTTTTTTATGGAAAACAGAGTAGCGCTTATCGGCTTTGTAGTGGATAAGGAAACGGCGGTAGAAGACCTAAATCGTTTACTGCACGACTACAAAGATTATGTGATCGGCAGAATGGGTATCCCGTACAGACAGCGCGGTATAAACCTTATCAGCGTGGTAATGGATGCACCTGCCGATGCGGTCAGCGCCTTAACGGGCAAAGCGGGGATGATTGACGGGGTAACCGCTAAGGCGGTATATTCTAAACTCCCCGAAGCGTAATATGTTATCCCGTATTAAAAAATTAAGAGATACGCATACCTTGTGTGCAGACGACTTTGCGGCTTTGCTGACGACGACCGATGCAAACGCGCTGAAATTTTTGCGTGAACAGGCGGTAGCGGTGCGCCGGCAACATTACGGCAACACGGTGTATGTCCGCGGGTTGATCGAATTTACAAATTACTGTAAAAACGATTGCTATTACTGCGGTATTCGCTGTTCTAACCGTAAAGCAGAGCGGTACCGTTTGGACGAACAACAGATTTTAGAGTGCTGTGACGCGGGGTATGTACTGGGCTACCGTACGTTCGTATTGCAAGGGGGAGAAGACCCCGCATACACCCCAAAGCGCATCGAAAAGCTGGTAGCCGACATCAAAACGGCACACCCCGATTGCGCGGTCACGTTGTCGGTAGGCGAACAGGAGAAAGACACCTACCGTCTTTGGCGCGAAGCGGGTGCTGACCGCTATTTACTCCGTCACGAGACAGCAGATGCAGACCATTACAGCCAACTGCACCCCGCGCGGTTAACATTGCAGGACCGCAAGCGGTGTTTGTGGGATCTGAAAGACTTGGGATACCAAGTGGGATGCGGTTTTATGGTGGGTTCACCTTTTCAGACGGTGGAACACCTGGTGAAAGATCTGCAATTTATCAGCGAATTGCAACCGGATATGGTGGGGATAGGCCCCTTTATCCCGCATAAAGATACCCCGTTTGGCAACCAAACGGCAGGTAGTGTGGATATGACGTTACGGTTGCTGTCTATGATACGGCTGATGTTGCCGCGGGTGCTGTTGCCTGCGACCACGGCGCTGGGCACTTTGCAGGATAATGGCAGAGAAAACGGCATTTTGGCGGGCGCTAACGTGTGTATGCCGAATTTATCCCCTGCCGACGTGCGTAAAAAATACGCGTTGTATGACAACAAACGTGCATTTGGCAGTGAAGCCGCCGAAGAAATTGAAACTTTGAAAAAACGTATGGACGCTATCGGCTACCAAGTGGTGGTGGACCGAGGCGATAGAAAGGAGATTTAAGTATGTATAACCCGAAATCCATGAAAGCAGAAGAGTTTATCGACCATAACGAAATTGAAGAAACCTTGCGGTATGCCGATGAACATAAAACCGACCGTGAACTGATTGATGCCATTTTGGCAAAGGCAAGAGAGTATAAAGGTCTTACCCACCGCGAAGCGTCGGTGTTGCTCGCTTGCGAATTGGAAGACAAAAACCAGGAAATTTACGCGCTTGCCGAACAAATTAAACAAGACTTTTACGGCAACCGTATCGTGATGTTCGCCCCGCTGTATCTTTCCAATTACTGCGTCAACGGCTGTCTGTACTGTCCGTATCATATGAAGAACAAACATATCGCGCGCAAAAAACTGACGCAAGAAGAAATCAAAGCGGAAGTTATTGCGTTGCAGGATATGGGACATAAGCGGTTGGCGCTGGAAGCGGGTGAAGACCCGAAAAACAATCCCATCGAGTATATTTTGGAGTCTATCAAAACCATTTACTCCATTAAACATAAAAACGGCGCTATCCGCCGCGTAAACGTCAACATTGCGGCGACCACGGTGGAAAACTACAAAAAGTTAAAGGACGCAGGGATAGGCACCTACATTTTGTTCCAGGAAACCTATCACAAAGAAACGTACGAACGGTTACATCCCACCGGTCCGAAAAGCAACTATTGCTACCACACCGAAGCGCATGACCGCGCCATGGAAGCGGGCATTGATGACGTCGGTTTGGGCGTGCTGTTCGGTCTGGAACTGTACCGTTATGAATTTGCGGGTCTGTTGATGCACGCAGAACACCTGGAAGCGGTGTTTGGTGTCGGTCCGCATACCATCAGCGTACCGCGCGTGTGCCCTGCGGACGATATTGACCCGGGTGCGTTTGATAACGGCATTTCGGAAGATACGTTTGCCAAAATCGTCGCGTGTATCCGCGTAGCGGTGCCGTATACGGGTATGATCGTGTCTACACGTGAAAGTCCCAAAGCGCGTGAACGCGTATTGCATTTAGGTGTATCGCAGATTTCGGGCGGCTCGCGTACCAGCGTTGGCGGTTACGTCAATCCCGAACCCGAAGAAGAAAATTCCGCACAGTTTGAAGTGTCCGACCACCGCACGTTAGACGAAGTGGTGAAATGGTTAATGGAAATGGGCTATCTGCCGTCTTTCTGTACGGCGTGCTACCGTGAAGGCAGAACGGGTGACCGTTTTATGGCGCTGTGTAAATCAAGACAGATCCATAACTGCTGTCTGCCTAATGCGTTGATGACCTTGAAAGAATATCTTTGTGATTATGCGAGCGATGAGACCAAAGCGGTGGGCGAAAAATTGATTATGCAGCAGATAAACGATATTCCCAATGAAAAAGTAAGGGGTATCGTTGCCGAACGTCTGGGACTTATTGCGGACGGCGAACGCGATTTCCGTTTCTGAGGTGATAGTATGAGCAGTATGCAACAGACCCCCGCGGGCGAGCGGGTGCATATCGCCTTTTTCGGTAGACGTAACGCGGGTAAATCCAGCGTTGTCAACGCGTTTACGGGTCAAAATCTCGCTATCGTATCGGATGTTAAGGGTACCACCACCGACCCCGTCAAAAAGGCAATGGAGTTGGCGCCTTTAGGCCCCGTAATGATTATTGATACCCCCGGTATTGATGACGAAGGCGCTTTGGGTGAAATGCGGGTGAATAAAACACGGCAGGTGCTGAATAAAACCGACCTTGCCGTGGTGGTTGTGGATGCGACAGCACCCACCGACCCTGCCGATACGGCACTGATTACTTTGATAGAGCAAAAAAGGATTCCGTATATTTTGGTGAAGAATAAAGCGGATTTACTGCCTGCCATACCGCAGGATGACACCTTGTACGTCAGCGCCAAAACGGGTCTGCATATCCACGAATTAAAAGAATTGGCGGCCAAAAAAGCGGCCACAGCCGCACCCCGTCATCCGCTGGTTGCAGATTTACTGCAGGCGGGGGATACGGTGGTGCTGGTGACCCCGATAGATAAAGCCGCACCTAAAGGGCGCTTGATTTTACCGCAACAGTTGACCATCCGTGATATTTTAGACGCGGGCGGTATGCCGCTTCTTTGCAGAGACACCGAATTGCCGTTGCTGTTGCAAGCGTTAAAAGCACCGCCCCGCCTGGTGATTACCGACAGTCAGGTGTTTGGCAAGGTGAGTAAAATGGTGCCCAAAGACGTGCCGTTGACGTCTTTCTCGATGTTAATGGCGCGGTATAAGGGCGATTTACCGTTGGCGGTGAAAGGTGCCGCGGCGGTGGATACGCTGAAAGCAGGGGATAAGGTGCTGATAGCGGAAGGGTGCACCCACCACCGCCAATGTGAAGATATCGGCACGGTGAAAATTCCGCGTTGGATCAAAGAGCGCATCGGTTTTGCCCCTGAGTACACCTTTGTGTCGGGTACGGAATTCCCCGAAGATGTGACGGCGTATAAAATGGTTATCCATTGCGGTGCGTGCACCTTAAATGAGCGGGAAGTGAAATACCGCTTGCGGTGTTGCGCAGACCAGGGCGTTCCCGTGACCAATTACGGCGTATTTATCGCGTATTTGAACGGCATTTTGCCCCGCACCCTGCAACCGTTCCCGGAATATGAATAACATGAAAAAACAGGATGCAACGTTTCGTTGCATCCTGTTTTTTTGAGTAGAAATGCTAAATTTTAAGTGTTTTTTTGAATTCTTCCGATTGTGCAAATTGCCGCGCTTCAAATGCACGAACTGCTAACAACGGATGTGACAGATTTTTTGTCAGCAAAAATTCCAGTCCCTTATTAATTAGGTTTTTATCCATATTTTTTCGGTATTCTGTTGCTTGTTCCATAAACAAATTTTTATCAATTTCTTGGTCAAGATGAATTGTACCACCTGCAAGTCGCATCATAGTTTCAATAACAGGTTCAGCACTGCCGCAACAAATAACGGCAATTCTATCGGCAGAAAACTCGCTACATCTATCCCAATGATAAAAGGCAAGTTCCAAAGCACTATCTACGGTGGACACAATATTTCCCGCGATGTTCCCTAAAAGACCCTTGCCATCCAAATAGCACACCAATTCTTGCACGCCGAACATCGCCCTATCAAGTACGACATCTGCGACCATCTTATATAAAGAATGCTTGCAGGCAATATGACCGCACTCGTGGGCGAGAACGGCATAGATTTCATCGTCTTCTAGACATTCAATCAAACCGGAATGTATCACTATGGTGAATTTCTCCGTTCCGTATTCATAGGCGTTGATAGTTCTATCAAGTTTAAGATATAATTCTGGCATTTCAATGCCGATTTTTTTAGTGATGCTTTTCACTATGTTATATATCTTGGGAAGCTGTTTTTCGGTTATATGAACCATAGAAGACATATTAACCATATTGTCAATCTTATCATTCATTACAGACCAAACTTTACTACAAATCATATCGAGAAGCGGAATCTTCTTTAATGCAATTAAAGCGTTGTGATCCACGCTGTGTATAAATTGCTCGCAATCAATGGGTGTCTTTTGTTTTAGATTTTGCTCTACGATTTTTTTGGTCCATCTTTTCGCTTTTTGTTTTTGTAACCACATTTTAATATTCCCCCAAATTAAAAAAGTGCGCAGCCGAAGCTACGCACCGAAAAACGCATCTCCGATTGCTGCGACACAATTCTGCCATTCACGCGGGAATGCAAGAAAAGAGAATGCATTTTTACCGAAATAAAAATACAATCCCGTCGTTAGTGGCAAATATAGAATTGTGTCGCACATTTAGTTTACCACGAAAAACTAATTTTGTAAATAGAAAATGGGCGATTCGTGAATCGCCCCTACGGACATAAAAAAGCGACGGCGTAAAACGTCATTGAAGTGGTATAGTGATGGTAGACACAAAAAAGTGTCTACCATCACTTTTTATGTTAGAATAAAAGAAAGGGAGTGATTGTAATGGGAAGACCAAAAGGCGGAACAAATATTAGTCACAGTAAAGAAGAAAAGTTGGCA
>JAZPXM010000083.1:0-4694 GCA_045543675.1 Acutalibacteraceae bacterium
GTGAAGACGGGATTTACCAAAAAAGCAGGGCGATGCCTTGTATCTGCCGCAACAAGAGACGGTGTCACTATTGTGGTGGCAACGCTCAACGGCGGCGATTATTGGAACGACCATTTGAAATTATACGAATATGCGTTTTCACGCTTAGAAAGTATCACCCCCAAAATGCCGGATCTACCGCACCTGAATGTTGCGGGCGGTGTAAGCGGGACGGTTGCGCTGTCAACCGTGTCTCCGCCTGCGGTGACTGTGAATAAAGGCGCAACGGTGGATATACAGGTACAACTGCCCGCCTTTCTGTGGGCGCCTGTCACGGCGGGTGATGCGGTAGGATGGGTCACCTATCGTGTGGGTGATGTCGAGATACGTTATCCTGTTACGGCAGGTGAAACGGTAACAGCGCGTCCGCGTATGTCTGCGGGCGCCCGTTTTTTGAAGAAATTGCAAGAAATATCCAAGGATTTTTTAACATAAGGAGAAAAGAATGGCACTGGTAAGATTGCAAAAATTGTTATCCGAACGCGGTATTGCATCTCGTCGTAAGGCGGAAGAACTGATAGCGGCGGGCAAAGTGAAAGTAAATGGACAGGTGGCGCATATCGGCGATAAAGTCGATGACCGCAAGGACCTTGTTACCGTCAGCGGTAAAAAGGTGGAAAAAGCGCAGATGCCCGTGTATATTATGCTACATAAACCGCGCGGCTTTATCACCACGCTAAAGGACGAAAAAGAACGTAAGTGTGTGGAAGAATTGGTGCGCGGCGTTGGTGTGCGTGTGTTTCCCGTGGGTCGTTTGGATAAAGATTCCGAAGGTATGTTACTGCTGACCAACGACGGTGATTTTGCCAATGCGGTTATTCATCCGTCTTCTCACGTGCCGAAACGGTATCGCGTGACCGTACGTGCGGAAGTGGTTGACGCACAGTTGGAACCGATGCGTCGCGGTATGGTGATAGAAGGGGAAAAGACTGCGCCTGCGGATGTAGCTATCGTTTCTGCCGAAAAAGAACGTAGCGTGGTGGAAATCGTGCTGTACGAAGGCAAAAACCGCGAAATACGCAAAATGTGTGAACAGTTGGGACTGGAAGTGATGCGGTTGCGCCGCATTGCTATAGGACCTGTGAAACTGGGTATGTTGCCGGTGGGCAAATGGCGGTATCTGCAACCTAAAGAAGTCAGAGCATTGGTGATTGCTACCGGCAGGCCTGAAAAAATTGCGGCAGATTACATCAAAAACGGAAAGGCGGTGCCTAAAGATGATTACCATTCTTCCCGCAGATGACGCGTTTTACGCGGCGCACGGTATGACTGACAAAAACCTGCGTGCCATGGTGATTGCGGGTGGTGATACCGTCACGGAATATATTGTGTTTGCATTAAACGGCAAGGAAATGGAACTGTTGGAAATGTATACCGACGATTTTGTTATCGAAGAAGGGCTTGTGCGTGCCGCACTCAATTACGGTTTCCGTCGCGCGGTGGAAACGGCGTTTTGTACCGCTTCCCGTTTTGATGCCATATTGAAATTTTTGGTTTTCAAGGATGTAGACGGAAGGAAAGAAGTGTCCCTGAATGAATTTTTCAGCCGTGGCTGTAAACATTGCAAAAAAATGTAAAAAATGCTTGTCTTTTTTTTGATAATCATATATAATGACTTTGATTGGGCTTCTGCTCGTAAAAGATGTGAAAGGAACTGATTTATTATGAAAAAGTTTAACATTACCGTTAATGGCACCGCTTATAAAGTGGAAGTAGACGAAATCGGCGCTGACGGCGCTGTTGTTGCGGCTCCTGCTGCTGCACCTGTTGCGGCTGCTGCGCCCGCTCCCGCTGCGGCACCTGCCGCCGCTGCACCTGCAGGTGCTACCGAAGTGACCGCGCCGATGCCCGGCACCATTGTAAATGTTCCCGTAAAAGCGGGCGATACCGTGGCAAAAGGACAGGTGTTGGTTGTATTTGAAGCGATGAAGATGGAACAGGAAGTTATGTCTCCCTGCGATGGTACCGTTGCGTCTGTGAACGTCAACCAGGGTGAATCGGTAGACACCGGCAAACTCTTGTTGACCCTCAACTAAGGATAACGGAAAAGTTGCAGGAAAGGATGAAAACTATGGCAAAGGTCGGCATTACCGAAACCGTTTTGCGCGACGCACATCAGTCTTTGATTGCGACGCGTATGTCTACCGAAGAAATGTTGCCCGCTTTGGAAGGCCTGGATAAAATCGGCTTCCATTCTTTGGAATGTTGGGGCGGCGCTACGTTTG
This sequence comes from Acutalibacteraceae bacterium, assembly GCA_045543675.1. Taxonomy (GTDB): domain Bacteria; phylum Bacillota; class Clostridia; order Oscillospirales; family Acutalibacteraceae; genus URNF01. Next base: position 2,265 of record JAZPXM010000083.1, read on the forward strand.
ATGCGTGCCTTCGTTTCTTGGACGAAGACCCGTGGCAGCGTTTGCGCACCTTGAAAGAGCATATGCCCAACACCCCGTTGCAGATGTTGTTCCGCGGTCAGAATATGCTTGGTTACCGTCATTATGCGGATGATATTGTGCAGTATTTTGTACAGAAATCCGTGGCAAACGGTATCGACGTTATTCGTATTTTTGACGCGTTAAATGATATTCGCAATTTGGAAACGTCCATTAAAGCGGCGAGAAAAGAAAAAGGTGCACACGTGCAGGTCGCGGTGTGTTACACCACCAGTCCCGTGCATAACATCGAATATTTTGTCAATTACGCGAAACAGTTGGAAGAAACCGGCGCTGATTCCTTGTGTATCAAGGATATGGCAGGTTTGTTGTTGCCGTATGAGACCTATGACCTTGTAAAAGCGCTGAAAGAAACGGTGAAAATCCCGATTCAGATTCATTCGCACTTTACCGCGGGTATTGCGGATCAAGTGTTGATGAAAGCGATCGAAGCAGGTGCTGACGTGGTGGATACTGCGTTGTCTCCGCTCGCTATGGGTACGTCTCATCCCGCTACCGAATCGTTGGTTGCGGCGCTTAAAGGTACCGCATACGATACGGGTCTTGACCTTATCGCATTAAATGATGTCAGCAAACACTTTAAGACTTTGCGTCAGAAATATCTTGACAGCGGCTTGTTGACCCCAAAACTGTTGGAAGTAGATGCTAATGCGCTGATTTATCAGGTGCCCGGCGGTATGCTTTCTAACCTTGTCAGCCAGTTGAAACAGATGGGTAAAGAAGACAAGTTGGAAGAAGTGTTGCTGGAAGTGCCGCGCGTCCGTAAAGACGCGGGATATCCGCCGCTGGTTACCCCGTCGTCCCAGATCGTTGGTACGCAGGCGGTTTTGAACGTCATTCTCGGTGAACGCTATAAGAACGTCACCAAAGAGTTTAAAGGCCTTGTTCGTGGTGAATACGGTAAAGCGCCCGTGGCGATCGATCCCGACTTTATGAAGAAGATTATCGGCGACGAAGAACCCATTACCTGCCGTCCCGCCGATTTGATTGCGCCCGAATTGGATAAGATGCGCGAAGAAGTTGCCGCAATGGGCGACCTTATCGAGCAGGAAGAAGACGTACTGACCTACGCACAGTTTGGTCAGGTGGCGACGAAATTCTTCGAAAAACGTGCGCAGATCAAAAAATACGGCGACCCCAACGGCTTCCATACCGATGAAATCGTCGTAACCGCCGAATAAGTTAAAAAATCCCGACAAAAGTCGGGATTTTTTCTTTTGTTTGCTTGACAGTTATATAAGAAAACTGGTAAAATATATAAATAAGTATAGGTTTATTTAGTGCGACGGGAGGTCGGACGAAAATGATAAGAAGTATGACGGGTTACGGCCGTCACGAACAACAACTGGACGGTATGAATATCATTGTGGAGCTGAAATCGGTTAACCACAGATATTTTGAGTATAATTCCCGTTTGCCGTACGGTTACGGCTTTTTAGATGACCGTTTGAAAAAGTATTTACAAGGACGTGTTTCCCGCGGTAAAGTGGATGTTTCTGTTTGGATTCAGACGGTAGACGCTCCCGGTACCGCAGTAACGGTGAATTATGATTTGGCAGAATCTTACGTAGAAGCGTTGCACGCCTTGGCGGAACGCACGGGTGTGAGAGATGATATTTCGGTCAATACCTTAGCGCGTTACCCCGATATCCTCACCGTGACCAAAGCGGCGGCGGATGAAGACGCGATTTGGACGGCGGTGGAAACGGTAGCACAAGTGGCGGTGGATAAATTTACCGCCATGCGCGAACGTGAAGGTGAAAAGCTTCGCGAAGATCTGCTGTCCCGTGCAGAAACTATTTTGACGGCGGTAGAGCAGATAGAAGCCCGTTCTCCCGAAACGGTAAAAGCGCATATGGAAAAGGTAGAAGCGCGTATGCGTGAACTGCTGGACGGTGCCGCTGTGGATGAACAACGTTTGTTGACCGAAGCCGCCTTGTTCGCGGATAAGGTGGCAGTAGCGGAAGAAACGGTGCGTTTGCGTAGTCATATCGATCAACTGCGGCAGATGCTTGAAAGCAATGAAGCCATCGGCAGAAAACTGGATTTTCTCGTACAGGAAATGAACAGAGAAATCAATACGACCGGCTCTAAAGCGCAGGATGTGGAAATGGCGCGTATCGTGGTGGACGTGAAAGCGGAAATCGAAAAGATACGTGAACAGTTACAGAATATCGAATAAGGGGGCAAACGTATGAAACTTATTAACATCGGTTTCGGTAATATGGTGTCTGCCAATCGCGTGATTGCGATTGTCAGCCCGGAATCCGCTCCCATTAAGCGTATTATTCAGGATGCCAAAGACCGCGGTACGTTGATCGACGCCACTTATGGCAGACGTACCCGTGCGGT
>JAZPXM010000084.1:0-11306 GCA_045543675.1 Acutalibacteraceae bacterium
GGGATACAGCGAGCGCTTTTTCGACGTGCAGCGGACGGCGGTTGCCGTCTTGATCACGTCGGTCGTAATCATACAAGCGGTAGGTAGTATTGGAATTCTGCTGGATTTCGCAGATGACCAACCCTGCACCGATAGCGTGTACCGTCCCTGCTTCGATGAAAAATACGTCCCCCGCTTTTACGGGTACACGGTTCAGCACCGCCGTCAACGTGCCGTTTTCAATGCGTTCCCGCACTTCCTGCTCTGTCACCTCACGGGAAAAACCATAATACAGCGACGCGTTCGGCTCAGCGGACAGCACGTACCACATTTCGGTCTTACCGTTGTCGTTTTCGTGTTTACGGGCATACGCATCGTCGGGATGCACCTGCACAGATAGATCCTGCTTTGCATCGATCAGTTTAATCAGCACGGGAAAATCCGCAAAGCGGGATGCTTTTGTGCCGCATGCAACCGTTTGCAAATACTGCGAAAACGGCACGCCGTTTGCCGTACATTCCCCGTCGGGATGCGCGGACAATACCCACGCTTCCGCAAGCGGCATCAGATCCGACGGTATATGAAACTGTTCCCGTAATTTTTCGCCGCCCCACAAATATCTCTTGCAAGCGGGCAATACTTTTACCATACTATCACCTTGTAAAAAAAGGGCGGCAAAGCCGCCCTTTTTGAGAATTCTTACACCACGCCGTATGCCATCATGGCATCCGCAACTTTCAAGAAGCCGGCAATGTTTGCACCTGCAATCAGGTCGCCTTCCATACCGTATTCTTTCGCCGCGGCAACCGAAGATTCGTAGATGCCTTTCATGATCTGCTGCAATTTTGCATCCACTTCTTCAGCGGTCCAGCTGTAACGCATGGAGTTCTGGCTCATTTCGAGACCGGAAACCGCAACGCCGCCCGCGTTAACCGCTTTGGACGGGGCGATGACCACACCGTTTTCTTTGAGATACGCAACCGCATCAGCGGTGGTGGGCATATTGGAAACTTCCACGTAGTATTTCACACCGTTAGCAACGATGTTCTTCGCATCGTCCAGATTTACTTCGTTCTGGGTTGCGCAAGGCATAATAACGTCAACCTTTTCGCCCCACGGCTTTTTGCCTGCAAAGAACGGTACGCCGAACTTATCCGCATAGTCCTGCACTTTGTTGCGGCAGGAAGCGCGCATTTCCAGCATATAGTTGATTTTTTCGTCGGTAGCAACACCGTCTTTATCGTAGATATAGCCGTCGGGACCGGAGATAGCCACCACTTTACCGCCGAGTTCGGTAATCTTTTTCACGGCACCCCAAGCCACGTTACCGAAGCCGGAAACTGCAAAAGTCTTACCTTTAATGTCTTCCCCGTAAGTTTTGAGCATTTCTACGGTGTAGTAGGTAGCACCAAAACCGGTCGCTTCGGGACGAATGAGCGAGCCGCCGTAGCTGCGGCCTTTACCGGTGAGAACACCCGTAAATTCATCACGCAGACGTTTGTACTGGCCGAACATATAGCCGATTTCTCTTGCACCAACGCCGATATCGCCCGCGGGCACGTCGGTGTCGGGACCGATGTATTTGGAAAGTTCGGTCATAAAGCTCTGACAGAAGCGCATCACTTCCATATCCGATTTGCCCTGCGGGTCAAAGTCGGCACCGCCCTTACCGCCGCCCATCGGCAGACCGGTAAGAGAGTTTTTGAAGGTCTGTTCGAAACCCAAGAATTTGATAACGCTTTCGGTAACGGTCGGGTGGAAACGCAGACCGCCCTTGTACGGGCCGATAGCAGAGTTAAACTGGATACGGTAGCCACGGTTCACCTGCACCTTGCCGTTGTCGTCTACCCACGGCACACGGAATTTAATGATGCGTTCGGGTTCCACGATAGCATCCATAACGCCTTTTTCAATAAAATCGGGACGCTGTTCGATAACGGGTTCCAGAGATTCCAGAACTTCCATCACCGCCTGATGAAATTCCGCTTCGCCGGGATTGCGTTTTTTGACGGTTTCCATCAAATCGATAAGATACTGATTTTTCAGACTCATTTAAGACCACTCCTAAAATAGTTTAGCAATTTTTCAACGTTCCCTTTTGCAAGAGCACATCTCAAAAATTTCATTTTTTAGGATACTCTTTTTATATACATTTGTCAATTATTTTTTTGAAAAATTGAGCCGTCCGTCCTGCATCTCTACCCGCCGTTGCGCCTGCGCGGCTATCTGCGGATCGTGGGTGATGAGCAGTACGGTGGTGCCGTTTTTGTGTTGTTCCTGCAACAATGCCATAATATCCCGTCCCGAATTTTCGTCCAGGTTGCCTGTCGGCTCATCCGCCAAAATCAGCGGCGGCGCACCCGCCACCGCACGCGCTACCGCTACCCGCTGCTGCTGTCCGCCGGACAGTTCTTTCGGATAGTGATGCATACGGTCGGCAAGTCCCACGCGGAAAAGCATTTCTTTTGCCCGCTCTCGCCGTTCACTTTTGTTCATCCCCGCGTAGACCAGCGGCATTTCCACGTTTTCCAACGCTGTCAAGGTGGGCAACAAATGAAAACTCTGAAACACAAACCCGATATGTCGGTTACGTATGGCGGACAGCCGTTTGGCATCCGCTTTGCTGACATCCTCACCGTTTAACAGATACGTGCCCGCTGTCGGCAGGTCAAGACACCCCAAAATGTTCATAAGCGTGGATTTTCCCGAGCCTGAGCGCCCGATGATAGCGGTAAACTCCCCTTTTTCCACCGTTAATGTCACGTCTTTTAACGCTTCCACCGCATTTTCGCCGCCTGCATACACCTTGCGGATCCCCTGCATTGCAATAACCGCCATATTACCACTCCTTAAGCCAGCCTAACGGTTAGTGTGTCCTTATCTGTTTATTGTATGCGCGCGCCTCACGGCAGTAGGACTTTTTCCTGTTCTCGCGGAAAAGAATTTTGAAAAGGTGCATACCGACTCAAACCCCAAAACCAATGCAATTTCGGTGACCGCCATACGGGAACTGCAAAGCAATGTTTCCGCTTCCGCAATTTTACAGCGGTCAATGTACACTTTCGGTGCAACACCTTCCTGCGCCGTAAAAATTTTATAAAAATAACGGTCGTCGATATGAATGGCATCCGCCACCGCTTTGACGGTCAGTTTTTTATGCAGATTGTTTTCAATATACACCTTTGCCGCTTGTATATGGTACTGTGGTGCACTGCGATACGCATGACTTTCCGCTGTAAGACGCGAGACGGTAGCAAAAAAAGCACGGAGTGCTTCTATATGCCCCATCGGCGTCTCTCTTCGAAAGTGTTCCCGTACGGTTTTCATAAATGCGGCATCACAACGGTAGGAAAATATACCGTTTTCATCGGTTTGCAAAAACGGCAGTACGTACCGACGGGCGATTTCCGCCGACAAAATCATCCAAAAATAGTGCCACCCGTCCTGCGTGGCTGCGTGGTATTCGTGAAAATGTGACGGGTGAATCAAAAAACCTTGTCCGGCCCGTACCTTGTTCCCGCAAAAGAAGCCGTGTCCGTGGGTCACGAAATGCAAAATATAATAAGCGCGTTTACCGGGACCCCAATGCGCCAGCGCGGGGTTATCTTCATATCCCATCATCAGCACGTGTAACGGGTCGTCAGGGTCATATTGTACAGGGTAAAAATCGGACATACTATCATCTCCTTATACTATGGTATGATTTTACCATATAATAGCACGAAAAATCAATTGCAAACCTTTATAATACACGGTATCTTAAAATTAAAGGAGATGAGTACGTATGAAAATTGCAAAAAGACAGCCCTTTACAGGCAAACCCGTTATTCACACCCCGTCGGTGTTCGGCGCATCCACCGCCAAATCCTTTATGTATCGTATCCCCGTGACGGGTGAACGCCCTATCACCGTGGAAATGGTCTCCGAAAATGAACATATCCGTTTGGAAAACGGTATTATATACGGTAATGTGCCGGAAGATACCGTGTTCACCGTGACCTTAACAGCGAAAAACGCCAAAGGCTCCACCCAAAAATCTTTTAAAATGTGTATCGACGAAGACGGTGTACTCAAAACGCCGCTTTTGGGATTTACCACCTGGAACGCTTTCGGTGCCGTGGTAACACAGCAGGACGTAGAACGTTCCGCTAAACAGTTGATTGAAAGCGGTATCGCGGATTACGGATATGGATACGTCAATATGGATTCGGGTTGGCAACATACGTACGGCGGCGAATACGACGCCATTATGCCTAACCCCAAATTCCCTGATATGAAAGGTATGTGCGATACCATACACGCTTTGGGACTGCGTTGCGGCGTGTATTCTACGCCGATGTTGACCGCCTGGGGTTGTCCGCCCGAATATGAGAGTATCCCGGGTTGCACCGTCGGCGAACGCGACCCGCGTTTCCCCGACACCTACAATGGCGGTATCGGTATGATACATAAAGAAAAGAACAATGTGTTACAATGGGAAGCGTGGGGGTTTGATTATCTCAAATACGATTGGAAGCCCGTCGAAGCGATCAACGGCGCTCTAATGAAGAAAGCATTACGCGCTGCCAAACGGGAAATCGCGTATTGCGTAACGGTGGAAGCGCAGATAGAGGACGCGGCGTTTTTAAAAAATAATGTCAACTCCTGGCGTGCCAATGAAGACACCCATCCCAATTGGGAAAACGTCTTAGAGAGAATGGATACGCTGGACACATGGGCAGACCACGTGTGTGCAGGACATTTTTACGATCTGGATATGCTTGCGATGAACGGTTTTGATTGCGGGACCAAACGCGAACCGTACAGCGAAGACGAAGAACTTTTTGCCTACACCCTACCCGCCTTCTTCGCATCCCCCATTCAAATCAGCACACCGTTAGACCGGATGACCGACTTTTTGCTGGATATGGTGTGTAACGAAGAAATGATAGCCATCAACCAAGATGCGTTGGCAGACTATCCGCGCCCCGTATATAAAGATGAGAATGTATGGCTATATAAACGCCGCTTAGAAAACGGCGACGTGGCGTACGCGGCGTTTAACCGTTCGGAACAGCCGCGTACCGTGTGCATTCCCATCGGTGATCATACCGCCGTGCGGGACGTATGGTGCAAAGAAGACGTATCGGCAGGCGCAGAGCTGCTCTGCGAATTGCCCGCACACGGTGCGAAGGTATACCGTGTCAAGCCCTGTTAAACGGGAGGTATGCATATGAAAATCGAACGTGCAGGGTATGCCGTCGTGTGCAGCGAGCCAACGGTGTACGTGGATAATAAAAGCCGCAAGAGAAGCGGACACATGTCCCACGCGATGGCAGAATTTGCACCCGGTAAAATCATTGATTTCAATTCCAATTGTTCCGCGATACTGTACGGCGGACATTCCACCTTCGGCTTTATCGAATATCGCATCTCGGAGGATGCGGGTGAGACGTTTTCCAACGTATACACGCTCCCCTATTCCAAGCAAGCCTTATACGACGGCGTTCACGTGATTTCGGTGGAACGAGCGGTGGCCTGCGACGACGGCAGAATTGTCGCGATCTGTCTGCGCAACGACGCACATCGCCTGTGCGAGCCGTGGAACACCCCGATGACCGTCACCAGCACAGACGGCGGCAAAACGTGGGGTGAACCAAAAGAACTGTGCCCGTATAAAGGCAGAGTGTACGATGCGCTGTTTCACGATGGCGTTATATACGTATTACAAATGTGTAATGACGGCGCAGTGCATTTCTGCGGACAAAACGAGGAACACGTGTACCGCATCTATACCAGTCACGATCGGGGCGAAACCTTTCAGGAGCTGTGTGTGGTGCCGGTGCCATCCCTCGGCAGAGGATACGGGGCGCTGTTGTTCGATGACAAACAACGGTTGCATATGTATGCCTATCATCTTCATGACGAAATGCACATGGAGCACGTCATCAGCGAGGATTTCGGCAAAACCTGGAGTGAAAACACACCTTGCTACGTCAAAGAGGGTATCCGCAATCCGCAAACCGCTTTGATGGACGGCGTGTATCTGCTGCACGGCAGAAATGCAGGCTGTGATGGGTTTGTTTTATACACCTCCACCGACGGTCAGAATTTTGACGAGGGAACCTATCTCGGCAGAGAAAAGGGGCTGTGTTATTACTCCAATAACATCGTCTTAAAAGATACGGACGGTCGAAATCGCCTGCTTGTCCAATACTCCGAGTTGTACGGAGAAAACGATTGTGTGAATGTCAAGCATCTTTGGATATCCATTCACAAAAAATAAAAATTTATTGATTTTCGATAATTATTATTGACAAACGATAAATATGGGTGTATGATGGTGGCACAAAGAAAGGAGTGGGTCGTATGCAAACCACCAATATGTCCACCTACACCCCGCCGCCAAAAGAGTATTTTTCGCTCGACAAGCGGGATACGGTATACATCTGTCTTTTAACCGTTGCCGCGGTATTGCTGTCCGCACTCGGTATTTTCGGCGGTTTTATGATCGGATGGACCGTCAGTTTTATTTTGTTGTTCACGTTAGGCAATATATACATCTGTAAAAAGGGCGTCAAGCTCACCCCGTTTGCGGTATGTGCGGCGGCATTATCGGTTTTAGTGTCGGTCGTATTTACCGTTACCACCGGTGGGACCATCCGCTTTTTCGCGTTCGTGGTCAGCATTTTGCTGGCACTCGCGTGGTGCGGTACGGTAACAAAAAACGACACCGACAGCGACTTGGGTATACTCGGCACCATGTTCGCACCTATCGGGCGGCTTGCGTTGCCGCATATTCCCACCACCGTTCGTTCGGTGTTCGCAGGGAACGGCACAAAACGCAACAAGGTCGGTAAAGCGCTTATCGGTATTATCGCCGCTATACCTGTGTTGTTGGTGGTCATACCGCTGTTGGTGCGCGCGGACAAAGCGTTTGATGGGCTTGCCAATCTAGTGCAAGCAGACCTGCTGTCTCTCCTTTGGAAAGTAGGGCTCGGCATCCTGCTGAGTATACCTATCGTCAGCTATTGTGTAGCGGTGCAAAAGCGCCCCCTGCCGCGTCCTACCCCCATTCCCGCCAAAGGCATTGACACCACGATATTGGTGTCTTTCTTATCGGTGTTATCGGTATGTTACCTTGCGTATCTGTTCTCGCAACTGGCGTACTTTTTCAGTGCGTTTGACGGGTTTTTACCGCAAGGATACGATTTTACACTTGCCGCCTATGCGCGCCGCGGCTTTTTTGAGATGTGTGCGGTTGCCGCCATTAACGCCGCCATTATTTTTGCTGTGTTGTTACTGTCCCGTAAGCAGGACGAAAAGCCCGCCGTCGCGGTGCGTATTTTGTGTACCTTTATTTCGGTGTTTACCCTTATCATCATCGCCACCGCGCTGTCCAAAATGATCCTGTACATCCGTGAGATGGGTATGACCATATTGCGTATCGGCACCGGCACGTTTACGGTGTTGTTAGCGGTGATGTTTGTCGCTATTATCCTGCGGTTGTTCCTGCCGCGGGTAAACGTGCTGAAAATCACCCTTTTGACAGCCGGTGTGCTGGTAGCCACACTCGGTATTGCCAATCTCAATCACGTGGTGGCATCCTACAACTACACCGCTTACAAAAACCACAAATTAGAAACCATTGACGTCGCTACCATTCGGGATATGGGCAGTGAGGGGGTACTGTATTTGACAGCGCTCACCAAAGACAAAGACCCTGCCGTTGCCGAGCAAGCGGAAACCTATTTATTGCAACAGCTTTCAAACGGTAAGTATTACGAATGTGATTGCGAATACGTAGACGGCGAAATGGAGTACGTGTTACGCAAGAAACTATATACCAAGCCGTCGCAGTACAATATTTCCCGCGCCCGCGCATACCGCGCGTTAGAATATTTTATAAAACGGCACCCGCAAGTTTTTTGGGAGACGGCATAAATAAAATTTTTCCGCATATGGGTGTTGCGGTTAGGGATTGAAAAGGCTTTCCTTGCAGGACGCCACCCCTTTGTCCTTCGGACATTTCCCCTGTTAGGGGAAGGCTAAAACATATCTACAAAAGCAAGAGGAGATGCACAATTTTTGTGCATCTCCTCTGTTTTTATGTAGACACTTTTCTCACCTCCCCTTGTCAGGGGAGGTGTCAAAACCGCAGGTTTTGACTTAAGGGTAGTTCTTCTTTTTCTCTCCCTCCGTCTTTTTGCTTCGCAAAAATCCACCTCCCTCGTCAGAGGGAGGTTAATGTTGCCAATCCCTTGCCGCAACACCCGTATCGCGTGGTTTTTTATTTGAATTTCACCGCGGTACCGTACACGATCACTTCTGCGGCGCCCTGCATAACAGCAGAAGACGCATACCGCACATTCACGACAGCATCCGCACCCAGCGCTTCCGCTTCCGCCACCATACGCTTGGTAGCAAGTGCGCGCGCATCGTTCATCATTTCGTTATACGCTTTCAGTTCGCCGCCTACCAGCGTTTTGAAACTCTGCGCAATATCATTGCCGATGTGTTTGGATTGGATAGTACTGCCTTTCACAAGTGTTAACGTTTCCAATTCTTTACCGCTGATGTAATCAGTATTGACTAAGATCATCTTCTTCACCTTTCTCTATTTCATGGATTCTTTCTACACAAACCTTGACCGTCAGAAATACAAGCGCGAGCGGAATCACACCCAACAGGTATTTCAGTACACCGTCCAACACCCCTATCAAGACGCCAAAGTAAATGACATAATATAACGCCAACAGCACCGAAACGATGATAGGTGCAACCATCTTCTGTTTATGCGTTTTCATCGGTTTCACCTTTTTTCTTTCGTTTTTCTATCACTACGCTTGACACAATCGCATACACCAGCGTCACCGCCAGCGTGATATGCGCCAGTCCAAACAACCACTCTTTATGCAGAGCCAATGCCAAACCGTTACACAAAAATATCACGCCGATAAGCAAAAATACCACGCCGCTTTGGCGGTAATACGGTGTTTTATACATGGTTTCCCGCTCTTGCTTGGACGCATACAAATACGCGTTATTGAACAGAAATCCTTTTTGCAAGAAAGATAACACGCTTAGCGGCACGCACAGTAGCGTAATTGCAAAGCATATCCACATCATTGTCGTCACCGGGATCCCCCTTTCAAACTTTCGATGCGACGCATCATAGTAGATGCATAATGGATGCCGTGGGAGTACGCACGCTCGTACAATTCGTACGCTTTATTCACATCCGGCTCACAGCCGCGACCCAAAAACAAAAGATTGGCTAAAAGGAACTCGCCTTCTGCGATATTATGTTCCGCCGCCATTTCGGCACATGCGTATGCACGCTGGTAATTCTGCATTTCGGGTTGCTGGTAAATGGTTGCCAATTCCATAGCCGAGAAAGAATCCCCTTGTGCTTTTGCTTTTTCCAGGTATTCCGCCGCTTTTGCCAAGTCTTTGGTAACGTGACCCGACTTATACATAAAGCCCAGCACGTACTGCGCGGTGGTATGACCGTTGTCCGCCGCTATCTGCAGATATTTTTGCGCACTTCTGAAATCCTTGCGGAACCGTCCCGTAGGGCGGAAGCATAACATACCGTACTCGTAAGCCGCCGCAATATGGTTGTCATCTGCGGCATTGCGCAAATAATACGCCGCCTGCATAAAATCGGGTTTTGGCGGGTCGGACAACACACCGTTGCGGTACAACATACCGATTTGATAATTCATTTCGGGTGTGAGATTGTCCACCGCATCAAACACGTCCATCGCTTCTTGATATTTACCGTATTTGATGTAAAATTTAGCCAGTCCTATGGCGGTCATATTATCGCCGCCGCCCATTTCTTCTTTTAGAAATTGAAGATACTTTTCAAAATCGAATTCGCAGCCCAATCCTTCCCGCAAATGGTACGCTTTTTGGGATTTCGCGTACTGACTGTGCGGTGCGGCACGTTCTATGTATTCCATCGCCTTTTCATACGACTGCGGTTCGGTGGGCACCGTGCCGTTATAGTACATGCGGGCAATACTATTGTCCGCTTCGTACCGTAGCGGATGGTCGGAGGCGGATACTTTCCGCAACCAGTACACCGCCTGCTCATAATCCCACGCAGACTGCCCGTTAGCGGACGTCACGCCGTAGTAATGCATCATACCCAATTCGTACATTGCTTCTATATCACCCGCGTTTGCCTTGCACAGCAGTTGGTCAAACACGTCGTTGACGCGGTAGTTGGGATTGCTGTTAAATGCATCCTTGTAGCTGTCTTTGCCGTCTTGCTTAGACAGTAAACCGCCGATTAAGGACGTAAAGGGGGAATGTTTATACTCGTCGGGTAAACGGATAGCATCCACATAGGGTAAGAAACAGATATTTTGCGGCATTTCTTCGGGACGGGACGGCATAGTCGCCCCATCCACCAAAACGGGAATAATATTTTTGCCGTTCTCGCGTGCCGCCAACAATTCTTCGCGCACCCAGTCTATCTCGTCGTTGCGTAAAAGACGTTCCATACTCGCAGGAGACAGCACCATAATAAAGTCCTTACACGCTTTGACAGCGTTTTTCAGACGGTCGGGGAAACTGTCACTGCGTTCTTCGTACGGATTAAAATACACACTGTAACCCAATTCTGTCAGGTCGTTTGCCAGGCGGTGTGCGAACTGGTTACTGCATCCGTCGTTTCTGTAGGAAATAAAAATATCTTTGGACATAGGGTATGCTCCTTTGTCGATTGCGTATAGGAAAAGTATACCATAGTCCGTCGGTATTTACAATGGGCAACAAGATTTACGATAGCAACAGCAAATTCAAAAGATAGATCAAACAATGTGTTTTCTGACATAAAAGCAACTTCTTTCGTGAAGATTATACCTTAAGATGCTGCGCTTTTCATTGATATATCGCTGACGCGATATGATATACGTCGTTGCCGCATGATATATTTGCGTTGCAAATATGATATAATATGCGTTCCTTCATATGCCGAAGGCATATATCATCGCACGGCAGTGCGATATCATATCGAAGATATATCACGCGTTCCGTCAGGAACGGATATCATTGAAAAACCCTCTCTTGTCGTAGTAGACAAAAGAGGGTTTTTTCGTGCGAAAGAGCGACTAAAAGTAGTGCGCCGGACTATTGATTTAGCAGATTACAGGTTCCCAAGCAAACGGCAACAAATCTCTGGCTTTTACCTTGATAAGATTTCCGTTTTCATCATTTACTATTACTTTAATATCGGGACAATACTCAAACAACATTTGTCTGCAATTGCCGCAGGGCGGAATAACACAATTATGATGTTTTTCGTGTACGGCAACGATCGTATCAAATTCACGTTC
>JAZPXM010000085.1:0-7006 GCA_045543675.1 Acutalibacteraceae bacterium
CTCCCCTTGTCAGGGCGAGTAGCGCTTCGCGCTACTCGGTCGACACTCGCTTGCGCTCGGTCGCGAAAACTCTTGGCTCCCCTTGTCAGGGGAGCTGTTGAACGAGCGTTTAAGCGAGTGAAACTGAGGGGTAGTCGAAGTGCTTTTCTTATGTCCAGAACTACCCTTCCGTCAAAACCGCAGGTTTTGACTTAAGGGGTAGTCCTTCTTTTTCTCTCCCTCCGTCTTTTTGCTTCGCAAAAATCCACCTCCCTCGTCAGAGGGAGGTTAATGTTGTAAATCCCTAATCGCAACTCCCTTACGGGTAATTTTTTTGTAAAATCTACGGCACAACGGCAAAAAATAATTTGGCAATTTTCGCGAGTTTTGCATTTTTATAACGCAAAATGTGTTTTTATGCAAAAATGTGTTTCAAAATCAAGGAAAGTTCAGCGCGATAAAGTGCGATTTTATCGTTTTACAATATGCGTTGGCGGGGTTCAGATGGGCGCTTTCGGCTGGTTGCACAAAGTTTTCGCCTTTTTTCGACGATAAACTTTTTCTTTCCATATTTGGCAAATTTTGGTAATTTTTAGCGAAAAACGGAAGTGAAACGAAAAAAACGGATGGTTTTAACGCCCTTTTTTATGTTCCGGGGGCGTTTGGGCTGTCAAGTTGTGGAATTTGGCTTTTTTGCAAATCGGAAACCATTTTTTGGGGGCAAAGAGAGAAAAAAGCGGGTTTTCTTGTGCAAATTACACAAAAAGTGACGCTTGTTTTTGTTTGACAAGTGAGAATTTGGTGCGTATAATACACAAGGCGTCTGAAAAGACGCGCTGTTATGTCACCCCTTTTATGCGGTATGCGATACTGCAAAAACAATTTTTGTATATTTTTTGTAAGTTTTCTCCACAATAAAGAAAACACCGATAGACAAGGGTGACAGAAAGGAAAACTGTTATGAAGTGTGTTCTGAAAAAGCTCACAGCTTTCGGGGCGACGGTGTCCCGTTATTGCGGCAAGCGGATTTCGGCACTGACTCTGGTTGTAACCGTTTTATTTGCAAGTGTGCTGTCTCTGCCTGCTGTTGCAGAAGAAGAAGCGTCCGCCCCCGCGGCAATCACCGCGACGGTGGAGATGCATCCCATCCGTTTTATCGAGAATAACTTAAAAGCGCTGGAAAGCGCGACCGTCCCCGTTCCTGCGTTTACCGACACCGATACCGTGTTGTACAGCGTAACCGTAAAAGCGGACGGCGAGACCGCTACCGTGTGTATAGCGGCAGGCAAGACCGTTGCCGATGCCATTCAGGCGGCAGGCTTGGCGTTGGGTGATGCAGATAAGTTAAACGTATCTGCCGACCGCTTTGTTTCTAACGAATTGGCGGTAGAAATCACCCGCGTATCTTATAAAGAATATCAAAAAACATTCTCCCTTTCCTACAAAACGCAGGTGAAATACACGTCTGCACTCCGCCAGGGCGCTACCAAAGTAGAACGCGCGGGCGTTACGGGCAGCAAAGTGGTCACCTATCGTCAGTATCTGGAAGACGGCAAAGTGGTATCCACCGAAACGGTGAAGACCGAAGTGACCAAACAACCCGTGGATAAGGTTGTTCTGAAAGGTACGAAGGTTGGTAAAGTGGTGTCCGAAGCGCCGTTTGACATTGCGTTGGACAGCGCGGGTCAACCGCTCAATTACAAGAAGAAATTGTCCGGTACGGCGACAGCGTACACCTCCGACCGTGGCGACTCGGGCGCTTGGACGGCTACCGGCAGACGCGCACAGGTTGGCGTTGTTGCGGTGGATCCCCGTGTAATTCCGTACGGCACGAAGCTCTGGATCGTATCCGAAGACGGCAAGATCGTATATGGGTATGCTATTGCAGGTGATACGGGCGGCGCGGTGCGCAGCGGCAAAGTGCTGGTAGACTTGTATTATGACACCTACGGCGAATGTTCGTCGTTTGGCAGACGTAAAATGAACGTGTATGTGATTGGATAATGAAACAGCGAAAAAGCGGCGTGCTAACAGCACGCCGCTTTTCTTATGCAACAAAAGGGCGACCGATGCTTGCCCTGCGGATAAAATATTTTTTAAAAGATTTTTTGTGTGAATTTATATAGATAGGGGTGTGGTATGTGCCGCAAACACTACATATTGTGGAACACAAAAAAATGAAAAATTTTTCAAAAAAATACGCAAAAACACTTGATTTTTTTTACGTTTTATTGTAATATAATTGGGCGTGCGCAAAAAGCGGGACAATTATGCCCATTTTTGTAGCGCAGACTGCACGATATGCGATGATGCGGGAGGTTGCGACCGAACGGTCGGTTTTTCCGCGGAGTATGTCCGATTTCAAACCGGGCGACAAGAAATAACTGTTTTAACCACAGGCAGGGTCCGCACTCCCCAACGGTGCGTCAACCCGTACTTGCGATGGCTTGCGGCTGAAAACAGGACGCTCTTACCGAATCCGGACGCAGTGTGTCCGGTTTTTTTCACGACCGGGAAAGAAACACCCGGCGGTGTGTACGGTTTTAGCGTCGCCCGCCAACTAAAAATTTAAGGAGGCGTTTACAAGTGGCAGTCAAAGAAAAAATTCGCATTCGCATCAAGGGTTATGATCACCAGTTGGTTGATCAGGCAGCAGAAAAGATCGTTGAGACCGCTCGCCGTACCGGCGCTCGTGTATCCGGTCCCGTGCCGCTGCCCACCGAGAAGGAAGTTGTGACTATCCTTCGCGCTGTGCACAAGTACAAAGACTCTCGTGAACAGTTTGAAACCCGTACCCACAAGCGTCTGATTGACATTCTCAGACCGTCCAACAAAACCGTTGAGGCTCTGACGGGCCTTGAACTCCCCGCCGGTGTAGAAATCGAAATCAAACTGTAATTTACGGTTTGTAAGGTTTCTCGAAAGCGAGGTCATGTTGGTGCTTTTTAACCTTCGCCGCCATCGGGAACTCCCAAAGGGAAAGCCGCGATACGGTATATTATAAGGTATATAAAAGGACCAACCAATAACCAAGGAGGTATAGAAAGATGCAAAAAGCAATCATCGGTAAGAAGATGGGTATGACCCAGATCTTCGATGAAAAGGGCAATGTAGTACCGGTCACCGTCATCGAGGCGGGCCCCTGCGTAGTAGTGCAGAAAAAGACCGTGGAAAACGACGGCTATGCAGCCGTACAGTATGGTTTCGGTGACGTAACCACCAAACACGTGACCAAACCCATGCAAGGTCATTTCGACAAAGCAGAAGTTGCTCCCAAAAGAGTGCTTCGCGAGTTCCGTCTTGAAAATGCGGACGCCGCAAACGTTGGCGACGTTGTCAAAGCGGACGTTTTTGCTGTAGGCGATCACGTTGACGTGGTTGGCACCAGCAAAGGTAAAGGCTACGCCGGCGTTGTAAAACGTTGGAACCATTCTCGCCTGAAAGAATCCCACGGTACCGGTCCGAATGCACGTCATGCCGGTTCTCAGGGTGTTATCGACCCGGCTCGCGTATTTAAAGGTATGAAGAGCGCAGGTCACTTGGGCGCAGAACGCGTAACCGTACAGAATCTGGAAGTTGTCAAAGTTGACGTAGAGAACAATCTTATCGCTGTTAAAGGCGCCATCCCCGGCCCGAAGAACGGCATCGTGGTTCTCTCTAACACTGTGAAAGGCTGAAGGGAGGAGGACAAATAATGGCTACCGTAAAAACTTATGATATGCTCGGTAAAGAAACCGGCACTTTAGAGTTGGCTGCTGAAGTATTCGGCATTGAACCTAACGCCGTTGTGATGCACAGCGCTGTAGTGAACTTTTTAGCTAACCAGCGTCAGGGCACTCAGTCCACCAAAACCCGTACCGAAGTTTCCGGCGGCGGTAAAAAACCGTGGAGACAGAAAGGTACCGGTCATGCCCGTCAGGGTTCCACCCGTGCTCCCCAGTGGGTACACGGCGGTGTGGCTCTCGGCCCGAAGCCCCGCTCCTACAACTACGTACTGCCCAAGAAAGTGCGCAGACTCGCTCTGAAATCTGCGTTGTCTTCCAAAGTGGCTGACGGCACGTTGTTGGTGCTCGACGAGTTGAAACTCGAAGAAATCAAAACCAAAACCGTTGCTGCTATGTTTGCTGCGCTGAACGCCGGCAAAAAAGTGCTGCTGGTTATGCCCGAGAAAAACGACGTGGCTGTAAAATCCACCCGTAACATCGAAGGCGCTAAGACCGCTCTGGTCAATACACTTAACACCTATGACATCTTGAACGCTGACACTGTTATCGTTGTGAAAGATGCCGTTGCAAAGATTGAGGAGGTATACAGATGAGCACTGCACGTGATATCATCCTGGCTCCGGTTATCACCGAGAAAGCCGTCTCCGTTCTGCCTGAGAAAAAATACACGTTCCGTGTAAAGAAAGATGCGAACAAGATCGCAATTGCTCAGGCTGTGGAAGAGATCTTCGGCGTGAAAGTCGCGAAGGTCAACACCATCAGCATGAAAGGTCGTCTGCGCCGTATGGGCCGTCACGAAGGTTACACTTCCGACTGGAAAAAGGCGATCGTCACGCTGACCGAAGACTCCAAGACCATTGAGTTCTTCGACGGTATGTTCTAAAAACCGCCGCTAAGGCAACGTATGGGACATAGATGGATGGAATAGAGCATCCGTAAAGTCTCGCAAAGCCAAGAAAAGGAGAGAAATTGCATGGCTATTAAAGTGTATAAGCCGACAACTCCCGGTCGCCGCGGTATGTCTGTTGTTGATTACAGCGAACTTTCCAAAGTAGCACCGGAGAAGAGCTTGCTGGCTCCGAAAAACAAAAAAGCCGGCCGTAACAGCTACGGTCGTATCACCGTCCGTCATCGCGGCGGCGGCAACCGCAAGAAGTACAGAATTATCGACTTCAAACGCGGTAATGCGGGTGTTGTGGGTACCGTAATGACCCTCGAATATGACCCGA
This sequence comes from Acutalibacteraceae bacterium, assembly GCA_045543675.1. Classification (GTDB taxonomy): domain Bacteria; phylum Bacillota; class Clostridia; order Oscillospirales; family Acutalibacteraceae; genus URNF01. The sequence continues at coordinate 4,934 of JAZPXM010000085.1, forward strand.
ACCGTACCGCCAACATCGCACTGGTACAGTACGAAGACGGCGACAAACGCTATATCATCGCTCCCGCCGGCCTCAAAGTTGGCGACAAGATTTCCGCCGGTACCGACGCGGACATCAAGCCGGGCAACGCCCTGCCGCTTTCCGCTATCCCGACCGGTACTTTCATCCACAACGTGGAGTTGTATCCCGGCAAGGGTGCGCAGCTTGCCCGTGCAGCAGGCGCTATGGCGCAGTTGATGGGTAAAGAAGGCGCATTAGCTATGGTGCGTCTGCCCTCCGGCGAAATGCGTTACGTTCCGATGAACTGCATGGCCACCATCGGTCAGGTAGGCAACGCGGACCACGCAAACCAGAAAATCGGTAAAGCCGGCCGCAAACGCCACATGGGTTGGAGACCGCAGGTACGCGGTTCCGTTATGAACCCCTGTGACCACCCGCACGGTGGTGGTGAGGGTAAATCCCCCATCGGCCGTCCCGGTCCTGTGACCCCGTGGGGCAAACCTGCTCTGGGTCACAAAACCCGTAAGACCAAAAACCGTTCCGATAAATTTATCGTGAAACGTCGCAGCAAATAAGCGAAAGGAGATCAAGATTTATGAGCAGAAGCGTAAAGAAGGGTCCTTTCGTCCAACCCGTGTTGCTGAAAAGGATCAAAGAAATGAATGCCGCCGGCGAAAAACGCATCCTGAAGACCTGGAGCCGTTCCTCCACCATCTTCCCGGATTTCGTTGGCCACACCATTGCCGTACATGACGGTCGTAAACACGTTCCGGTATATGTCACTGAAGACATGGTCGGACATAAACTCGGCGAGTTTGCTCCCACCCGTACCTTCAAAGGTCATGTGGGTTCCAAAACTAGCGGCTAATCCACGGAAAGGAGAGAAACACCATGGAAGCAAGGGCACAAGCAACGTATGTCCGTATTTCCCCTCGCAAAGTGAAAATCGTTCTCGACCTCATCCGCAATAAGCCGGTAGACGAGGCGATGGCGATCGTAAAATTCACCCCCAAAGCGGCTTGCGAACCGATCGCAAAGTTGCTCAAATCCGCGACTGCGAACGCGGAAAACAATCTGAACCTCAATAAAGAGGATCTGTATGTTTCCGAATGTTTCGTATGCCCCGGCCCGATTCTGAAGAGAATCCGCCCGCGTGCGCAGGGTCGCGCCTATCGCATCGAAAAGAGAACTTCACACATTACCTTAGTGCTTAAGGAAAAAGAATAAGCGAAGGAGGAGGTACATTATGGGACAGAAAGTTAATCCCCACGGCCTTAGAGTCGGTATTATTAAAAACTGGGATTCTCGCTGGTTCGTAGCTGACAAAGATTTCGGCGATACGCTGGTATCTGACTACAACCTGCGCAAGTATCTGAAAAAGACCCTGTATGCAGCAGGCGTCTCCAAAGTAGAGATCGAACGCGACGCATCCCGTGTGCGTGTAAACATCTTCTGTGCGAAACCCGGCCTGGTAATCGGCAAGGGCGGCACCGAAATCGAAAAACTGCGTTTGACCTGCGAAAAGAAGCTCGGCAAAGCGACCGTGCTCAACATTGTTGAGGTGAAAAACCCCGACGTTGACGCACAGCTCGTTGCTGAAAACATTGCACAGCAGCTCGAAAAACGTATCGCCTTCCGTCGTGCCATGAAACAGGCCATCGGTCGCGCTATGAAATTGGGCGCTAAGGGTATCAAAACCCAGTGTGCCGGTCGTCTCGGCGGCGCGGAAATCGCGCGTACCGAACAGTACCATGAAGGCACCATCCCGCTGCAGACCCTGCGTGCGGATATTGATTACGGTTTCGCTGAGGCGAACACCACCTACGGTAGAATCGGCGTGAAAGTTTGGATCTATCGCGGTGAAGTTCTCGCCGGCGCTGCGAAGCCCCGTCGTGAAGGAGGCCGTAAGTAATGCTGTTACCTAAGAGAGTTAAATATCGCCGCGTTCACAGAGGCCGCCTTACCGGTAAGGCCTACCGCGGCAACGAAATCACCTACGGTGAGTTTGGTCTGCAGGCGTTAGAGCCCGCTTGGATCACCTCCCGTCAGATCGAGGCAGCCCGTATCGCTATG
>JAZPXM010000086.1:0-4294 GCA_045543675.1 Acutalibacteraceae bacterium
GGCATCTGTCATCAGGTGCATTTGGAACGTTTTGGTATTCCCGGTAAAACCCTTATCGGCTCGGACAGCCATACACCGACGGGTGGCGGTATCGGTATGCTCGCTTTTGGTGCCGGTGGTCTTGACGTAGCTGTTGCTATGGGCGGCGGTACATACTATATCACCATGCCGAAAATGGTGAAAGTTGAACTGCTCGGCAAGTTACAGCCGTGGGTTGCCGCAAAGGATATTATTTTGGAAGTACTTCGCTTGATGTCTGTAAAAGGCGGCGTCGGCAAAATTGTAGAATACGCAGGCGAAGGTGTAAAAACCTTATCTGTTCCCGAGCGCGCCACCATTACCAATATGGGCGCAGAACTCGGCGCGTCTACCTCTATTTTCCCGTCCGATGACATCACCCGCCAGTTTATGAAAGCACAAGGCAGAGAAGCCGATTGGGTGGAAATTTTACCCGATGAAGGTGCACAATACGACGAAGTTATCACTATTGATTTGAACACGTTGCGTCCTTTGGCGGCTTGTCCCCACTCCCCTGATGCCGTAAAAGCAGTGGAAGACATCGGCACCATCAAAGTTGACCAGTGTTGCATCGGTTCTTGCACCAACTCGTCACTGTTCGATATGTTAAAAGTTGCCGCTATTTTGAAAGGTAAAACGGTACATCCCGATGTCAGTCTTTCTATCGCGCCCGGTTCGAAGCAGGTGTATAATATGCTCGCAGAATGCGGCGCATTAGCGGATATGATTGCCGCGGGTGCGCGCATTCTCGAATGTGCGTGTGGTCCGTGTATCGGTATGGGTCAGTCACCCAATTCCGGTGGTGTTTCCTTGCGCACCTTTAACCGTAACTTCGAAGGTCGATCGGGTACTGCAGATGCAGGTGTGTATCTGGTAAGCCCGGAAACCGCCGCGGTTTCTGCATTGACCGGTGTGTTTACCGACCCGCGCACCATGGGCGACGCTCCTGTTGTGACCATGCCCGAAACCTTTATGATCAACGATAATATGATCGTCCCCCCCGCACCTGTTGAAGAAATGGATGCCGTAGAAATTCTCCGCGGTCCTAATATTAAACCTTTCCCCAAGACGGCACCGTTGGATGAAACTATTACCGCAGATGTGCTTTTGAAAGTGGGCGACAACATTACTACCGACCATATTATGCCTGCAGGCGCTAAAATCTTGCCTTTGCGCTCTAACATTCCTGCTATTTCGGAACATTGTTTCACCCGTTGCGATGAGCAGTTCCCCGCGCGTTGTAAAGAAGCAGGTAAAGGCATTATCATTGGCGGTGCCAATTACGGTCAAGGTAGTTCTCGTGAACATGCGGCGTTAGCGCCGTTGTATCTCGGCATTAAAGCGGTTATCGTGAAATCCTTTGCGCGCATCCACGTGGCAAACCTTATCAATGCCGGTATTCTGCCGTTAACTTTTGTTAATGAGGACGATTATAACCGCATTGCACTTGGCGATACCCTTTCCCTGCCGAACATTCGTGAATGTGTGAAAAACGGTACACCTATCGTTTTGGAAAATAAAACAAAGGGTGAAACCTATCCGCTGAATAATGCTTTCTCGGCACGACAGATTGAATTACTTCTTGCAGGCGGTCTTTTGGATTATACCCGTAACAATGCCTGATTTTGCAGTTAAAGGAGGCATATCCTATGCCTAAAAACGAACAACGTATTTCTATTTCTGTTATACGGCGTTTACCACGCTACTACCGTTTTCTGTATGATTTAAAAGAAAACGGTATTGCCCGTATTTCGTCTCGTGAATTGTCCGAGAAAATGGGTCTAACCGCATCGCAAATTCGTCAGGATTTAAACTGTTTTGGCGGTTTCGGTCAGCAAGGATGCGGCTATCCTGTGGAGCAACTGTATAATGAGATTGGTAAGATTATGGGTATGGACTACCATACGCCCGCTATTCTTATCGGCGCCGGTCGCTTAGGACGTACTCTTGCCACGCAAATGAAGTTTGAAAGCAAAGGCGTTGAACTTATCGGCATCTTCGACAATTCTGCCACCATCATTGGCAATCAAGTCGGTGAGCTTACCGTGCGTTCAACGGATGAATTAGAAACTTTTTGCACAGTACATAAACCGCAAATGGCGATTATGTGTATTCCGAAAGAAGCCGCCCCTGCCGTTGTCGATAAATTGGTAGATTACGGCGTACGCGGATTTTGGAACTTCTCACATTATGACATTACGTTTGCACACCCCGATGCCGTTGTAGAAAACGTACACTTGGGCGATAGTTTAATGACTCTTTCCTATCAACTAAATCAAGGATAAAAGGAAGCACCGTTCTATGCGAACGGTGCTTCCTTTTATCCAAAATCTTCTTCATACTTTTTAAGGCAATGTGAAATAACTTTAACCGCCTCTTCTCTTGCCATCACTTCTTCTACTGCCGTTTCTTTATGCTCGAGATTTTTATACACGGTAAAGAAATGACGCATCTCATCAAAAATGTGCGCCGGCAGCTGGTCAATATCCGTGTAGCAATTGTAGTTCGGGTCATTAAAAGGTACAGCGATAATTTTTTCATCGTTTGCACCATTATCGGTCATTGTAATTACACCGATAGGATATGCACGAACCAGCGCCATCGGTTCTATAGACTCAGAGCACAACAGTAAAACGTCGAGCGGGTCACCGTCATCGGCATACGTACGCGGAATAAAGCCATAATTGGCGGGATAACGGGTAGATGTATACAAAATACGGTCTAATATAATCAAGCCCGTTTCCTTATCTAATTCGTATTTCTTTTTACTGCCCTTTGCAATTTCAATCACGCAAACAAAATCTTCGGGCAGAATTCTCTCAGGCGAAATATCATGCCAAATATTAGACATATACTGTCCACTCCTTTTATAAACTATATATAGTATAACAAATATTTTCAAAAAGTGCAAGTGTGCATAAATTCCCTTGACTTTCTGCACGGTTTGTTTTAGAATACAAGGGTACTTTTCATATGCGGGTATGGCGGAATTGGCAGACGCGCCAGACTTAGGATCTGGTATCTGTGATGTGCAGGTTCAAGTCCTGTTACCCGCACCAGAAAAACCGACAAGTTTCGACTTGTCGGTTTTTCAACTAAGTGCGCCTTTCGGCGCGTGAAGTTTGCTCCGCAAGTGAAGTTGTCCTGCGGACAGTGAAGTTTCTGCGGAAGTGAGTGGCGCACTTAACTTCATTTTATGCGCAAGCATAATACTTCATTATGCCGTAAGGCATAACTTCACTTCGGCGTTAGCCGATACTTCACTAAAAACTGCAAGAGTTCGAATTCATACGCAAAAACGGCAATAATATCTTTTTTGTAGCCCATAAACAAAACAAAAACCACCCATCAGGGTGGTTTTTGTTTTGCGGTTTCATTTGTGGTGAAGTTATTTCTGCGATTGCTCCAGGATCTTCATTTCGGCTTTTATGCCGTCTTCTATAGTTGCGAAGTCATCACGGCTAAGGCCGGTGACGGTCAGCACCTTTGAGCAATCGACGTCACGGTCGAATTTGCGGTCGTAGTTCCACATCCAGTTGTGCTCGCCGTTGCTGCGGATGGTGGGGATGGTGTCTATGTAACGCTCGTCATCGACCCATTCGACCTTGAGTCCGATCACCTTATTATATGCATCGGCGATCTCGCCCCAGGTCATACCGTGTCCCGAACAGATAGTGAAGGCCTCGCCCAGAGATTCCTTTTTAAACAGCAGGTTGGCGATCAGCTTGCCCGAGTTACCTGCCCAGTCAAGCCCCGCATGAAGCTCCTTGCAGGAAAGCGGAAGAAGCAACGTTTTGCCGCTTTTGGCATACTCAACGGCCCACAGACCGCTGTTCATAAGGATATCCATTCTGCGGCACGAAAATGAGATAACGGGTCGCACGACGGTCCAGTTTTCGCCCTTACATTCATTGAACAGAAAATCCTCGCAGATGCCCTTGCTTACGCCGTAGGTGTCATATTTAAGAAGGTCGGGGTCATTTACTACGTCGCACAGTCTGGGGGCTGATTCGGTCACGGGATGCTGTTCGTTGGCATAAACACGGTAGGACGAAAGGAATATAAGGTGGTCGGTGTTCTTTATAAGGAAGCGGTATGCCTCTTTATATTTTTCGGGGTCGGGATAATGGATAAAATTGACGATGCCGTCATAATGAGTCTTTGAAAACAGGTTGGTCAAAAGCTCATTGGTGGCAAGGCTTTGATGAAATTTAAGCTTTGAGTGTTTGGAGACCTTTTCCTCGGGGCAGATGACCTCGACCTCGGCACCGAGGCG
>JAZPXM010000087.1:0-7566 GCA_045543675.1 Acutalibacteraceae bacterium
CAAATACAGGCTTACCGCTTTTAAGGGCGGGTGTTGCCAGTTGCAGATGCACCTGCGGATCATCAGGTGCCAACACAACCAGACAATCGCTTTTTTCCACCACCTCTTCCACCGAAGACAGCAGTTGTATGCCGCGTGCGGCACACCATATCGCATTATCTTGTCGGTCAGCAGGCGCGGTGGCGGCATAGGCATAGCAAACGGTATCTCTGCCACCGCTTTGTTCCCGCAACCACGCGGGATATTCCTGCGCGTGCCATTCGTCTAAATACAGGTCAATAAAACCAATTTTCATACCGTCACCTCCATACGTGCTTCGGCGGAGTCATAAATCGCCTGCATAATACGGGCGGTAATAATGGCATTATCGATGTGTGAAGGCAGTTTTTTACCCGTTTGCACGCAATCCACAAATGCGTTAATTTCATTTTCGAAATGATTATTTGCCTTGACAGAAGGGGTATATTCGTACAACTTTCCATCCTTAACGGTATACACGGTAAACTCTCTGCCGTATTGCAGGCGAATACCGCCTTTATCGCCGCAAAAATCTATGTACATTTCATTTTTACCGATGTTTTGCGCCCAGGCACCGTGTACGGAAATAATGGGGCCGTCAGTACGTATAAGAGCGGTAACCGAATCTTCCACATCATACGTGCCGTCCGTCTGCGGCGGACCTGCCCACATATCATCGTAAACGTATCCCGCTATATCACAGCCAAGTTTTGAGAAAGCGGCGGCGCTGACCGTATGCGGTACGGGATCGCCGCAACAATACATCACAATATCTAAAAAATGTACACCCCAGTCAATAAGCACACCTCCTCCGGCAACTGCCTTTGTGGTAAAATCGCCACCCAATCCGGGAATAGAGCGATGGTTGCGAAAGCTGGTATGCACGTGGAAGATCTCACCCAAAGCACCACTGTCAATCAAGTCCTTGATAGCGTTGACGTAATCGTTGAAGCGATTGACAACACCGATATTCAAAATCTTACCCGTCTGATGCTGTACCTTTTGCATTTCCAGCGCTTCCTCTAAATTGACCGCCGCGGGTTTTTCGCACAGAACATGCTTACCTGCACGCAAAAAATCACACGCAATCTGCCGATGCAGTTTGTTGGGAACACATACCGACACAGCAACGACTTCCGCATCGGCAAGGATCTCACGGTAGTCGGTCACGGCAATACCGCAACCGTATTTTCGTACCGCCTCCTGTGCACGCTCGGGCAAAATATCGCAGAAATATTTGATTTCTGCCTGCCCGTTTTTCAAATACGCAGGGATATGTGCGTTGTTTGCGATGTTACCGCAACCGATAACTGCCACTTTCATATACGTACCTCCAATACGTTTTTTATGTATGTGCCCGGGGACACGCCCTCGCGTGCCGTGAATGCGTGAGAAAATGCGTGCATAGAACTGTATCCTTGCTTTTCTGCAACGGCGGTAACGCGCATACCCGACGCCAACAATTTACGCGCCTGCTCATGCCGCCGCATCTGATAGTATGCCCGCAGGCTCATACCCATTTTTTGAGAAAACAAGGCGGAAAGATAAGAATAACTGTACCCGCATCTTGCAGGCAGGGTGCGAAGCAGATGGATGTCCTCGGGTGTTTCGTCAATGCACCGACAAATGCGGGAAAGCATGTGGTTTTTATCACTACCGCTTTCGGGGAGACGGACCCGATGCATATCGCCCGTAAAAGCACGCTGGGTATATACGAGCAAGCGGCGCAAAGCGTCTTCCGTAAGACGGCAAAAAAACGCATCACGGTTGAGTAAATTTTCCAGAATTTCCTGAAAAGCACTCGCCACCCCCGCTTGCGTACCGACTTTGCCGGGGGAAGCAGTATCAAAAAACGTTGCAAGCAACCGTTCCTCTTTGTTGTCGGTATTCACGATTTCGAAGGCAACATATTCATACCGCAACGGGTCCTCGCCGCCGCTGATTATGGCGTGCGCACTGCCCTTGGGATTGAAAAGTACGTCCCCCGCCGTCACTTCCACGGCATTCTCGCCGCATAAAAACGTAGCCGTACCGCTCACAATGTAGGAGATTTCGTGCCAGTTTTGGATGTGGCGCTCGCAACTGTATTTGCCGTTTGCCGCAAGGTCGCCCAATTGCAAAATGCGGTACGGTCCGAGCAACAGCGGATCATCAAAAAATAAATTGTCAAAATGAAAACGAATACCGTCCATATACATCCCTCTTTCTGTATTGTACCACCCTGCGTCGATACTGTATTTATGAAAACTTACGCAATTATGTGATATATCTCACGATATAAAATCACAAACAATCATTCTGAAACAGCGACAACGCATTCTCGGACGTTGTCGCTGTTTTAGCTGCCTGTTACGGTTCCGTGCGGGGCGTCGCCGCTTCTAACGCTTCGCGCAAGGTGTCTAATGCCGTAAGACCTTTTGCGATTTTAACCGCAAAATACGGTTTGGCACCTGCCGAAATCATTACGCGACCTTTCATTGCCGCGGTCATACGGGCACCCACCTCCATATCCAACTTACGCTGGTACAAAAGCAACGTATCCGTTTGCTGTTTAACCTCGTAAATCTGCAACGCCGCCGCCATATTGCGCAGTAACGCCACGTCGATAAGTCCTTGCACTGCCGCGGGCGGTTCGCCGTAACGGTCAATCAGTTCATCGTAAACGTCAAGTGAATCTTCCATGGTACGAATATCCGCAATACGACGGTACATCTCCAACCGTCCTGCCGTGGATGCAATATAGCTTTCGGGAATATGCGCAGAAATTTGCAGGTCGATAAGACATTCCGCTTCTTCTGCGGCAGGTGCGAGCCCTTTTTGCTCATTGACCGCTTCTGCCAGCAGTTTTAAGTACATTTCATACCCGACCGCTTCCATATGCCCGTGCTGTTGCGCACCGAGCATATTGCCCGCACCACGAATTTCCATATCCCGCATGGCAATTTTAAAGCCGGCACCGAACTCGGTGAAATCGCGCATGGTTTCCAACCGTTTGGTCGCCACGTCGGTCAATTCCTTACCGCGACGGAAAGTCAGATACGCAAACGCGCGGCGGGACGAGCGTCCGACACGTCCGCGCAACTGGTGCAACTGCGACAAGCCGAAACAATCGGCGTTTTCGATAATCAAGGTATTGACGTTGGGAATGTCCACACCCGTCTCGATAATGGTGGTACATACCAAAATGTCGATTTCGTGTTCCAAAACCTGCCGCCAGATATCCGATAACTGCTCTTCGGTCATTTTGCCGTGTGCCACCGCAATACGCGCTTCAGGCAGATGCGCCTGCAAGCCGCTTGCACAGCGTTCGATACTTTCCACGCGGTTATGCAGATAATATACCTGCCCGTCACGCCGCAATTCACGGCGAATAGCATCCACCACAATACCCGTATCGTGTTCCAGCACGTATGTCTGCACGGGACGGCGGTCCTGCGGTGCTTCTTCGATAATGGACATATCCCGCACCCCGCTTAACGCCATATTCAACGTACGCGGAATGGGGGTTGCCGACAGGGTCAGCACGACCACAGCAGGCGCCAGTTCTTTGATACGTTCCTTTTGCGCCACGCCAAAGCGCTGTTCTTCGTCCACAATAAACAACCCGAGATTAGGCAGTTTCACATCTTTAGACAGCATACGGTGGGTGCCGACAAGGATATCCACTTTACCCGCCGCGACCCGCTCTAAAATTGCCGCTTGCTGTTTCGGCGTACGGAAACGGGACAGCATTTCTATCTCAACGGGGAACCCTTCAAAACGACGAACGATCGTATTGTAATGCTGAAACGCCAAAATAGTGGTAGGCACCAACAGCACGCACAATTTGCCTTCAACGATACACTTAAACGCCGCACGCAACGCCACTTCGGTTTTGCCGAACCCTACGTCTCCGCACAACAAACGGTCCATCGGTACGGGGCGTTCCATATCCGCCTTGATTTCTTCAATACACCGCAACTGGTCGTCGGTCTCTTCATATTCAAAGTGCCGTTCAAAATCGTACTGCCATTCTCCATCCGGATCAAAGGCATACCCTTTTGTCGCCATACGGGTGCTGTACAATGCAATCAACTGTTTGGCAATATCCTTTACCACCGTGCGCACACGGGTTTTGGCTTTCTGCCATTCCTGTCCGCCCAAGCGGTGCAATTTCACGGTGGCATCTTCTTTTGTACCGATATATTTGGATACCAGATCCATCTGGGTGACCGGCACGTACAAGAGATCGCCTTTGTCATACCGTATTTTTATATAATCCTTAATAACACCCTGCAGATCCAGACGGTGTACCCCTTCGTAGATGCCGATACCGTGCGCCGAATGTACCACATAATCACCGACCGTCAATTCGGACAAACTGTGAATTTCAGCACCTTTATGTTTTTGTACACGGCGCGGTTTTTTGCGGGTCGCAGATGCTCTGCCGCGGGTAATCACCGCAAATCCCGCTTCGGGAAATTCCGCACCCGCGGAAACACCGCCGTTCACTATCAGTACCTGCCCTTTGAGCGGTTTATCGGGGGATTTAGCGAAAATGGCAGGGATACCTGCTTTTTGCAGGTCTTCCGCTAACACGGCGGCGGTCTTTTCTTCACTGCCGCACATCACCACACACGCCATACCGCGCGCTAACAGGTCGGATAAATCTTCTTTCAATATATCCAGACCGCCCGACCAAATCGGTAACTGGCGTACGGTAGCGTTATACAACGCTTTTACCTGTATATCCCAAAGTCCACCCGCGAATGCGTCCATAATAACAGCGCCACGTTGTTGCAAACGCAGTTGCAACGTGTCCTGCGGCATAGCAAACGCGGTCAACCCTTTGCACAGTTCGCCCTCTTCCATAAGGCCTTTGATATCTTCCTGCAACTGCCAATGGAATGTGCGAGCGCGTTCTCGTATTTTGCCGATTTCGGAAACAAACAGCAAACTGTCACCGCAATAATCAAACAGGGTGGCAGGTGTATCGTAGATAAGCGGAATATATTTATCCATCGATGCAGGCAATCTGCCACCGCGCAGACGTTCAATATCTTTCAGCAGATGTTCTTTCTGAGAAGGTGCCGCTTTGCCTTTGAGCGATGCGGCAAGCTTTTCGACCTTTTGGGCGAGTTCCAGCGGGTCGTCGTACATAATTTCCGCCGCGGGCGGTACCGAAACACCGTCTAACTGTTCGGTACGGCGTTGGGTCAAACGGTCAAAATACGCAATGGTATCCACCGTGTCCCCCCACAGTTCAATGCGCACAGGATGCGGCGCGGCGGCGGGGTATACGTCCACGATACCACCGCGAATGGCAAACTGACCTGCACCCTCTATCTGTTCGGCGCGCTCATACCCCGCCGCAGACAACGCTGCAGCGATATCTTTAACGGGCAAAGGCGCACCCGCCGTAATATCCAGCGTGCGTTCCAGCAAGGTTTCGGGCGGCAAGGTATATTGTATAGCGGCATCCACACCCGCTATCACGCAATCGTAACCGCCTTCCGCCATAGTCGCCAACGCGGCAAGGCGCATCTGTTCATATTCACGGGACGTAGACTCTACACGACGTAAGGAAAGGTCGCGTGCAGGCAGCAACAATACCCGCTCACCGAGTGCCGTCAGGTCCTCGTATAAGCGGGTCGCTTCTGCTTCATCTGCCACCAATACCACCGCGCGACGGTCAATCACCCCGCGCAACGCGTGTATCCACATAGCTTTGTGGATATGCCCAAGCCCCGTTACAGCGGCAGGCAGATGGTTTGTGCGAATATCCTTTTGTAACGCCGAAAACGCCGGCATTTTTAACAAGCCGGCTTCAAACAGTCGCATATTGTGCTCCTTTTTAATGGGAATAACGGTTCATTGCTTCTTCAATATCCCCGTCAATAATCAACTTCGCGGCACCAACCGCTTTTTCAGCGGTCTGCCCCATCGTTTTCAACTCGTCTTTGGTGAAACGGGATAACACCCAATCCGCCAAGTTATAATCAGGGTGCGGTTTGGCGCCAATACCGAGTTTTACGCGCGGAAAGGCATCACTGCCGCAAAGACCGATGATGCTTTTTACGCCGTTTTGACCGCCTGCGCTTCCGTTACGACGTACACGCAGACCGCCGACAGGCAAAGAGATATCGTCAAAAAACAGCAACACGCGATCGGGGGTCAGTTTATAAAATTGCATCGCCTCTCTGACCGCTTCACCGCTGTTATTCATAAAGGTTTGCGGTTTCATCAACAACACGCGTTTGTCACCGATTTTGCCTTCGCCGCAGTACGCACGAAAACGCACACGGTCCACTTTAATACCCAAATCTTTCGCTAACGCGTCCAGTGCCATAAATCCTGCGTTATGGCGGGTATTCTCATATTTTGTGCCGGGGTTACCTAAACCTACTACCAAGCAGTCGATAGGTCCCGTCGGTTTGGATTTTCTAAAAAACATAATTCTCTCCAAAAGCAAATTTTCTCTCATTATCATTATACAGAAAAACAACCGTTTTGCAAGAGAAAACTGACGACTTTTTCACTATACAAACGGCAAAATGCGCAAAAAACTTGTGCAAATATACAATAGTTATAGAAATATGGATATTTTTTATAAAAATACTGGAAATATTTAAAAAACTCTGTTATACTATTAGGCGGTATCGTGCGCCCTTTTGGGCATACGGTAATCTCTGCCCCACGGACGGGGCGCAAGACGTTGTAAAATATTTTTTAGGAGGTTGACTTATGAGTCACAAGTTTGTTTATCTCTTCAGCGAAGGCGACGCGTCCATGCGCGAACTGCTTGGCGGCAAGGGTGCTAACCTGGCAGAAATGACCAAAATCGGTCTTCCTGTTCCCCAGGGCTTCACCGTAACCACCGAAGCTTGTACGCAGTATTATGAAGACGGCCGCAAAATCATCGATGACATCCAGGCACAGATCATGGAATACATCGACAAAATGGAAGGCATCACCGGCAAAAAGTACGGCGATAAAGAGAACCCGCTTCTCGTTTCCGTTCGTTCCGGCGCGCGTGCTTCCATGCCCGGTATGATGGATACCATCCTGAACCTCGGTCTGAACGAAGACGTAGTAGAAACCATGGCCGCCAAATCCGGCAATGCACGTTGGGCTTACGACTGCTATCGTCGTTTTATTCAGATGTACTCCGACGTTGTTATGGAAGTCGGTAAAAAGTACTTCGAAGAACTCATCGACAAGATGAAAGAAGAAAAAGGCGTGACCCAGGACGTAGACCTGACCGCCGAAGACCTGAAAGAACTGGCTTCTCAGTTCAAAGCCGAATACAAAGCGAAAATCGGCAAAGACTTCCCCTCCGATCCCAAAGAACAGTTGATGGGCGCTGTAGAAGCGGTGTTCCGTTCCTGGGACAACCCGCGTGCTAACGTTTACCGCCGTGATAACGATATTCCGTATTCATGGGGTACTGCTGTTAACGTTCAGATGATGGCATTTGGTAATATGGGTGACGATTGTGGTACAGGTGTTGCGTTTACTCGTGACCCGGCTACTGGTGACAAGGGCCTCATGGGCGAGTTCCTTACAAAC
>JAZPXM010000088.1:0-3299 GCA_045543675.1 Acutalibacteraceae bacterium
GACCTTCAATTCATCCTGCGGTTTGTCGATGCGGCGATCGGCAATCTGCGAAATGTGAATAAGGCCGTCAATGCCGGGGATGATCTGTGCGAACGCACCGAAAGCGGTCATACCGACAACTTTCACGTCCACAACGTCATCTACATTGTAGTTGGCTTTGAAGATTTCCCACGGATTGTCTTCCGCTTTGCGATAGCCCAAGGAAATCTTTCTCTTTTCAGCATCCAGATCACGGATGTAAACGGTAACGGTGTCGCCAACGTTTACAACTTCGGAAGGATGCTTGATACGGCTCCAGGAGAGTTCGGAAATGTGGATCATACCGTCCACACCGCCAAGGTCAACAAACGCGCCGTAAGAAGTCAAGGACTTCACAGTACCGGTGTATTCCTGACCAACTTCCAATTTGCTCCACAGAGCGGCTTCCTGCTCTTTGCGTTCTTCGCGGGCAACCAAGCGAATGGAAGCTACTGCACGACGGCGGGAAGTGTTGATTTCGATAACCTTAAAACGAACGGTCTGACCTTTCAAGGGGGTGAGGTCTTCCATACGCGCGATGGAAGCATGGGACGCGGGCACGAATACACGCACGCCGTTGGTCACAACCAATACGCCGCCCTTGATGACTTCGGTCACGGTGCCTTCCAGCACTTCACCGGACGCTTCTGCTTCCACAACGGTGTTCCAACCTTTCAGGGAGTCTACACGTTTTTTGGAAAGCATGATGGTGCCTTCCTGGTCGTTAGTACGCATAATGAGCAATTCGAGCTCATCGCCTACTTTAACTACGTCGGCGGGATTTGCATTGGGATCTGCGGAAAGTTCTTCCGCGGGGATGTAACCGGTCTGCTTGCGGCCGATAACTTCTACCTGCACCTCATTAGGCGCAATGCTGACAACCAGACCGCGGACTTTATCATCAGTAGGATTCTGGAAAGTAGCGTCGATTGCTCTCTCGTACTCTTCAGAAGTCATTTCCTCAAATGCACTCTCGTTGGTGGTGTCGACAGCTTCTGCTGCCACGATTTTCTTTTCTTCGGACATGATGGTTTGTACCTCCTTTATAATATCGGCGGGTGTCGAAGCGCCTGCGGTCAGTCCTACACACCGCACACCGCGAAACTGTTCCATATCCAATTCTGCCGCCGTCTCCACCAAAACAGTGGGACAGTTAACAGCACAGACGTCAAACAGTTTTGCCGTGTTGGAACTTTGTCGTCCACCGACTATAACCATTCTATCACATTGCTGTGATAATGCAATGGCCTCGCCCTGCCTTTCGGCAGTCGCATTGCATATTGTATCAAAAATCAACGGGTTTGTATAGTGTTTTTTTAATATTTCCACACATTTTTTCCAAGAAATTGTATTATAAGTGGTCTGTGCCACCATTATCACGGCATCATCCGCCGCATTTTTGCTGTTTTCGAGTTTCTCCGACAATTCATCAGGGGTAGAAAACACCGTATAAGCGCCTTCACAGTGACCGCAAATGCCCATCACTTCGGGGTGACCTGCATTGCCTGCGATATACACGTGATGCCCCGCGGCAGATTTTTCCGCCACAATGCGGTGTATTTTGCTAACAAACGGGCAGGTCGCATCGTACATACGCACGCCGTAATCCGCAATTTCTTGATATACGCTTTTCGGAACACCGTGAGAACGGATCACCAAAACGGTATCCTTCTTTACTTCACGCGGACTTTCTACAATGGTAACGCCGCGCTTTTGCAATTTCTCTACCAGTTGCGGATTATGGATAATGGGGCCCAAAGTCGCCACCTTTTCCCCTGCGTCCAAAAGGTCATACACAGCGTTTACCGCTTTATTTACACCAAAACAAAAACCCGCCGATTTTGCGAGTAAAACCTGCATTTTATTTCCCGCCATTCCATTCGTTTTCAATCAGCGCATCAATACTGTCCATAATCATACGGGACGCGTGACGCAATTTTGGATGTTCTTCGTTAACTACCTGCAGATCTGCTGCTGTCAGCGGCTTACCGAACACCAGCGTGGTACGACGAAATGCACGCACGTGAAAGTCTTTGGTAACCAAACACGCGGGTACTACCGTCGCTTGTGTGCGTGCCGCAATCAACGCAGCACCCGATTTTGGTCTGCCGAGCTCACGGGTACGCACGCAGGTACCTTGCGGAAAAATACCGAGTATTTCGCCGTTATTTACCAAATCGAAGGCATAATTTACCGCCGTCATATCCCCTTTTCCACGTTCCACCGGGAAAGCACCCATCACGTTACCAAGTATCCACGCGATAAATTTCTTTTTAAACAGTTCCGCTTTTGCCATATAGTATACCGGACGTTTTTGTGCCAGCAAAACAAATACCGGGTCCACAACCGAAATATGATTACAACAAATAATCACACCGTTACCGTCCTGTGATTTCAGATTTTCAATGCCCTTAACACGGTACGGAAAAATCAATTTAAAAAGCGGACGAAGAACCGTCAATATAACACGTCTCAAAGGATGTTGTTTCATTGTAACCGTTCCTTCACGATGGATTTCAACAGCTGCACAGACTCTTCCAACGTAATATCGCTGGTGTCTGCCAGTACCGCATCGTCCGCTTGTTTAAGCGGCGCGGTCTCGCGGTGAGAGTCATTATAATCACGCTGTTTCATATCGGCAAGCACTTCTTCAAAAGTGGCGGGGTCACCTTTTTCCTGCAGTTCGATAAAGCGGCGACGCGCGCGGGCTTCAGGAGATGCCGTCAAGAAGATTTTTACATCCGCCCACGGCAGTACTACTGTACCGATGTCTCTGCCATCCATAATAACGTTATTGGTTTTTGCCATATTCTGCTGTAAATCGAACAAGAACTGACGTACGGCAGGAATAGCGGAAACGGTAGACGCCGCCATAGAAACAGCGGGTGTACGGATAAGGCCGCTCACGTTTTCGCCGTTCAGTATCACCTGCTGTTCGCCGTTTACAAACTGTAAAGACACTTCTACGTTGGGCAACGCTTTTACAACCGCATCCGCATCGTCAATAGACACGCCGTGTTCCAACATATAATAGCCGACCGTGCGGTACAAAGCACCCGTATCTACGTAGATATATTGCAATTCTTTCGCCAAAATACGTGCAATAGTACTTTTGCCCGCACCTGCAGGACCGTCAATAGCAATAGCAACTGTTTTCATATCTTTTCCCCTTTTCTTATACGTGTTCGCCCGCGGCTTTGCCCGTGGCAAACGCAATTTGCAAATTAAAACCGCCCGTATAGGCGTCTACATCCAGGATTTCTCCTGCGAAATACAAGCCG
>JAZPXM010000089.1:0-2565 GCA_045543675.1 Acutalibacteraceae bacterium
GGTGTACTTGCAGGTAACGGCTGATTTGGCACCTGAAAAATGTGAAGAATATGCGCTTGGTGATATGCCTGCATATGTTTCTGTAGAAATCGTTGCAAGCGGTAAGACCATTGCTGCATACGCCGAGCAGAACTTTGACAAATTCAATATGCCTGACGTGATTACCGATATGCCGTCTGCGGCAGGTATGAACGATGCGCAGGAACTGTATTTGGCGGGTGTGCACGTAGACCAATACCGCGATCCCGCTGTACTGCCTGATGCCTACTGGAAAGAAGCGTTAAAACGCGATATCCGTCATATTCCGTCTTTGATTGCTATGGCAAAGTTTGAATATTCTCAGTACAATCTGGAAGAAGCGGAAAACTATGCAGTACGTGCTATCGAAGCGTTGCAACTCTTTAATGAACGCTTGCAGAGCGGTGAAGCGTATTATGCGTATGCGCAGATCTTAGAAGCCAAAGGCGAACTGAAAAAGGCGTACGATTACTATTATAAAGCTACCTGGGCGGCGGATTGTGTCAATAAGGCGATGACCCGTATTGCAATGATAGATATTCGCCGCGGAGATTACGGTGAAGCCGTTCGCCACGCGGAAAATGCGTTGGATTACGGCAGAAACAATAACTTGGCGGTAGCGTGTGCTGTAATGGCCTATCGTGAATTGGGTGAAGCCGATAGAGCAGAAACTATTCTTCTTGCACAGCTTGCCAAAGACCCGCTGGATCATTTGGCACGCTTCTTGAATAATGATCCCGATTTGTATGCGGTAATGGATAGCGATGCTTCGCAGACGTGTTTGGATATGGCGTATGATCTGACGGCAATGGGCAGATATGCAGATGCGGTGGCTTTGCTGGAAGGTCTGGTTGAGAAAAAACCGCAGGCAGTTACCAAAATGGCATGGTATGCGTTGGGTTACTTCCGTAACTTTACGGGCGGTGACAGCAAGGCGGCGTACGATATGGGTGCTAAAACCGCATTGGGTATTGCATATCCTGCGCGTTTTGAAGAAATTGCCGTGCTGAAGGATGTTATCGAGAAAACGGGTGCCGAAGAAGCGGAAATGCTGCTTGGTTGTTTGCTGTATAACAAACGGCATTATGAAGAAGCGGCGGCTCTGTGGATTGGCTGTGATGATGTTGTAAGCCGTCGCAATTTGGCGGTGGCATATTTCAGCCATCTCGGTAAAGCGGATGAAGCACTGGAAATTATGAAAGCAATTTCCGCGCAGTATCCCAATGATCAAGAACTCGTATATGAAACGGTTGTTTTGATGAATAAAATGGGCGTTTCTCCCAAAGAAAAGATTGCGTTTGTGACGGCGCATAGCGTGACCCGTGATGACATTCTGACAGAACTTGCCAAAGCGTATAATCAGGATGGTAACCCTGATAAAGCGTTGGATACGTTAATGACGCACGATTTTGTGCCTTGTGAAGGCGGCGAACACGCGATTGCCGACCAGTATATGTTTGCTTACCTGTGTAAGGGGCAAACCGCGATGGAAAACGGTGACTTTATCGGCGCTATTGAACTGTTGCGTAAGGGGCAGGTGTTGCCGCAGTCGCTTGGTGCGGGCATCTGGAACCATTGTAAATTGATTCCGCTCAAATTCCGTGAAGCACTTTGCTTGGAAGCGATTGGTGAAAAAGCGGCGGCGGATGAGATATATCGCTATATTTCCACCGTACAGATTGAATATTTTAGCAATATGCACCTGAAGGAATTACCTTTCTACCAGGCGGTGTCTGCCGATCGTCTGGGCGAAGGTGTCAAGGGCCAGCATCTCATTACACGTTATTTGCGTGAGTGGAGCAAGATTAAAGACGTAAGAGATAACGGCTTCTTCGGCACGACCCCGTTCTTTATCCCGTTTGTGGATGCACCCGCAAAACTGCGCCGTGCGCAGTATCTGTATCTCACGGGGTTATGTGATGCATATATGGGCGTGGATGGTGCAAAAGAAAAATTGAAAGAAGCATATGCGTTAAATAACGATAATTTGTTTGCTTTGTTTTTCGGCAATATTTTGTGAAACAATTGACGGGAATTCGTAATTGTTGTATAATGATGCCAAAGGAGTGATACCGTATGTGGAGTAAAGAACGTGCTAACGAATGGTATAACGCAAGACCGTGGATTCGTGGCTGTAATTTTATGGGCAGTGATTGTGCTAACCGTATTGACCAATGGCAAGAAGAAGGCTTTGAAGAGCGCCTTGCCGTGGCGGATACGGAACTGGAATTGGTCGCAAAAACGGGCTTTAACTCGATTAGAATTATTCCCGAGTTCTATGTTTGGAAACATCAACACGACGGTTTTATGGACCGTTTTGAACGGTATATTGCTACTGCCGCAAAACACGGTATCAGTTGTATGGTTGTGTTTGGTAACGACTGTATGCCGCCGAAAGAGGAAGCGTTAAAGCGTTTTCATCTCGGCAAACAGAATGTTGATTGGGGTTACCACGGCGGTCGAAAAGTATCACAACACGGTGCACAGGCGGGTCCCGGTTACCACTTGTTAGATGAGCCGGAATTGGCGAAAGAACACTATGAGTGG
>JAZPXM010000090.1:0-7755 GCA_045543675.1 Acutalibacteraceae bacterium
TGGTAGACACTTTTTTGTGTCTACCATCACTATACCACTTCATGTGTAAAAACACATCGGCTTTTTTATTGTTTTTTACTACCCCACCGACAAAACCTACGGTTTTGCCACCTCCCCTGACAAGGGGAGGCAAGGGAGAAGTACACTTTTCTTGGCTCCCCTTGCCGGGGGAGCTGTTGAGCGTCAGCGAAACTGAGGGGTAGTGACATACGCAATTCCATCAATGCTTACAATTTTTGGGGCGTTTGGCTAATAAGACGATCAACACAATAAGCGCCGCAATCAACAAAACGGCACCACCCGTCAAAACCAGCAAGCGCACCAAGCCGAACCTTGTCAGCAAACTGTTGTACCATCCTTTTACGGTGGCAAGGACACCTTTCTTTTCTTCGGTGGGGTCGCCATCCGTCATCTGTGTAGTATCGCTCGGCACGGTGGCGGTGGCGGTATAGCGCTGGAACGTACCCTCTACGGTATCGTATTGGTACAGTCCCTTATTGCCCGTAGGAGACAACGCATACACCAGATAATACTCCGTCAAAGCGGCATCGGGGAAACTCCACGCGGAAATGGTCTGTTCTCCCACTTTCACAAACGTCTGGGTAAAGCCGGCAGGTACCGCCACAGCGCTGTCAGGTATTAAGAACGTATATACACCCGTAGGCACTGTTGTGTGCGTGAAATCGGAAAAGGTCATCGCCGCGGTATCATACATATAAAACTTGCCGTTTTTGCCGTCTGCATCGGTAAGATACAACAATACGACCGTACGGGATTTGTCCTGCACCGACGGGAACTGGGCGTCATTGACCGTTAAGGCAACCTGCTCAAATCCCGCGGGCAAGGTCACGTCTTTCAGATCTTTGGCGATATATAACGTCTCTTCCCCTACCGTTACTTTGGAAGCGTCGGCAGCGGGGGTGTTCGGTGCGGTGGTCGTGCCCGTTTCATTGCCCGTGCCTTCCTGACGGGTAATATTTAAAGTATAGGTTTTTTTCGTGCCGTTGGGGGCGGTAACGATAACTTTACGCACGTTTTTGCCCACCTGCATATTTTTACTGCCTTCTACCGTGATCTTCGCATTTTTATCGGCCGTTTCCGCGCTGACGGTCAGTACCGTCACGTTATTCGGAATGACGATGTTGTACGACGTCACCTTCGGCGAAAACGCAGGAGACAGCGTACCGCTGGAAATATATAATTCGGTAAGGTCGGCGTTACCCGATAAAGACGGGTTTTGCACGGAAATGGTGGTACTGCCCGACGCCGAGCCGAGCGAATTCAAATCCCAGTCGGCAATGCCTGTTGACGACATAGAAACCTTACTGCTCCCCGTCGCCTTGGCTTTGAAGGTGACGGTAAACGAATGACTTTTGCCGCTCGGTTTCGCGGTGGCAAAATACGAAATAGTAAGCACGCCTGCGCCACCACCGTTATTCGCGCCGCTTATTGACACAAATTCCAATACCGATGCGTCATAATTTAAAGCGGCATCAAACACCGACACATTGGTGTTTGCGGTATGGGTCACGGTGACGGTAACCGTACTGCCTACCGTCACGGTGGATTTATTTGCCGTCACCTTTGCAGTTGCAGAAGCCGCCGAAGCCATCGGAACGGCACCCAACAAAAAGATGCATACCAAAAGTAAGGCAATCCATTTTTTCATTCTACATCCCTCACACTATCACAGAAGAAATTCCCAAAATTTGTTTTTGTGTACGTAATAAATCAATAGACGTTACCGCGCCATCTTTGCCGCTGTCGGCGGCGGCAAGATATGCACCGCTTAGCTTAGAAATACCCAAGATATGTTTTTGTGCTATCAACAGATCAACCGACGTCACCGCGCCGTCACCGTTTGTGTCCCCGTAAATGACAACGGGGTAGGTGGCATACACCGTGCCGTTCGCCATAATACGGACAACATGACCCGTGGCAACGTTGCCCGTCACTTCTTTGCCCGCGGCATTCACAAGAGTTGCCGTGCCGTTATTGACGGGGATATTTTTCAAGAAATCCGCGGCGGACGTTTTCGGTTTCACGCCCGTAATATTTGTCCCCACTTTGTAGGACGTCTTACCGATAGTGGGTGCGGTACCGCCGCCGGGACGGTTGACCGTTATTACATAGGTACGCACAAGGCCGCTGGGGGCGGTCACTTTTACGTTAATGGTCGTGCTGTCACCCGATAAGGTGATCTTTCCTGCGCCCGACACCGACGCACCGCTGTCGCTCTTGGTGGCATTCACCGTAATCTGGGTCACGTCTTTGGGTACGGTCACCGCGTATTCGGTGGTGTACCGCGAGAACGTAGGCGTTAACGAATACCCGCTCACCGACAAGGCGGTTAAGGTGTTATCGTTGTTTTTATCCGATTGCGGTGCTTTTTGTGCCGACGACGGCATATTGAGATACACGGGGATGCTGAACACCATACTCCCCTTCAACACTTCGTCGGTATACGCTTTTTTCATAATGGACGATTCCGCTTTGGCGGCGGTGACGTTGGTCATATACTGCCAGTTATAATAGCCGTTCCCGCCGTCCACCACGTCGAATTTCTGTAAGTAGAGCGTATTCTGTCCTTTGAGAATATACCCTTTGCCGAGTTGGTCCGCACCGCCCTCAATAGACTTTTTAGCAGTGTCCCAACCTTTGTTTTTCGCGTAGATCGCGCCGTTTTGATGTGCAGATAAGCCGTTTGCCGCATACGCGCCGATGTCGAAGATGTTGTAGTAGCCGTACACTTTATATTCCACTTTGTTATACGTGAAATCGGCAACCGTGCCTTTACCTAACGCATTACCGTCTTTGCCCTGCTCCTGCAACGCACGGGATGCAAGCAGATAAGCGCTCACACCCTTGGCTTTAGCAACGTCAATGAAATCCTGCGCCATACTTTCCATAAAACTGCCCTTTAAAATGGCGGTGACACCCGCTTTCGTGTGCGCTGATGAGTAGGACAGTTGTTCAAACTGGAAAATAGCCGTATCATCCAAAAAGTTGCGCGGATCCATATAGTACGCGACCACTTCCCGCTGTGCGGAGACCCAGCCGC
Organism: Acutalibacteraceae bacterium; assembly: GCA_045543675.1. GTDB lineage: Bacteria > Bacillota > Clostridia > Oscillospirales > Acutalibacteraceae > URNF01. Next base: position 3,062 of record JAZPXM010000090.1, read on the forward strand.
CGCTGTCAAACACCACGTATTTTTTTGTTTCCCAGTTGTACGCACCGTATTCCATAGATTTCCAGGACTCGCGCGCACTGCCGTCCAACACCAAATTGTGTCCGACTTTTGCCTCAGCATTCAGCGCCGTGGTCCAATCCAGATTCAGGTGCTGTGCCACAAACACCCAGTTGGGATATTTCGCGTGCAGTTGCCGCAATCCGTCTTTATAACTTTCGGGAAACTTTTGTGCGGTAAGATACGCTTCAAAATCGGCATCGGGTGTATATTCCACATCCGGCTCATCCAACTTCACGTAATTGGAATGCATATAGCCCGTGTACTGCTTGTCCGCTGTCTGTACCTTGTACCACACAGCACCGCCGCTATCCTTTTTCTCACCCAACACGTACACGCGGTCCCCCGTATTTAGTTGCGTGAGCGCTTTGTTACCCGTACCTGCATCCTGTCGCACGTACACGTAATCACCCGTCACGGTACCCATTTGGGTCGCGGCGTATAACCATAAGCCGCCGAACAGGGAACAAAAAAGGAGAGACGCGGTCAACAGTACGGCTAAAGCTTTCCGTTTTATGTGTTGCATACGCCATCTCTCCTTTACAAAAATCTATACATTATAATTATACAGATTTTTAAAAAGGGTGTCAATAGGTGTCGAAGTTTAGGAAAATGTTTCTATCACCCCTTGCTTTTCCTTTTTACGTATATCGTTGGTGCTTTCCGCCCAATGGTCATACCGAAACAGCACAACGCCCGTAAATCCCGCATCTTCTGCGGCGGTGATTTGTCGCGATAAGATGTCGCTGTTTTTTTGCCACTCGTCAACGCCATCGCCCGCAAACATATCCTTGTCCCCCGTCTTATACAACGCAAGTCCCGCATATAACCGTACGTTTTTTGCACGTGGCAATGCCGCAAAGGCGGCTATTTGTTTATCAAACGGCAACGTCTCATTTAAAAAGCCGCTGTACACCTGCGGGCAGAGATAATCCACGTATCCCGTGTACTGCGTCCACCGTGCCACATCGGCGTACAAAGTGTCACGGTTGCGGTCAATGTTCCCCGTGGGACTGATCCCAAAAAGCGCGTCTTTGCGGGTATGTACTGCGGCAAAAGTGCCTGCCACAAGCGTATTGACCGCCGCGCGTCTGCCGTCTGCCGCCGAAACCCCCGCAGGAAAGGTTTCAAACGGCAGCGCTTCCGCGGGTAATCCTGCAGGATAAAAATAATCGTCAAACTGTACCCCGTCCACCGCGTATTTGGTGACAAGTTCCCGCACCCCGTCCAAAATACAGCGCTGTACCGTCAGAGACGTCGGGATGTAATAAAACGTCTCTTCCCATGCGTATACGTCGGTACACACTGCGTGAGATGCATCCGCGCCCAAGCGGTAGGGGTTGACCCACGCGTGCAAAGAAAGTCCCCGTTTGTGTGCCGCTTCCACAGCCACGGAAAGCGGGTCAAACCCGGCTTTCAGCAGATGTGCCGCGCTGACCGCGGCAGGGAAAATATCCGATGCATAATACGCATCTCCATACGCCCGTACGTGAAAAAACACCGTGTTAAACCCGTCGTTTTTGATTGTTTCCATCACCCCGTCGATATACGCGCGTGCGGCGGCAGGATCGGCATTGCGAAACGCCGCATCCAGTTCCAAATAGGATACCCATATACCTTTTACGTCGTCCGCAAAATTAACGGGTGCAGGCAACACGGGGGTCTTGACGGTCTCACCGCACCCTGCTAACAGCACAAGCACCGCCAACAAAACAGCAAGTTTTTTCATACATCTTGTCCTTTACAAAAAATCTTGCTATACTATATGCAAAAGAGGTGAGCAGATATGCCCAATACTGTTTGGATCTATCTTTTATGTATCAATATAGCGGCGTTTTTAGTGACCGCCGCAGACAAGCGATTTGCCAAACGTCAAAAGCACCGCGTACGTGAACGTACGCTGATACTGCTTGCCGCCGCAGGCGGTGCACTTGGCACCTTTTTGGCAATGGAACTGTGCCGACACAAAACCAAAAAGCCGCTTTTTTATATCGGCGTGCCGTTGTTGCTGTTTTTATGGGTCGCTATATTGGTTTTGGTGAATAAATAACGCGGGAAACGACACACTTTCTATATGGGGGTGTGTCGTTTTGTTGATCTGCGCTATTCGTACGGTGATTATTTACGTGTTGGTGGTTACCGCTATTCGTTTAATGGGCAAAAGGCAAATCGGTGAGTTACGTCCGTCCGAACTGGTGGTAGCATTGCTTATCGCGGATCTGGCGGCAGTGCCGATGCAGGAAACGGGCACACCGCTGTTGCACGGTATCCTGCCGATGTGCATTTTGGTGGCATTGGAACTGTTGCTCTCCGCCATTATGCTGAAAAGTCCGAAAATCGAACGGCTTGTCGGCGGCAACCCCATTCCCGTTATCGAAAACGGGGTGCTCAATATGGCGGCACTCAAAAAGTTGCGGCTGTCGGTGGACGACCTTTTGGAAGCCTTACGTATGCAGGATTGTTTTGATATTTCAGACGTTTTGTATGCGGTGGTGGAAAGCAACGGGCACGTCACACCGTATCTGCGTCCTGACGCACGTCCGGCAACTGCGGCGGACGTAGCGGCGGAAAATACGGATACGGGAATCCCCGCTCCCGTCATAGCGGACGGGAGTTTTTGTCCGTGGGGATTATCTTTGGCGAAAAAAAGTGAGCAAGCGATATCCGCGTTTCTCATTCGCCAAAACGTACTGCAACAAAACGTCGCTCTGCTGACCGTGACGGCAGGTGGGTCATATATTCTGGTGATGCAGGACGGGAAAACCAGAAAAGGAGACGATGCATTTTGAAACGTATATGGATAGCCCTTTCTTTATTGGTGGCGGTAGCGGCGATTTGCGTCGGCTCACTATGGTGGCAGATGCAAGCGCTCACCCGTTTAGAAAACACGCTGTCTGAAGCGGTAACATTAGTGGAAAAAGATGCAGACGGTGCTGCGGCGGCGGTGGAAGCGTTTACAAAAGATTGTCTTGCGGTGGCGGAAACATTAACCTTTTTATCCCGTCACGTAGACGGGTATCCGTTAAAAGAAAGCGCCACCCTTCTCCCCGTTTTATTACACGCGGAAGACCGCAACCACTTTTTCACCGAGGCGGACCGCGCGGCGTTTTATATCCGCGAACTGCGCCGTGCGGAAAAACCGCTTTTGGGTAATATTTTTTAGTTTGACTTTTTTTGCCGCTTTTGGTACGCTATGATAAAGGCGGTGAGACGGATGGAGAAAAATGCTTTTACAGCGGCTTTACAAACAAACTGTTTTGGACGGTATTTGGAAGTGTTTGATACCTTGCCGTCCACCAATACATATCTCAAAGAACATATCGCCTTGCCGCATGGCGCGGTAGTGTTGGCCGCAAACCAAACGGCGGGGCGCGGCAGGCGGGGACGCACCTTTTTCTCCCCATCAGGCGGTCTGTATATGAGCGTGCTGATCCACCGTAGATTAACGGCACAAACGGTCGGTCTGCTAACTTCCGCAGCGGCGGTAGCAACAGCACAAGCGATAGAAGCGTTTTGTCCTGTTACGGTTGGCATCAAATGGGTCAACGACCTGCTGATAAACGATAAAAAAGTATGCGGCATTTTAGCAGAAGGCGCGCCTGCCGATGGGTGGGCGGTCATTGGTGTCGGTATCAACGTGAATACCCCCGTGTTTCCGCAGGAATTGGGCACCATTGCTGCGTCTTTATATAAAGAAAGCGGTAACACCGTATCTGCCGAACGGTTAGCGGCAACCGTTTTAAATATGTTAGAGCCGTTGGTCGATAACGTAGAAAACGCCGCGTTCCTGGAAGAAACGCGGCGGCGGTCGGTGGTTATCGGCAAGGAAATTACCGTACTGCGCGGAAACGAAACCTTTACAGCGCGCGCTGTCGGCATTGACGACACAGGCGGTCTTATAATTGAAAAAGACGGCAATACGGCGGCGCTGACGTCAGGGGAAGTGAGCGTGCGCCTATGAAGAAATTAAAATTGTATAATCAACTGGTAGCGGCGTTACTTGCGGCGTTGCTTGCCGTGATTTCTCCTTTTTCGGTACCAATCGGTGCCATACCGCTGACACTCGCCACGCTCGGCGTATATCTGGCGGCGGTGATCGGTGGCGCGGGTTTCGGCACATTGGCGGTCGCCGTGTATTTGATGCTCGGCGCTGTCGGGTTGCCCGTATTTTCCGGATTTATCGGCGGTGTACAAGCGTTTTTAGCGCCTACGGGCGGTTTTTTGCTCGGGTATCTGCCCTGCACGGCTGCCATTGGCATCGGGTTACGCATCGGCAACTACACCCGCGTTTCCTGCCTGCTATCCCTGCTTGCGGGAACGATTATTTTGTACGGTTGCGGCGTTTTAGGGTTTATGTATGCTACCGACACCCCGTTTTTAGCCGCCGTTGCCGCTTGCTGTCTCCCGTTTTTAGCAGGAGATGCCATAAAGATCGCGGCGGTGACCATCGTATGCCCAACTCTTATAAAATTGATGCGAAGAACGTAAAAACACCCACCGTAAGGGAGTTGCGGTAAGGGATTGGCAACATTAACCTCCCTCTGACGAGGGAGGTGGATTTTTGCGAAGCAAAAAGACGGAGGGAGAGAAAAAGAAGAACTACCCTTCCGTCAAAACCTACGGTTTTGCCACCTCCC
>JAZPXM010000091.1:0-2299 GCA_045543675.1 Acutalibacteraceae bacterium
GACGTAATTGTGCTAGTGTCGATTGTCCACCCGCTAGAAGTAGTCCGCACGGGGTCGCTCATTCCACTAGCAACCGTGCCGCCTTCGCCTTCTTCGCTCAACACAATAATATTGTCATTGATTGAAAAACTTTCAAAGTACATAGCCGTGTTGTTGTCGGCGTCCGGCGCGTCCGAATAAATAACCGGGTATGTCGGGACGGTTCCGTCGTAAAGGATTTTTACCTCTTGGTCTACGTCCACGGAAATAATTTTTTGGTCTACTGCATACTTGAACGGGTCAGCACAAACAATGTTAAACTCGCCCGTAACCTTGTTAGAACCGCCTTCGATTTCGGAGATTTCCCCCGGCGTTCCGACAAAGTATTTATCTAACTCATCGTTAAAGATTAACTGCGCTTGTTCGCAATTCAGAACACCGCCTAACGCGTTGAACTTCTTTCTATATTCTTCGTTCGTCTTTGCGATGATTTGAAAGCCAATTGTGATAGTTCGTTCCGGGTAACGCTTGTAATTATAACCCTGTCCGTCCGTCCGTCCGTGTTCCGTTAGGTTGATTTCCGCGCTCATACTCTCGCGGCCCTTAACGTATAAGGTTCTGTAGCCTTCAATTAGATTTTCGATTGCTTGACCGTTAATAAAAAGTGCTTCCCCCGGTAAGTTGCCGGGGGTCGCTCTTTTGTCGGTGTCGGTAAATTTATAAATCATTAACGCCACCCCTTAGCACGGTTCGCCCGCGCTTGTGCTTTGTTGTTTTCTGCGATATTGTACGGAGCCGTCGCTCTCGCAAACTCTTTGCCGTCAATGGACAGCGGTACAACGATAGTTGACCGCGTATTGTAGTTATAATCGTTGTTAAGGCCGCCAGAATAGGCATAGTTAGGAACACTAACGGACGGGTCGAACAGTCCCGCCGCCGCGTTCGCCGCGCCTGGGGCTTTGTTGTTCATACCGTTAATAAATCCCTGTCCAACCATTTCGCCGTAGTAAGTCGTAACTTTGGACGGCGATCCGATTTTGGCCTTTGCCGCTATAGCCTTGTTAGCTTCGTTTACAAGCTGTGACGCAATACTCCGAACCGTTCCCAACATAGAACGCATACCGTTTGCGAGTCCTTGCCCGATATACGCGCCGGAATTATACGCGCCATTGTAGCCGCTTCTCATAGCGTTAACAATCGCGTTAACTGCGCTTCCCGCGGCGTTTACGGCCTGGTTCATTCCGCCGCGAAGTCCGTTAGCAAATCCGTTCCCCGCGTTCTGTCCGGCGGAACTTGCAGAAGTCGCGAAAGAGTTAAGCGCGCTTGTCATTTGTTGCGCGACGGATTTAACATTGTTTCCCGCGTTCTTAAAGGAGCTAATAAGATTATTAGTAACAGACTTAACTTTGTTGCTAACTGCGTCAAGCCCCGATTGTACGATAGACAAGCCCGACTTCATGGAAGTAATAGCATTGTTAGCCGTCTTCGCTTGACTTGCAATAGACTTCAAACTACTTTGCATGATTTTAAGTTGAGCGACTACGGCGACAAGTGCCGCCGCCGCAAGTGCCGCGCCACCCGCAAAAGCCGCAAACGACGCGACGGAAATTAAAACCGCCGCCGCCGCAAGTGCGACCGTAGCAGTTACGAGAACTAAAGCCGCCTCAAATGCGACAAGACCCGCCGCCGCCGCGATGCCCGCCGCCGTAAGTGCGACAAGACCCGCCGCGAGTAAGAGAACCGCCGCGCCCGCTACTGTCGCGGTCATTCCAACCACGCCAAACGCAACGCCTAAAGCCGCCGCGCCCGCCGCCGAAGTGATAAGACCTATAGCAAGGGCCGCGACCGCAACCGCGAGAACGCCGACCGCAAGGGCCGCCGCCGCAAGTGCGATAGCAAACGCCGCAAGGCCGACCGCGAGAACGGTAAGACCCGCGCCCGCCACAAGTGCGCCCGCGCCGAAGACAAGCAAGGCCGCGCCCATAGCAAGGAACGCAACCGCCGCTTGTGTACCGTATGCAACGATAAGCGGCAACTGGGTTGCAAGTAAAGCGATACCCGCGCACGCGATAGCAATACCCGCGCCTACTAACAGGATAGCCGCGCCGAACGCGACAAACCCGACCGCGCCCGCCGTAAGTGCCGGGCCGAGTAAAGGAACGCCCGCCGCAAGTGCCGCAATACTCGCAACCATACCAAAGAATACAGCAATCGCCGCGCCCCCGGCATTAGCAAGCGAAACTGCGGAAAGTGCGAGAAGTGCGAAGCCCGCCGCAACTAGCAGAACCGCCGCGCGCATAGCCACAAAAGCAACGGAAAT
>JAZPXM010000092.1:0-12087 GCA_045543675.1 Acutalibacteraceae bacterium
ACCATTTCGTCTGATTGTGTCACCGAAACCGACGGGTCATCTACCCCGTGAAACGCCCATACAGGCATTGTTAACGTATGTGCATTCCACGCCATACCGCCGCCACACATCGGTGCTATTGCCGCGAACAAATCGGGCCGCGCCATTGCGGTATACCACGTACCGTAACCACCCATACTCAAACCCGTTAAATACACGCGGTCAGGGTCGACGGGATACGCCGCTTTTAACTGTTCCACAAAAGCAACAAGCGATTCTACGCGTGCCGCCCAAAAGGTGTCCTTAGGACATTGCGGCATAATGACAAGGCACGGATAGTCTTTTTCTTGCAGCAAGTGCGAGAATCCGTGTACATCCATTAAAGAGAGATCATCACCGCGTTCTCCCGCGCCGTGCAACTGTATTACCAACGGTAATGCGCCCTCTTTTTCTGACGGCTCATACGCCACGAAAGAAAACGTCCAATCGCCGCCTTTATGTTCTGTCCGCATCATACACATCACCCTTTGAACATATTCAATTAAGTATACTACTTATTTATATCAAAAGCAAGACAAAAACACAAAAAACACATCAAGTGTATACGCTTCATATTGACTTTCCCATACTGCACAACTATAATAAACTGGAAATCGATTGTAAGGGCGGTGATACACGGTGACGGGAAACAAGCTGAAAATACTTGCATGTATTGCTATGCTTATTGACCACATCGGGTACATTTTGTTCCCGCAACATCTCCTTTTTCGTTACGTAGGCCGTTTGGCGATGCCGTTATTTGCCTTTCTTATCGGTGAGGGATGTATACACACCCGTAAAAAAGTGCGATATTTCTTACAGTTGTTCTTACTCGGCGTTTTCTGTCAGATGGCACAGGTCGGTGAACAACTGATACAAGGGAAATTCCGTGTGCTGTTTTTAAACATTCTGCTTACCTTTTCTTTAGCGGTAATATTGTGCTGCGCACTTTTACGGCTGAAAGAAAAACGTACCGTCGGCAACTTTTTACTGATAGGCGCCACGCTTGGCGGCGCGGCATATATTTGTTTTGGCCTAAGAGCGTTATTGCCGTTCCGTTTTGAGGTGGATTACAGTATTTTCGGTATATTACTTCCCGCTACGGTGGTTTTGTGTGAAACCACGCGCCAAAAGGCCGTTGCTTTTTCGATTGGTTTGCTGGTATACTGCATCTTCACCTTTAAAACCATGTCATTCGTGTGGTTTGTTTTACTTGCTATACCGTTGCTGTTCTTGTATAACGGCAAGCGTGGCACACCGAAACTCAAATACGCTTTTTACATATTCTATCCCGTACATATAGCAGCGTTGTATCTCATAGATTGGCTGTTCTTATAATGCAAAACCGTCTCGTACACGTGTACGAGACGGTTTTTGTTTCAGTATTTTTCAGCTTTATGCTTACCGACGGTTTGACAAATGAGCGTTGCTATCAACAAAATGATATACGCCGCAGCCGAAAACGCGACAATATAAATTAACAAACACCACGGGAACGGTACAACCGCCTGCACCAAAGAATATACGGGTAAAGACGGTTCGCAGTGCGGGCTGATAAAGAACATATTAAACGTTTCGGTTTCCAATAAGCCGCTGAAATAGGCGATTTCATTCAGTACCATCGCCAAAACAACACACACGGCAAATACGGGAATCGCTTTTGCTATCGTCTTATGCTCTGTTTTCACGTATCCGGCTCCGAACAGATAGATACCTACCGTTATCATCAAACCGTGACATATCATCGTCTGGATATTGATACCAATGGTAGAAATAAACACCTGTGCCGGATATACCATCACACAAATCCCCGCAAACAGAGCAAACGTCGCCAGATACGCACACAGCGCATCGTGTATTTTCCGATGCCGTACAATACCCGCCAAGAGACTGATATACATAGGCGTCGAACAGAACTGAAACGGAAATATGTACCACTGATAATCGGTTGTAATAGCTGTGCCGTCATAGCTGAACGTGTAATTGATCTGTTTATAGATTTCCAACACAATGGCAATTACCGCCGAAACTATTAACAATCGGCGGGTAAAGCGTTCATCTCCCGCCTTACCGCACCGACAAAGCAAAATCCCTGCAAGAATACTCAGAGCAAAGAACAGCAGGTGAAACCACCCATACATTCCCGGCTCCTGCATTTTAGCGTCCAGCGCCCTGAGAACTTCTCCCCAAAAATTCACACCGATACACCCTTTTTCATTTCTTCAAGATATTGCAACTGTTCCATTGCCGTCGTTTTTAATACCGTCTCGCCGCCGTTATCTGCGCAATACCGATAATGCGTCTCGGCTTTTTGAAACTCTTTTGTTTTCTCATAAACTTCGCCCAATTTATAGTGTAACATAAGTTTTTCAAGATTGTCAGGTTTTGGAAACGGTCGTTCAAGCGTCTTTAAAGCAAACATTTCTACCGTTTTATAATCGCCCATTGCCATTGCACGGTCCATTTTTAAAATCGCATCAACCAAACCACTGCAAATAAAGTCCAGCTTTTGTTTTTGTGTTTCATTAAACAGCGTTTCCGCTTCTTCCGCTTTATTGTGAGTAAATAAAAAAGATACTTTTACTAAATTTGCAAAAGATTTCTTTTTGTCACTTGCAACGTCTATCATTTGATGAATGACATAAAGTTCTTTTTCCCATTCACCCAATAAGCAGTATGCTATAGCGAGCAGATGTAAAACTTCGATATCGGGTTTCTTGACAACAAGCGTTTGGTCATTGTCTAAAGTTTCATATGCTTTCACAAAATCAGCAGGTCTCAACGCGGTTCTAACAAGTTTATTGCCCGAATTGAATAAGTTGGCTTTGCTCTCGGTATAATATCCGCACGCAATGGCAAGCAAGCAAAATACATAACTAATTGCCCCTAAAATCCGCAAAATGTTCGCATCGCTTGGTACGTCACGCAGCGCCCACGCCAAAAGAACGCAAATACTGCCCAACACAAAGCAGCATATCGCTCTGAGCAGTATATTTCCAAGCCCTTTTCTCGTTAAAAACATACGCACACCGTCCCTTCTTGCCTTTTTGCTCATTAGACGAAAAAAGCCGTATTTTCTCTCATCATTTCGACAAAAAACGTGTCTATTGCAGTATATCACATTTATAAAGCAAGTGCAACTATTCTCTTTTTATCGATATATCATCAGTAGCGGGATTGTCTATCAATTTTCCGTCTTTTGTAAAGCGTGACCCGTGACACGGGCAATCCCACGAATGTTCGTGTGCGTTATATTTCAACGCGCACCCCAGATGCGGACATCGCGGTGCGGTGGGCGTTATCAAATTGAGGGCCGTTTCTGCCGCGTTTACGGCAAGTTGCGGATGCAGGATACTTCTGGACGGCGAAAACACCTGTGCGTAGGCGTTTTCTTTACCTTGTACCATATCCGTCAATATCATCGCCGCCGCCACAGATGACGTCATTCCCCATTTATTAAACCCTGTCGCCACATAAACGTTAGGAAGTTTACGGGAATACTGCCCGATATACGGTATACCGTCCAGCGTCATACAGTCCTGCGTCGCCCAAAACGCGATTTCTTTACTGCGAGGATAGTGTGTCTTTGCAAAAGTTCTTAACGCCTGCCACGCGCCGCCTTTTTTACCCGTCCTATGGCTGCCGCCGCCCAGCAACAGTGTACCGTTATATTCTCTGAAAGATAAACCTTTCATATCTGCATCTACATACATACCGTCGGGCAAACGGGCATTTTCTAACGCCAACACATACGAACGATGCTGATACATTTTCAAAAAATAGGCACCGTATTTGTTGGCAAACGGGAAATGGGTTGCCACAATAATGTTTTCAGCAAAAACCGTACCCCTGTCGGTTATTGCGCCGCCGTCGATGATTTCTATAATCTTTGTGTTTTCATATATTTTTAATTTTTCCGCTAACGAAAAACAGAATTTCAGCGGGTGAAACTGCGCTTGTTCGGCAACACGCACAGCGGCGGCAACTTGTATTGGCAGGTCTGTATTTTCACAAAATTGCGCCGCAATGCCAAGGCGTTCATATGCCGCCGTTTCCCGTTCTATCTCCGCGCGGTTATCCCTTGAAAACACATACGCGTCCTGCGTTTTGTAGTCGCACGCTATATCACGGCACAATCTGTCAAGCCGCTTTAAGGCCACTTGTTGTGCTTTAGCATACATAGACGCCGCTTCTACGCCGTACATTTTTATGATTTTATCGTATATCAACCCGTGCTGTAACGTGATTTTTGCGGTTGTATTCGCTGTTACACCGTTACAAATGCGGTCTGCTTCTACCAAAACACAATCTATTCCCGCTTGTTGTAACGTATATGCACACACAATCCCCGCGATACCGCCCCCGATTATCAAAACCTGCGTTTTGATATCCTTTGTCAGCGGTGCGAACTGTTTGCGTTCAATACTTTTATTCCAGATCGACTCCATCTTATCCTCCACCTTTTTCATCGTAAAAGTATTATTTCCCGATACATCTCAAAAATCCAAAAGCAAAAAACCGCCCGAATGCTATTGCATTCGGGCGGTTTTTTTGTTGTATTTTATTTCTCGTCTTTGTAAATTTCTTTGAAGTACTTATAGGTATCAACCTTTAATTCGCCGCAAGCCGCTTCATCACAAGCAATGATGCCGTCCTGATGCAACTGCAACGCGCTGATGGTCCACGCGTGATCCACGCCGCCTTCTACGCAATGGCGCAATGCACGGGCTTTGTTGTGACCGTTGATAACCAACAGCACCTGTTTGGAATCGCATACGGTACCTACACCAACCGAAAGCGCCGTTTTCGGAACCTTATTCACATCGTTATCAAAGAAACGGGAGTTTGCAATCAAGGTATCTTCCGTCAAAGCGCGCACGCCGGTTCTGGACGTCAAAGAAGTGAACGGCTCGTTAAACGCAATATGACCGTCAACGCCGCAACCGCCTAAGAACAGATCAATGCCACCGTAAGAAGCGATCTTCTCTTCATAGCGCTGACATTCTGCTTCCGGGTCTTCGGCCATACCGTCCAGAATGTTAATGTTCTCCGCAGGAATATCAATGTGATCAAAAAAGTTATCGTGCATAAAATACCAATAACTCTGGTCATGTTCTCTGGGCAAGCCAACATACTCATCCATATTGAAAGTTACTACATTTTTAAAAGTAACCTTACCGGCTTTATTCATTTCAATCAATCTCTTGTAAACGCCAAGGGGCGAAGAACCGGTGGGCAAACCCAGCACAAACGGACGTTCTTCTTTATGACCGTTTATAGCGTTTGCAATGTGTTGCGCAGCCCATTCGCTCATCGCATCATAGTTGTCTTTAATAATTAATTTCACATCTACCACTCCCAAAATGTATTAATTGAAATTTTCAATTGCTGACATTATAGCATGTGTGCAAAAGGCTGTCAATCAACCAAAGTTTACAAATTTGCAAACTTTAGTTTACATAAAATCGATTTTTGAGGAATAACAGGCTTTTTCAGTCTTTGTAAAGAATAATTTGCATCAAAAAGGTGACGAAAATTTCAAATTAGTAACAGAAAAATTGTGACGATGACAAACGGGCTTGTGACTGTGTGAGGACGAATGCACTTGTGAATGTGATTGTCAAAAATGTCCACCCGGTCCGCAAGGTCCTATCGGCGGCGTGTTGGGCTTTGCAGATTTTTATGCGCTGATGTCACCCGATAATGCGGCGACAGTAGCCCCTGGAACTGACGTTAGTTTCCCGCAAGATGGTCCTAGTAGCGGGTCCGATATTTCCAGAATCGGACCGGATTCATTTAATTTGGCGCAGATCGGAACCTATCAGATTCTGTTTGAGGTGAGCGTAGATGACTACAAAAGACAAGAGAGAATGTACCACGTATGATACATTCTCTCTATTTTTATCCCTCGGACCACCCACTATATGGGTGTTTTATTATATACCTATTTTTTCTGCAACTGCATTCGCCCTATCCGCAAGGCAAGTGCCACGCCGCAGCTTAGACGTGTAGCGGACAACCGTGTCAAAATTCGGGCGGCGATGACCCAAACTATGACAATCACTGCCAAATACAACGGGTATACCGCGTTTTGTCCAGCTCTTGACAAGTTTTCGGATATAGCGGTGTTTTAAATCATCCGTATTGACCTGCACCACCACTTCCGGCAATGAAACCAACGCATTAAAATCTTCATCGGTATAGTAAGCCGCATAACGGGACAAATGCGCTAAAAGTGGTTTGCATCCGTGGCGATAATACACGTTTTCGATAGTTTCTACCATCCATTCTGCCATCGGCAAATACGGCATTTCCAGCAATATATAGTCGCTGTCGCCTACCTGCAACTCCTGAATATCCGGTACATCTGCCAGTTCTCGTATCAAATGCACTTCCGCACCGAGCAATGTCTTCAGCGGTAATTCCCCCGTCGCCTGCAATGCATTCATTGCCGCCGTACGGCGTTGTAAAAACATTGCCACTGTTTCTTGGTCAGCACAATAATGCGGGGTAAGCAGAACGGTATTTATGCCCTGTTCTTTTAAAGCGGAAAGCATTCCAAAAGACATTTCCACGTTTTTAGAGCCATCATCCATTGCAGGCAAAATATGTGTATGAAAATCAATCTTTATGCGTTGCTCCATAACCATACCCATATCCATATTTTTTGTAGTAATACTGTCTCTTGCGTTCCGTACCAAGACGCTTATAATCGTTGATAACAACACCCAGCAGATTACCGTTTACGTTTTCAATGTTTTGCACCGCTTCCGACAACTCGTCGTACGTAGTAACATTTTGCCGACAAACCAAAATCGTACCGGACGCACGTGCCGCCAACACCAAGCCGTCGGTCACAACATTGACGGGTGGTGTATCGATAAATACATAAGCATATTCTTCCGAGACCTGATTTAAAAACTGTGCCATACGCGCCGAACCAAGCAATTCCGAAGGGTTAGGCGGAATAGGACCTGACGTTATCAAATCCAAGTTAGGCGCAACATCCTTTTGTACCACCTCTTGCCAGGTGGCCAAATTAATAAGATGGCGTGTCAAACCGTTAGATTTGGAAACGTGGAAATGTTTATGCAAGGTAGGCTTACGCAGGTCGGCGTCCACCAACAAAACGCGACTTCCCGTTTGCGCCATCAATACAGCCAAGTTACTGCAGGTGGTAGATTTGCCTGCACTCGGCTCAGATGAGGACACCAAGATGATTTTTTGGGGAGAAGAAGCCAGCGAAAACAACAAGTTCGCGCGCAGGGCCTTATATGCTTCTACAATTTCAAAAGAATTCCCAACGGTCGTTTTCTTCCCGTTGCTCTTAGGCATCTTTGCCTCCCCCTTTCGTTTCTTGTTCAAACTCAGGTATAGTACCGAGTACCGGCACCTGTAATCTGCTCTTCAAATCCGCCTCGGTCTTTACCGTATTATCCACCAAATACAACAACACAACAACAAGTGCAGATAACAGCAATCCCAGCAGTAAACCTATCACAGCCATACGCGGAATGTTAGGTGATGTTTTAACGCCATATGGCGCCTTGCCTATCACACGCACAGAACCGGATTCCACGTTCCGTAAAATTTCGGGTGCTATACTTGCCAGCGCATTGCATACCTCTGCCGCAAACATAGGATCGTCCGCAGTAATCTGTATACGCATCATTGCCGTATCTTCAATACCTGTCACACTTACCATTTTAGAAAGTTGCTGTACCGTGATATTACGGCTCAATAGCGGTAAAACTTTTTCCAAGGATGCACTATATTTTAAAACATCAGTATATGTCAGAACCAACCATTCGGAAGATGTCAAGTTACTGTATGTCGCCGCGGCTTCCTGTTGTGCCGCATCAGCGATGTTAGAAACATACATTGAGACACCGCTGGTATATTTCTCCGGCATACAGAATTTTGCAAAACAACCCAGAGACAGCGCACCAACCACCGCAAACACAGCCAACCAGTGCAGTTTGGACAATAACAGTTTTAATATCATTTGAAAATCAATTTTTTGCATACTGCATCCTCTTTCACTTTCTTTACATTAACTGCGTCTTCCGCGTTTTCTGCTACATGCAGAAATAAGATAATACAACGCAAATACCAACAGCATAGCTGTAACGCCGCCCGCTATATCCAACCATACATCGGCAATAGCAGGACCGCGTTTGGAAAAGATTTGTATCGTTTCATCCACAAAAGCAATCAGAAAAACCGTACCCGGCATCCACAAAACGTCTCGGCGGTCGGGCTTTCCGCCGATAACACCGTACAATGTCACCTCAACACCTAAAAGGAAAAACTCCAAAAAATGCGCAAGTTTACGTACAGTATGTTCATTAACATCAATCGGCAGACCAAGTAAATCGGCCGTGTTTTGCAAAAAATCCCGCACCCACCCGCTTTGGTTAGAAGATGCTGTTTTTCCCAGACAAGATTGTGCCCATATAAACAAGACCGTACAAACGATCAATATCAGCAAAATTGCACGAAGCACCTTATTTTTTTTCATTTTGCGCCTCCTCTAAGCGTCCGTTATGCACATACAGCACTCTATCGCACGCCTGCAACGCAGCCGGGCGATGAGAAATACAAATCAATGTTTTGCCGGTCAATGTACGTAGATTGGACAATACCAAGCGTTCCGTTGGTTCATCCAAAGCAGACGTTGCTTCGTCCAACAGCAAAATCGGCGCATCGTACAAAACACCTCTCGCAATAGCAAGGCGTTGTAACTGTCCGTCAGACAATCCAAGACCACGTTCACCCAAGAGCGTATCCAATCCCTGCGGCAAATCACGGACAAAGTCATCCATCGCCGCCATTTTCAGCGCTTCCCAAATCTGTTCATCGGTGACATCAGTGCAACCAAACACAACATTTTGCCGAATGGTTCCAGAAAGCAACAGCGTTCCCTGCGGCACATAGGAAAAGTATCCGCGTGTCGATGCGTTGACAGACAGTTCTCCATCGCCCGTCTTAAAAACTATTTCTCCGCTGTCAGCATCCAAGAAACCTAAAAGCAGTTTCAAAAACGTGCTTTTTCCGATTCCCGAATGGCCTGCTAACGCTATAAATTCTCCGTTATGAATGGTAACTGATGCATTTTCAAAGACCAAGTCACGATCATAACTGAAAAACAGGTTACGCACACAAATACTTTCAAAAGTCGGCATCATATTTTGGGGCAACGCAAGCGGTTCATCTTCTAAATCTTCCAATTCCATCAACCGCTCTGCGGAAGACAGCATACCGTAATACTGCGGCAAAATGCCCGACATACCCCTAAACGGTGTCTGCACCTGCTGGACAATCTGTAAAAAAGCGGTCAGCGTACCAAACGTAATAACCCCCGCCGCCAAACGCCAGGCACCCCAAGCGAGTGCAATGTAATAACAACCGGAGAATAATAAGTACATTGCTGTATTGGCAAAACTGCCAATACGAGAACGACGCATTTTATGACGATAGTTAACTCTCAGCAATTCACCCAACCGACGAAATGTCCAAGGGGCTGCTTGAAACGCTTGAATCACCGACCAGTTTTCCAAACCTTCTTGCATAAAAAACCGCGATTCCCCGTCCGTCTTCTGGCACGCCGCATGTATTTTCTTAATATACACGCCATACAAACGACTGACAATCAACAAAATACAACCTGCCAGCAGCAAAAACACCGCGAAGATCTTATCCATAATAATCAGCACGACAAGCGCCGCAATTAAACGCGTAAACAGCGATACCACATGCGGCAACAAAGATGCCACCGTATCCGCCGCAATGTGAGCGTCGCTCGTCAATCGATTTAGAATATCACCGGAAGAAAACTGAGAAATACTCTGCCATTTCTTATGAAACAGACTGCTGAACACTTTCTCTTTTATACGGATTTCCATCCTGCCGATTGCACGGGTCTGCAACAAATGGTTACATATACCAATCACTGCTTGCACCAATAATACGGCAAGTAACAGACCGCTGTAATACCAAATATCACCGTCCAGCACACCGGTTGCAACGTCCACTACCTTTTGGGATATCAGTGCAAAAACGACGTAACTAAGCGAAATAGCCGCGCCTGAAACGGTCAACAGTAAAATGGTCAACCATTCTTTTCGCGCTATGCGCCATATCCACTTTTGAGCAGGTTGTTTTCCCATACCATTCATGCCTTTTTCTTGAAAATCTTACGTAATTTTGCAGTAATACGTTTGTACAGATACATCGTTTTTAACAAAAGCGGGCGAATAGGACGCAGAACCATCCACACCCGCACGTATGCTTTGTACCAAAAATCCGTACACGATACATATTTACCCTTGCGATAAAATCCGACCGCAACCGCTAAAATGCGATTATTCGGTACGCCGTATTCTTTCTCGGTTTGGGCATCACCACACATAGTATATGTAGAAGCACCCATATCCACAATGCGATGCAAAACAAACTGTCCGTCTGCACGGCGGTACAGCGGTACGTCACCAATCTGCAAAGTGGTAACATCACATTTTTTCAGTACCACCTGATCGCGGCAACTCGCCAAAAACGGGCGCATACTGTTACCGGTAACAATCAACACGACTTCCGATCCTGCCGCCATACATTCCATCATAATAGGAGACAAGTCTTCCAGTCGGGTGGCTACAACACGACGTCCCACCCTTATTCCTCCAAAAGCGCGCTATCACGCAAGTTTCCTAAAAAAGCGGCAACATCGGCTGCGGCACGTTCTTCTGTCACTTCATATTCTTCCAGCAACGCCGCTACCAGCGTTTGCTCGGTCTGTTCCGCTTCCAGTAATTTCCACAAAAAAGCGCCGGTCTCATTCAATGTAATCATACAACGAAAATCCACCGTTTGTGCGCCTACGGGCACTACGATATGATTATCTCCTACGCTTTTTAAAACAAAACCACTTTTCAACTTCATATTCGTTTCTCCTTCTTATTTATCTTTATCAAAAATACCGCTTTTGGCAACCCAAGCCGCCTGCGGATCCATATTACATTTCAATAGATATACAGGTACGGTTTGCGCCAACTGTATCATCACGTCAACCAGCTTTTCGCCGATTTTTTCGTCGTGATACGGTTGCACCAATTCGTTGCGAATATGGAACAATGCATCCGTAAAAGGCAACGCTTCAATACTGTTTTCCGTCGCCCTTTCCACAAACACTATCGCTTTCAGCGGTACACAGATATTGGTATTAAGGTCGGTTTTACCGCTCCACGGCGTACCGTACATCTGTGTCTTCCCGTCCTTAAAGCGTAAGGCAGGTTTATCGTCATTCACAAAAACAACGTCATCTCCAAAGCACTGTTTCCACAAAGACGTGTGGGTGGATTTTCCGGTACCCGAAGGTGCAGAAAAAATAACACCTTCCCCTTGATAGGAAATTGCCGAGCCATGCAATACCGCACCGCCGAGATAACTCAGTCGATTAGCAAAATCAAACCCTGTATACGCATATTCAAAATCGATACCGCGCAACGTGGTACTTTTCGGCGGGCATACCGTAATTTCCACATCCGAAAAATCTTCTGTATAACAAGACATTTGATAGTATTGTTCGTCCGCCGGCGAGTATTGATAATGACACAATCTGCCGTCCGGTAAGCGCGCAATCTTCGTATTATGAATCGTGCGGATATGTTCCATTTCGGGCAACAGCAAATCAGAAACAGTCTTAGAAACTATACGCATCTGCGCCGCCTCATTTTCCGCGGCAGCATAGGGCAATAATCGATTTGTCATAAAGGAACTGTCGCTCATTTGAATATCTATAGGCATCTCAGCCACCTTAATACGTAACATTTCCGCACCTCCCCACAATAAATATAATACTCATAATATTATATAAAATAAAACAACGCTTGTCAATGTTATTCGCAGAATAAGTGCAGAATAAGTTATGAAAAGAAAAACACATCTTTTCTTTTCGAAAAGACGTGCCGGCGATGTATCATTATCGCGATATTATATCGAAGATATATCACCCGTTCGTGCCAAGGAACGGATATCATTGAAAAAAGCCTAAAAGTAGTGTGCACTATCTAT
>JAZPXM010000093.1:0-8435 GCA_045543675.1 Acutalibacteraceae bacterium
AAACCGTTGCTGATACCGTTTACTATTTCAATTACATACGCCCTGTTCGAAAACTTAAAAGAAAACCGCCAGTCCAATACAGGCTTGAACTGGCAACTTAATTCTTTCCTTTTTTGTGTCTACTAACTATTGACTACTTCAATACAAATGTACAGCGTGCTTTTTTGCGTTATTTTTTCTTCTTTTCTTTCTTTTCTATCTTACGGCGGTAGATAAACTTGTATCCCAAGAAGCAGGCAAACGCCAACGTTACGGTCAAGAATATCTCTATCCACACGTTCCAAACGGCATTATCAATTTGGACATACGCACCCAAAACCGCCATAATGCCCGCCGCAATAATCGAAATACTCTCTATACAAGCCAAAATATATAGAATATCATTCATACGCTTAGAAGCGCGTTCGGACTCTTCCTGTGCTTTTTCACTGACTTTTTTCGCTTCGCGCACGGCAATCGCACTACGTATCTCTACTAAGCGGTCCAGGAAAGATTGGTTGCGGTAGTATTCATCCAGCGCTTCTTTGATACCGAAAGAGCGTACAACTTCATCCGCTTCCAGCTGTGAACCCGGATATTTGAATACATCACTACGCCAAAACTTAATTGTCTTACCAAATTCCAGATACAACTTTTCGATTTCTCTGGATGAAATGCCGTTGCCTTCAGACAGTTCTTCCGCTACATGACGATTGGTACGTACCACTGCCGTATTCTGCAGCAGCACTATTTCAGTAATAAACAGTTCGGATGTTTCATCATCCAGACGTACCGCAAAATCGGGTGAATATTCTTTGAAAACAAAGGCAATCACCGAACGGGAAATATATGAGTCATAATAATCATAATACGCACGTGGTTTTAAGAAATCATCCAACCGTTCGGGACGAATCTGATAGTTAATCGCCGCGCTGACATACGTTTCACCCGCCAGCAAATAGCCAAGTTCCGTACGGCTTTTCGGATGATTAGACAAACATACAACGCACTTAGACTCACCGTATAAATTGAGCGAATAATGCTTTTTCATATATGTTGCTATCGGCACCAACTTACCGTCTATCAACAAGTCCATATGTTCGGTAGACATCTGATCAATAAGCTGTGTCGGAATATACCGATTGTCCGGCAGCGCAACCGTCACAATATAAATGCCGGACTGTTCATGCGCCGTCACAAACAAATGCACTTCTTCCGCCGCGTGAAGAATACGCTTTTTACTCCGATGTTTGTCATCAATTTCATAATCATCCGAATAAAAATACTGTTTTCCGCTTTCGGGGTCGTCGGGAATATCAAAATCCAAGGTCGGGATATCCTCTTCCTCATCCAACTCTATCTCGTAGTTGTCATCATAGCAAGCAAGACGAAATTTACCGAGATACACACGTTGCAACTCGCCCGAATCGAGAATGTTACATTCGTATTCCACGTGATGATTGAGTAATTTACAATATACGTCGGGATAGGTGTCTTCTTCTACATCGGGTTGCATTTTCTGCATACGTTCAAGAACGTTATCAGCGTCTGCGTCCGCCGTCATCGGCAGGAAAAAGAAAATATCGTTGTTATACGTTTTTTCGTAAGCAACCAACCCATAGTTAAGTAACCGTTCCACCTGCGGACGGGTGGCGCGGTGATAGAGATACCCACCATCCACTTCTTTTTCATAGACGGCGTGCAAACGGCGCAGGAACGACGCGCCGCCGCCTGACACCGCCGAGCCGCTGATACTGTCAATACGATACCCTGCTTCTTCCTTTTCGCGCAGGAAATCAAGCAAACTCTTCGCAAGCAGTTTTACCGTACCGCCACCTTGGAATTTCGGGTGAACGGCGATAGAAATGATAAACAGATGGTGTCCTTGCCCCTCTTGCCAATCCACGATTTCGTCGGGCGTGATATCATCGTCGCGCATCGCGGTGCTGTTTGGGTCGGTCAGTTCTTTATACAGTTCGTCACCCGCCAGAACAAAGGTAACGTATCCTGCCAATTCATCGCCGTCATACGCCAGAATAAATGCGTCTTGACATTTATCATACCGCTTTTTCAGGTTTTGAAACGAACCGCAAAGTTCGGGTGAATACACCGCTTTGTCAATGTCAAAAACCTGTTTTAACGTAGCGTACGAATCGGCAACTTCGGTGATCTTCTTATATTCGAGCATCTTTCATCTTTCTTTCGATTTAAGATTTTACGTTTTTCCACAGTTTAGAATACAGTTCTTCGGTTTCTTTGCCGAGATACTTCAGAACGGTCGCTTTGTCGTGTACACTATCCGCAGGGAAAATGGCTTTTTCTGCCAAAATTTCCGCATCCAATGTTTCAATCAACGCAGCATTCGGTGTGGAATAATAGATATACTCAAAATTCATTGCCGCTATGTCCGTACGACAGAGAAAATCGAGGAACTGTTCCGCGTAGGTCTTATTCACCGCGTTTTTCGGAATGGCAAACGCATCCATCCACACGCAAGTACCTTCTTCAGGAACAGCAAATGCCAAATCGGGATTATTCTCAAAAGCCAAATACGCTTCGCCGTTATAAATCACAGCCAGATCCGCGTTACCCGATTCAATCTTTACACGCGCGGCTTCGTCTAATAAATACGCCTGTACATCTTTTTTCTGCTGTTTGAGCAGATCGGATGCGGCTTCCAATTGCGCCTTATCGGTAGTGTTGGGATCATACCCCAATTTTTTCAGCGCCACAAAAAACGCGTCGCGTTCGCTGTTAGGCATGATCAAGCGGCCTGCGTATTTGCCGTTAAACAACGTATCCCACGTTTTGACGTCTTCTTCTTTTACCGTCTTAGTGTTATACAAAATGCCTACCGTACCCCAAAAATGCGGCACCGTATACTGCAAATCCGCATCAAACGCCTGCATCGCTTTCTTCTGATTTTCACCAATATTGGCAAAATTCCTGATGTTTTCGAAATTGATAGGCACCAAGCGGTCTTCGGCAATGAGTTTTTCCAACATATAGTCGGAAGAACAGATAAGGTCATAGGTCACAGAGCCGGACACAAATTTCGCATACATATCTTCGGGTGCGGCATATTCATCCACCACCACTTCGATACCGTATTCTTCTTCAAACAGGTCATATACATCGGGATCGATGTAATCGCCGTAGTTAAAGAGATACAACTTTTCAGGGGAGGAACACCCCGCAAACGGTACGCAGAGCAGCGATACCAAAAACAAAATACAGATAAGTTTCGCAACAGTTTTCAAAGTGAAAACCCCCTTTTTCAAAAAATCAGCGCCGTTCTTTTTTCGGCTGTTCATTTAGTTTATCCGCGCGCATATTGACAATCTGCATCACAAGAATAAGGCCCAACACAGCAATAAACATCAATGCCGCCAAGGCGTAATATTCCGGCAGAATACCACGGATACGGTTGGTATAAATCAAGGTGGACAGCGTGTTAACACCCCGTCCTTTGGTAAAATACGTAATGGTAAAATCGTCAAACGAGATGGTCAGTGCCAACAAAAATCCCGTCAACACACCCGGCGCAATATCCGGCAATACCACTTTACAAAATGCTTTCAGCGGCGATGCGCCCAAGTCTAATGCCGCGTGATACACGCTGACATCGAATTGCGACAGTTTCGGATACACGTTGAGTACCACGTACGGCAAGATCAAGGTGATATGCGAAATAAGCAACGTCGCTTCATTCATTCTGCCCACCACAGCGGCGAAAAACAGCATCAGCGATACGCCCGTTACGATATCCGCATTGAGAAGCGGAATATTCGCGACCGACGTAATGGCATTTTGGGTCTTTTTCCGCATAGCAAGCAAACCGACACACGCCAGCGTACCAAGCAACGTCGCCAACGCCGCCGCAACCACGCCAAGTACCAGCGTGGTCATCAGCGCTTCCATAATGGCTTCGTTTTCAAACAGTGCGATATATTTTCTGAAAGAAAATCCGCCCCATTCGTACGACGAATTGGCATTATTAAAAGAAAGTGCGATCATCAAGGCAACGGGGAAATACAGCAACACAAAAATGAGTGCAATATACACCGTGCGGAAAACAGGAGATGCCTTTTTCATAACAGCACGGCACCCCCTTCTGTTTCAGCGTCGCCGCCGGTCAAAAGAGAACTGATAATGGTAAACGCCATCAGTATCAGCGCCAGACCCGAACCGGCGTAATACTGTCCCTTAGTGAAACTCATTTCCACCACGTTACCGATCAGCATAATCTTACCGCCGCCCAGCATTTCCGCAATGGCAAAATCGGAAATTGCGGGTACAAACACCATCGTAACGCCGCTGACCAAGCCGGGCAACGACAGCGGAAAGCTCACCTTGAAAAAGGTGCGCACCGCACCTGCGCCCAAGTCTTTCGACGCATTCACAAGGTCGGGGTCGATACGGGAGACGGTGTTGTAAATCGGCAACAACATAAAGGGAAAATAGTCGTACACCATACCGATAAGGATAGCCCCAAAGGTATTGGCAACGTGCATTTTACCCAGTCCTAAGGAGGACAACAAAAAGTTGATAATACCGTTGTCTTCCAAAATGACGTTGATTGCCACCATCTGCAACATAAAGTTCATCCACATCGGCAGGATAAACAAGAAGATAAACACCCGTTGTTTTTTCGCACCGAGTTTTGCCAGACACACCGCAAGCGGATATGCCAGCGACAGACAGATAGCGGTTGCCAAAACCGCCAGCAACAAGGTGTACCCTGCCGCTTTCAGGTTTGCGCTGTCGGTGACCGCACCGACAATATTATCCAACGTAAACGTACCTGCGGCTGTCGTAAAAGCGTAGTACACAATGGTGATAAGCGGAATAACGATAAATCCCGCAATCCACACAAGGTACGGCCCGGACAGCCACATACTTTTCTTATTCGTCAACACTTGCCGCCTCCTCATCTTCGGAACGCGGCTTATGCATGATCTGGATGTTTTCCGGCTCTACGTAAATACCGACTTCGGTGCCGACAGGCTCCATTTTGGTGCTGTGGACAAGCCACTCGTAGCCGTGCGCCATCACATCCATTTCGTAATGCACGCCTTTGAATATGACAGAGGTGACGATACCTTTCATTTCGCTCTTTTCAGGCGCGGTCAGAATAACGTCTTCGGGACGGATGACCACGTCAACGGGGGTATCGTTACCAAAACCCGTGTCAACGCAGGGGAAATCTACACCGAAAATGTTTACAAGACAATCCCGCACCATGATGCCGTCCATAATGTTACTGTCACCGATAAAGTCGGCAACAAACGCATTTTTCGGCTCGTTATATATATCTTCGGGCGTACCTATCTGCTGAATAATACCCTGATTCATAATCGCGATCGTATCCGAAAGAGTAAGTGCTTCTTCCTGATCGTGGGTAACGTAGATAAAGGTAATGCCCGCTTGTTTGTGTATGTTTTTCAGTTCATACTGCATATCTTGACGCATTTTAAAATCCAATGCGCCAAGCGGTTCATCCAGCAACAACACACGCGGTTTATTGACCAACGCGCGCGCTATCGCAATACGCTGTTGCTGACCGCCCGACAAGGAAGTGACAGCGCGCTTTTCAAAGCCGCCAAGACCAACCAAGTCCAGCATCTCCCCTACTTGATTTTTAATCTCATTTTCGGGCGTGTTTTTAATCCGCAGACCGAACGCGATATTTTCAAACACGTTCATATGCGGGAACAACGCGTATTTCTGGAACACCGTATTGAGCTGGCGTTTATTCGGCGGCAAATTGGTAATATCCTTGCCGTCAAAAATCACCTTGCCTGTGTCGGGGGTCACAAACCCGCCGATAATTCTCAATGTCGTGGTTTTTCCGCATCCTGACGGACCGAGCAGCGTAATGAACTCGTTATCTAAAATGTATAAATCGAGATTTTTCAGTACCTGTTCCTGGCCGTAGGCCTTAGTAACACCCACCAATTCTATCAGTTTTTCTTTTTTCATTTACCATAAATACTCCTTAAACCCCGTATTTCGTGATCTCTGTATTTCTATACCCGTGTGGTTTGTGTTAGGGCACACGCGGGCATTTTACAAAATTCGCGGAAAATCACAGCGTATAGTATAGCAGATACCCCACAAAAATGCAATATATTTACTTAAATCTTTTATAGGGGGAATTTGGGAAACAAAAAACGCCCCTTGAGACTATCGTCAAAGGAACGTTTCATTTCTTCTTATACGGTTTTGGGTCATTTGTCATACCAAGAATGTAATCCACAGATGTAGAAAACAGTTTAGCCAATCGGATAAGGACATCCGTTGGAACATCCCGCACCCCGCGCTCATATCTGCTGTACTGTGATTGTTTCATGCCGAGAATATCGGCAACCTGCTGTTGCGTCATATCGCGGTCTTCTCGTAGGTCTTTTAACCGTGGATAGTAACTGTCCATACCCGCACAACCCCCATAACCATTTGGTATTGACATATTAACACGGCTATGGTACGCTTTCCTCGATATATAACCGTTTGGTTATATGTTATCCCCGAAATAACTCAAATTATCTAAAGCAGGTGATTATAATGCCGAATGATAAAACAGTTAAAACCATTCTTCTTTTTCTCTGCGTTGTTGTACTTGTGGCGGGCGTGTTTTTTAGTAGTACAAAAAGTACCAACATCGTGTATTACCCTACCCGTGAAGCAGAAAACAGTGTTACACACGAACACACTTACAAAACAACTGCGTGGGTTTGGGTCTCCACAAAAGGCGGAACACGCTACCACACTTCCCCCCGGTGCAGTAATATGAAAGAGCCGGAACAGTTATTGGAAGTTGAAGCTGTAAAACGTGGATTTACGCCATGTCATAATTGTTATTGATACGCATCTTGATTATGGACATTTGTTGACAAAATATGGATTTTTTGGTATAATACAATCAAGAAAGAAAAAGGGGTAACGGGAACGATACATATTTCTAACTATGTTGATACTTATTATATCATAGGTGAAGGATTTGCAACCATTGAAAATATCAATTACCTAAAGGGAACCCTTACAGAAACTTTTGAGCTTGCGCTGTGTAATGCGGGAGATGGTGTCGTTCTATCATATAGTGCAGCTATAAACAACTACTTTTCAGAGAAAACCTTTTTCGCTATACAAACGCATTCCAGACTCTATGGGAATCTTTCAAACAATCCCGTAACGCCTGAAAACGGTCAAAATATACTAGCATATGCATTTATAAAACGTTTGATTAGTGGTAACACGAGCACAACAGGTCTAAACATCCAAGAAACCAACATTGTTCCATTATAGGCAAGTCAAGGAGGACGGTGACAAAGTAGTGAGCAAATATCAAAGAACAACGTACTACATTTCTCTTTTTCTGCTTAAGACATTTGCGATATTCGTTATATGGCATCTCAACCAAATAAAAACAGCAAATATCATTGTGGTGGTATTGGTATTGTGCGATGCTGTGTGGGCATGGCTAAATCCTGAACATAGTACGTTTTCGACGGCTATTTTAGTTGCTGTAACTTGGATGTATGCATGTGCAATACGTGTTTTTTTGCTTACGTCCCCGTTACCGTCGGAAATACTCGTTGCCGTTTGGCTTTGTACAGCCGGTGCTTTCGTGGGCTTTTGGCTTTCTTTGCTGACAGCAAGCAAGCGAATTCGTTTGTTTGAAGATTACAAACGTTCAAAAGACAGCAAGCAAAGAATCTGTGCTTTGTTGCTGGTTGTTCCGCTGTGTGGGGTAATCGTTTTTTCGTGCATTAGGGGACGAAAAATAGATAGAGCATTTGAGAACAATGTGCTTGTCAATTACCATTGCGATGTACAACTTCGCCGAAACGATATACCCGATACTTTTCGGACGGTGGATGTTGGGAAACGGTCTCATCTGCGCACACGCGAATTACTCACTCTATACCAAATCGACGGATTGGATCCAAATCATTTTTTGTTTGCTACACGGTACACGGACTTTTGGGAGAACAATTCCGTAACCCGTATAATTATGCATCCAGATGCGCGAGAGCCATTAGAATGGTTGATGCCCAAAGCGCTGTTGTCTAATGATGGTGTAACAATTGTGGCAGACATCGAAACGCTCAAGCAATTTTGTCAATTTGTATCCAATCCGCAAAACGGCACCCCTACGCCGAATAAATTAGAGAGTGACGATGACCCATATTCAGGATGGGTCACCTATCACAACATTAGAATGCAATTTGACCTGCCACATACCATATATTGGCATGCGTTATATGAAATACAGGACGGCAAAGTAATCCTATATGCACATCATCACGGGACCGATACGGACTACGCATACGACGTCACGCACATTTTGGGTGAATACTTACTGTAAAGGGGCACTACTGTGAAGAAAAACATAAAAGTAATGGCACACGTATGGTTTTATTTTGTGCCATCTATGCTTATCGGCATATTAGGAG
>JAZPXM010000094.1:0-2187 GCA_045543675.1 Acutalibacteraceae bacterium
GGATTTGATGAAACTTGCGGCTGCACTTGGCCCCCTTGCCTAAAGGGGGCTGGATTTCGCCGTAGGCGAAAGACTGGGGGATATATCCCTCCACCACCGCTTGCGCGGCGGTCCCCCTCCCTTTAGGCAAGGGAGGCAGGAGAAAAACCCACAAAACAAGAGAAGACACACAGCTTTTGTGTATCTTCTCTGTTTTTATCCCTATGACCACCCGCCGTATGGGTGGTTTCTTTTTACTTAAACGAATCCTTTAATTTTTCGAAGAAAGAACGGCGCTTTTGATAATTCTTGTCGCTGGTTTTTGCATCAAATGCCAGCAACAACTTTTTCTGCTCGTTGGTAAGATTTTTAGGGATCTCCACCGTTACACGGAACAGAATATCGCCACGTCCGCGGCCGTTCAGATACGGAATACCTTTACCCTTTAACGTAAGTATTTCGCCCGGCTGGATACCGTCTTTGATATCCATTTCTTCTTTGCCGTCCAAGGTCGGCACTTCTACGGTTGCACCCAATGTTGCCTGCGCAAAGGTCAGCGGCAGGTCACACCACAGATTAAAACCGTCGCGTTCAAAAATCGGATGCGGACGCACCGACACGCGCACGTACAAATTGCCCGCAGGACCGCCGTTGGCACCCGCATTTCCTTTACCGCTGATGCTGATGGTCTGCCCGTCGTCAATACCCGCAGGAATGTTAACACCTACCGACTGGCGTTTGCGCACGGCACCTGCACCGTTACAGGTGGGACACGGGGTGTCAATAAATTTACCCTTACCACCGCACTGCGAACAGGTGGTCTGAGTAGACATCACGCCGAACGGTGTGCGCTGTTGACGGGTTTCCTGACCCGTTCCGCGACAATGATTACACACCCGCGGTGCGGTGCCTTTTTTAGCACCCGTGCCGCCACAATCGGCACAGCGTTCCACGATCGGCACATCCACTTTCTGCTTCGTGCCTTTTGCCGCTTCTTCAAAAGAGATAAACACCGTCGCTGTGACATCGGTGCCTTGACGAGGCGCGTTGGGGTTGGCGCGGCGCGAACCGCCACCGCCAAAGAAAGACGAGAAAATATCTCCGATATCGAAATCCATATCCGAAAAACCGCCGCCGTAGTCGCCATATCCGCCGCCACCTGCACCGAAATTCGGGTCAACGCCCGCGTGACCGAACTGGTCGTACCGCGCTTTTTTCTGCGGATCGGACAACACTTCGTACGCTTCGTTGACTTCCTTAAACTTCTGCTCGGCCGCTTTATCGCCCGGATGCAGGTCGGGATGATATTCTTTTGCTTTCTTGCGGAACGCCTTTTTTAAATCGGCTTCGGAGACGCTTTTGTCGACCCCTAACACTTCATAATAATCACGTTTCGTTTCTGCCATATTTGTCACCTAAACGCACAATACACTGCGGCAAAAGCCGCAGTGATTGTGTTTTTTATCAGAATATGCTTTGTGCGTTTTTCTTATTGCACGTTACCGTCGTAGAAACCGTCCTCGCCGGGTGCCGCACCGCCGGCAGCGCCGTTTTGGTCTCCGCCGTTGGGATTTGCCTGCTGATACAGTTTCTCGCTCAGTTTGTAGAACGCCTGGGTGAGTTCTTCCTGTTTTGCTTTGATAGCTTCGGTGTCTTCACCTTTGAGTGCTTCTTTGAGCGCATCCAATTTCGCGTTAACGTCCGCTTTGTCCTCGTCGGTGAGTTTATCACCCGCTTCTTCCAGCGTTTTTTCGGTCTGGTATACCATCTGGTCAGCGTTGTTGCGGATCTCTACCTGTTCACGACGGGCTTTGTCTTCCGCAGCATACTGTTCCGCTTCTTTCACCGCTTTTTCAACGTCTTCTTTAGACATGTTGGTGTTGGAAGTGATGGTGATGTGCTGTTCTGCGCCGGTGCCAAGGTCTTTCGCGCTGACGTTTACGATGCCGTTAGCGTCAATATCGAAAGTCACTTCGATCTGCGGTACGCCGCGACGCGCGGGTGCGATACCGTCCAGTTTGAACATACCCAACGTTTTGTTGTCTTTCGCAAATTCGCGTTCGCCCTGCAACACGTGAATGTCAACAGACGGCTGGTTATCCACAGCGGTGGAGAAGATCTGGCTCTTTTTGGTGGGAATGGTGGTGTTGCGCTCGATAACGGGGGTCATTACGCCACCCATGGTTTCAACACCCAAGGACAACGGCG